>CACXDM010000024.1 GCA_902766435.1 uncultured Erysipelotrichaceae bacterium | reverse complement strand
GTATAACGGTCAAAACCGAGAGCGGTCGTACCGAGAATGACACTTGCCGAACGGCTTGTGCCGGGAATCAGCGACAGAAGCTGAAACAGACCTGTCTCAAAAGCCTGCATATAGGAAATCGAACCCGGTTTCTTTACAACAGGCGGCTTGTTACGCCGTTCCAGAAGAAGAAACAATATACCGTATATAATCAATGCCAGCGCAACAATCAGAGGCGTACTCATAATTCCGCCCATCCTGTCACTGAACAGAATACCGGCAATGCCGATCGGAACGGAAGCAATCAGAATCTTGATCCAGAGCCGGATCACTCCTCTTTTCACTGCCGGTTTTATTCCTTTGCGGAACGGATTCAGCGTTCTTGAACACAGGAACAGAACGGCAAAGATGCTTCCCAGCTGAATAACGGTTTTATACATATTCCAGAATGCGGCATTCTGAACTGCATCCTCATACAGATTCAGGTTCAGAAAAGACTGCATCAGGATCAGATGGCCGGTGCCGCTGATGGGCAGCCATTCCGTAATCCCCTGCAGGATGCCGAACAGAATTGCTTTTATGATATCCAGAATAATGCTCATGCAAACCTCCTTCAGACAGTCTTATTTTCCTACTCTTCCCGTTGTCTCACACAGTTCCCTGATTTCATTTGTCTTACGGGCAAATTTGGAAAGTGACTGCAGACGCCACATCCAGTTCGGCGCGCCGACAGTACCCGGCGTATTCAGCCGTGCTTCATGTCCCATATGCAGCCAGTCCCACATCGGAATGATAACCATATCGGCTTTCCGGCTGAGGGAATACGCGATCACATTTGAAACAAAACTCTTCTTTGTAAATCCGCTGCGGGAAAGTCCCTTTCTCATTTTCCGCTTCTGCCATGCCGGACGCACGCTGTACCATGACATGATCGGATCATTGTCATGTGTTCCGGTATAGACAAGCAGATGTTCCTTATCTCCCTCTTCAAGCATATAGGGATCAAAAGAGAACTGAATTACGCGCATGCCGCGGAAATTGTAATGATCTCTCAGCACCAGAACTTCATCCCGCAGATCTCCGAGATCCTCGGCAACGATTTCAATGTCGTCCAGTTTTTCAAACAATGTATCAAACAGAGCATAGCCCGGCGCCTCAACCCATTCACCGTCAATTGCGGTCGGACATGTCGCCTTGATCTTCCAGTATGTGTCAAACGCCCGGAAATGATCGACTCTGACAACATCAAACAGTCTGGAAGTATATGCCAGACGGTCAATCCAGAAGCCGAATTCATCCTTTTTCATATATTCCCAGTCATAGATCGGATTGCCCCATCTCTGTCCTGTCGCCGAGAAATAATCCGGCGGTACACCGGCGATAAAGACAGGCCGGCCGTCATCATCAAGCAGGAAGTTCTGTCTTGATGCCCAGACATCGGAACTGTCAATTCCGACATAGAACGGTATATCCCCCATGATTTCAATACCGCGGTCATTGGCATACTGCTTCAGATCCTTCCACTGCAGATAAAGCATATACTGCAGGAAGATCTGATACAGGATCTCATCCTCATATTCCTTCAGATCAACCTTGTTCTCCGCCGGCTGATTCTTCATGTCTTCCGGCCATTCAAGCCAGCACTTCATGCCGTTTGCCTTCTTGAATGTCATGAAGACCGCATAGTTACGCATCCAGTCCTGATAACTGAAATTCGTATAATTCAGATCGGGTTTAAAATTGCGGAATGCCTCCCGCAGATACGGTTCCCGGAACTTTCTGACTCTCTCATAATCAATCTGATCCGCCCTCCGGTTATAGCTCGGTGCGCGCTGAATCAGACCTGCTTCGGCCAGTTTGTCCAGTGAAATATAAATATCATCCATCGCATATGATGAATACGGCTGATACGGTGAATTGCCGTATCCGAGCGGATTCAGGGGCAGAATCTGCCATATGGAAAGTCCTGCCTTCTGACAGAGATCCACAAAGTCATATGCTTCCTTTCCGAAATTTCCACATCCGTGTCTGCCCGGAAGAGAGGCAACAGGCATCAGTATTCCAGCTTTTTTCGTCATTTAATTCACTTCCCTTATTCTGCATTTTAGTGTATCTTATTCAGGAATGTTTTTCCATGAAAACAATGGAAAACAGGAAAAGGAGAAAAAAGATGGAACTTGAAAACAAGCTGGTATCAATTCTCGGAAAATCAGTCGAAGATGCTTCTGATGAAGAACTGTACACAGCTCTCGTGAAACTGGTTAAAGAGAGAGCCGACGCAGTACCTCCGATCGAGGGCAATAAGAAGCTTTATTATATCAGTGCCGAATTCCTGGTCGGTCGTCAGCTGGGCAAGAATCTCATTAACCTTGATATCTATGACTCCGTGAAGAACATTCTGAATACGCACGGAAAATCCATTCACGCAGTGGAGCGCTGTGAAAAGGAACCTTCCCTCGGCAACGGCGGTCTCGGACGTCTGGCCGCATGTTTCCTGGATTCGATTGCCACACTTGACATGTGCGGTGACGGTATCGGTCTGAATTACCATTACGGACTCTTCCGTCAGGAATTCAGAAATCTGAAGCAGTATGAAGTCCCTGACCAGTGGCTCGGCGGAGCGAATATGCTGAAAGACACCGGCGTATCTTTCCCTGTACAGCTTGCCGGAAAGACTTATATGTCCCATATGTATGATATGGATGTCATCGGTTATAAAGCCGGCAAGAATACTCTGCATCTGTTCGATCTGGATACAATTGATGAATCCATCGTCGATGAAGGAATCAGTTTCAATAAGAAGGACATTGCGAAGAACCTGACGCTGTTCCTGTATCCGGATGATTCCGACAAAGACGGTCAGTTGCTGCGTATCTATCAGCAGTACTTCATGGTCTCCAATGCGGCTCAGCTGATCATCAGTGAAGAAAAGAAAAAAGGTCATGACCTCAGTCAGCTTCATCACTATGTAGCGGTACAGATAAATGACACACATCCTTCCATGGTAATTCCCGAGCTCATCAGACTGCTTGTTGAGGAAGGCATTACAATGCGCCGGGCAACGGACATCGTTACCGGTGTATGCGGCTATACGAACCATACGATCCTCGCCGAAGCTCTTGAAAAATGGCCTCTGGAATATCTGCAGGAAGTTGTCCCACACCTGATTCCCTACATTGAAGCGCTTGACTACGGTGTTGCCTGCGCATACCACGCAGATCCCAATCTCCGTATCATCGATCATGACAACAGAGTACATATGGCGCGTATGGATATGCATCTGTCGCATTCCATCAACGGTGTTGCGGCTCTGCATACCGAAATCCTGAAGAATCAGGAACTGCATCCCTTCTTCATCCATTATCCGATGAAGTTCAACAACAAGACAAACGGCATCACATTCAGAAGATGGATCATGCACTGTAACCATGATCTTTCCAACCTGATCGATACGCTGATCGGTGAAAACTGGAAGAAAGACGCAGGTCATCTGGAAAATCTGATGCAGTATTATAACGATGAGAATGTTCTCAGTCAGATGTTTGACATCAAGAGACACAATAAGGAAAGACTGGCGGAATTCATCAAGAGAGACACAGGCATTGAACTCAATCCCGATTCAGTCTTTGACGCTCAGGTCAAGAGAATGCATGAATACAAGAGACAGCAGCTGAATGCGCTCTGGGTCATCTTCAAATACATGCAGATCAAGAACAACATCCTTCCTCCGAGACCGATTACGGTTATCTTCGGTGCCAAGGCTGCCCCTGCATACAGGATGGCAAAGAATATCATTCATCTGATTCTCTGCCTGCAGGAACTCATCAACAAGGATCCTCAGGTATCTCCCTGGCTGAAAGTCATCATGATGGAAAACTACAATATTGCCAAAGCGGAGATCGCAATCCCCGCATGTGATATCTCCGAGCAGATCTCCCTGGCTTCCAAGGAAGCTTCTGGAACAGGCAATATGAAGTTCATGTTAAACGGCGCGGTTACACTCGGCACTGCCGATGGTGCCAACGTTGAAATCAGACAGCTTGTCGGCGGTGACAACATTTACATCTTCGGACGCACTTCCGATGAAGTCATCAATCTGTATGCAACAAACGGCTATCACGCTTCCGATTACTACTATGGCGATGAAATGATCCGCAATGTCATCGACTTCATTACCGGCCCGGAACTCACAGCGATCGGTGATGCGGACATGCTGAATGAAGTACGTGACAATCTCATCAACAAGGACTGGTTCATGACCCTGCTTGATCTGCAGAGTTATGTCGCAGTCAAGGAAACAGCGCTTGTTGATTATGAGAACCAGGCATGGTGGAAGAGAAAGTCCCTTGTCAATGTTGCCAAGGCAGGCTTCTTCTCCAGTGACCGTACAATCAACGATTACAACCGTGACATCTGGCATTTGAAATAAGGAGAAAACAATGGTTATTATTGAGATGGACAACGGCGGCATCATCAAGCTTGAGATTGATGAAAAGGCAGCCCCTGTTACAGCAGCCAATTTCCTGAAACTTGTAAAGGAAGGCTTCTATGACGGCCTGACATTCCACCGTGTAATCAAAGGTTTCATGATTCAGGGCGGTGATCCGCTCGGCAACGGAACCGGCGGTTCAAAGAACACAATCAAAGGCGAATTTGCCGCAAACGGCTTCAATAACCCGATCAAACATACAAGAGGTGTCATTTCCATGGCCCGCGCAATGGATCCGGACAGTGCCTCTTCCCAGTTCTTTATCATGCATGCGGACGCCCCGCATCTTGACGGAAGCTATGCCGCATTCGGTCATGTCGTTGAAGGACTGGATACGGTTGATGAAATCGCATCCGTAAGAACAAACTTCCGTGACAAGCCGCTTACACCGGTGGTCATGAAGCGCGTATACATTGAGGAATAAGAAAAAAAATGGAGGAAACATCAAATTTCCTTCATTTTTTCATATTCTGATGATTACCGGCAAAGCGGTGTCCTACAGCATCCCTTCCAGTTTTTTCCTGACTGCCTGAATGAATTCAAGACTGTTTACGGGATTGGGATCGGGAAGTGTTGTAATCAGCGCGAGATCCTTTGTCATTGTTCCGGATTCAATCGTTTCAATCACTGCCTTTTCCAGAGTATCCGCAAACCGGATCAGTTCCGGTGTTCCGTCAAGCTCTCCCCGCTTGCGGAGCGCGCCGGTCCAGGCAAAGATTGTCGCAACAGAGTTGGTGCTTGTCTGTTCTCCGGCAAGATGCCTGTAGTAATGACGCTGAACGGTACCGTGCGCCGCTTCATATTCATAACAGCCGTCCGGTGAAACAAGCACGGAAGTCATCATGGCAAGAGATCCGAACGCGGAACTCAGCATATCCGAGAATACATCACCGTCATAGTTCTTGCACGCCCATACAATGCCGCCTTTGGATTTCATGATACGGGCAACCGCATCATCGATCAGCGTATAGAAATACGTAATGCCTGCCTTCTCATATTTCTCTTTGTATTCCTCATCATAGATCCGCTGGAAAATCTCTTTGAACTGACCGTCATAGACCTTTGAGATTGTATCTTTAGACGCAAACCAGAGATCCTGCTTCAGATTCAGCGCATAGGCAAAACAGCTTCTGGCAAAACTCTCAATCGAACTGTCGATATTGTACATTCCCTGCAGAACACCGGGTCCTTCAAAACGGAATATTGTCTGTTCTGTCCTTGTTCCGTCTTCCGCTTCAAAAACCAGTTTTGCCGTACCCTTACCGGGAACCCGGAATTCCGTATTCTTATATACATCGCCATAGGCATGACGGGCAATCGTAATCGGCTTTTCCCATTGTCTTACTGCAGGTGAAATACCCTTCACGAGAATCGGCGCGCGGAAAACAGTGCCGTCAAGAATTGCCCGCAGTGTTCCGTTGGGACTTTTATACATTTCCTTCAGATGATATTCATCCATTCTTGCCTTGTTCGGGGTGATTGTCGCGCATTTCACACCCACACCGTACTTTTTGATTGCTTCGGCAGCATCTGCCGTCACCTGATCATCTGTCTGATCACGGTACTCCAGACCGAGATCATAGTATTCCGTCTTCAAATCAACAAACGGAAGCAGAAGTTCATCCTTGATCATCTTCCAGAGGATTCTTGTCATCTCATCACCGTCAATTTCAACAAGCGGTGTTTTCATTGTGATCTTATCCGTCATATTCAGTCCTCCATTGTTCAGTACTTTATCATACAGATATGATACGGCGCAAATCCGGCTAGTCCTGCCGGTCTTCCGGATGATTTTTCTTTCTGACCTGACTGGTCCACTCCGGCATTTCCTTGAATACGTCCATGCAGTGAATCATCGCTCCCGGCAGCATATATTTCTTCAGTCTGGTCACATGACGGATGTCCGGAATATATTTCTCATCCACGCTCCTGCTGATATATGCCTTTATCTCATCAACATTCGGTGTCAGTTCACTGTAAAGAATGATCTTTTCCGGCGCAATTGCGGCAATATACGAAATCAGTCCGGCACACACCACTTCCATTGCGCCTTCCGGTGTCATGATCTTATCATCGGGATGATCCACAAACGCTCTGACTGCGTATCCGATTTCACCTGCCGCGTGAAGTCTTCCCGTATAGAGTCTGTCATTGATGATTACTCCGGCTCCCGGCTGGGCGTATCCTCTCGGCTGGAAATAGAACACCATGTTCTTCTCCTCTTCGTGAATCGCGTGATAACCAAGGGCAAGCGCATTGACATCATTAATGAGAATAACCGGGATGCCGTATTTATTTGTCAGATCAATCCCGAAATCAAGATTGATGAAACCGTATCCGCGGTGATTCAGCGTACCATGATACGTAACACCGGGAACAGCAAGGGAGATAGCGTCGATATTCTTATGCCTTGCGACAATGTAATCCATCAGGTCCTCGATATCCGAAAGACCGAATGTCGGCTTGATGACTTCCTTATCCAGTGTTCTCTTTCCATGGTCATAGATCCGGTAACCGAACCGGTACATATTCTTATGATTAATCAGACAAAGCGTCAGTATCCGGTATTCATTCTCAAAGGGATCATCCGCTTTTTTGATCCGGATTGCTTCCCTTTCCCTGTCGTATTCGTTTTTTTCCTGCATAATCAGTTCGATCAGTCCGCCCGTACTGTATCTGGCAAATACGGATGCCGGAATCTTGAGAACAATCTGGTCTTTGAAGATCTCCTTCACCTTCGGATATTCATACTGAATCTGCGGCGCCAGCAGAATGACATCATAATCGAATCCCTTTTCATAGATATGACTGAATGAAACAGCGCTGAACACATAGTCAAGCTGAAGTGTTTCCGCTGCCTTGTTGAGTTCCTGAGCGTAGAAACTCGTTGTCAGAGCACTCGAACATGTCAGCAGTATCCTGAGTTTCTTATGTTCCTGCAGTCCGATCAGCACTTCCGTCATTTCGCGAAAGAGGTTTTTCGCGTGCTCTTCATCCTTCAGCTGGAAATGCAGATAGAAACATGTCTCACTGTTTTCCTTCCGCTTGATCATCAGCTCGACAATATCCTGGTCATAGAAGACCACAAAACCGGTCGCATAGTCCGTCTCAAGACGGATTTCCCTCTCAAATCCGGTGATGATTCTGTACTTGTCACTGGTCTGCGAACAGATCCATTCCTGATATTCTTCCCTGTTCATATTTTCTCGTCGAGTAGGCAAGCTCGACACTCCTTCCTAAAACTGTATGTGAAAGGCTTGCCTGCCACCCCTCACAGAACCGTACGTGCGGTTTTCCCGCTGCGGCTTTACCGGACAGGGTGTTTCACCCTGCTATATTACTGACGCCGAACTGGCGCACCTGTCGATCATATTCTACCAAAAACAGCAGATGATTCAGACAGTTTTTCAGATACCTCAAAACATCATTTATGCAAGTCCCCGGAAAAGAATGATATGATATTTTCCAAGGAGAGTATGGGATATGAAATATAAAAATCTGAATCTGAAGTACGCTGTGATTAATGCGGCATTCATGTTTCTTGTATGCGCAACATCCGGTTACGCTTACAATTTTCTGTCTCAAAGCGGATTTTCGGACGGCACCGTAGGCATCATCATTACCGCAATCAGTATCTGCGGTCTGATCGGTCAGCCTCTCGCCGGCAGTATCATAGACAAATCCGACAAGATTGATGAGAAAAAGTTCATCTCAGGTGCCATGATCCTCACTGCGGCTCTTGCAGTACTGCTCGGTATTCTGCCGAACGGTTCGTTCGCAATGATGATTGTGACAATTGCCTGCTTCTTCTGCGCTGCAGTCAGCCTTCCGTTCTTCAACTCCATGGCATTCATCTATGAGAAGGACGGTCAGACAATCAACTACGGTCTGGGCAGAGGTGTGGGTTCTGGCGCGTATGCGATCGGCTCTTCACTTCTCGGACAGCTGTGGGGCTGGCTCGGAAAGAACGTACTGCCCTGGTACATCTGCCTGTTTGCCGTGCTCTGTTTCTTCCTTGTACAGCTGATGCCGACACCTTCGGCGGAAGCGGAAAAAGCAGCGGAACAGACAGAAGAGGCACCTGCCGCCAATCTGTCATATGCCGCATTCTTCAAAAAGTACGGAAAGATCGTTCCTGTCGTCTGTGCTTTGATTCTCATGTACTTCTGCCACATGCTGGTGAATACATACATGGCAAAGATCGTCGCCCATATTCTGGAAAGAAGCGGCAGTACGGCTGCTGTTGAATCCGTTCAGGGCAACGCGCTGTTTATCGCCGCGATGGCGGAACTTCCGACAATGTTCCTCTTCAGCAAACTCCTTGAGAAAACTTCCGTCAATAAGCTGATGCTGATTGCATCTGTCTTCTATACCCTCAAGCACTTCCTGATGTGGATCTGTCCGAATGTACCGATGTTCTATGCGGTCATGCTGCTGCAGATGCTCAGCTATGCAGTGCTGACTCCTGCCGGTGTATATTTCGCCAATGAAAACGTCGCACCGGAAGACAGAAACAAAGGTCAGGCAGTACTTGGCATCACCCTCACAGTGGGCGGTCTGCTGGCAAGCTTTGTCGGCGGTCAGCTGTTCCAGTTCATGTCGGTATCCAATGTTGTTCTTGTCGGTGTCATCGCTTCCGCTGCCGGCACGGCATTAATGATCTGCGGCATCAACCGACTCGGAACCAAAAAGGCATAACAAAAATCTCCCGCGGGAGATTTTTATATATTCCGGGAGATATCCTCAATCCCGAGGGTATCCGGCATGCATTATATGTCTGAATCTGCTAAAATTACTGTCATGAGTGAACATACACATATGCATACACATGCCCATGGCCATACACACAGCCATACTCATGATCCGGAACAGATCCGCAGGATTATCAACCGTATCTCCCGCTCCGTCGGACATCTCGAGTCCGTCAAAAGCATGGTGGAACGCGGCGAAGACTGCTCGGATGTTCTGATCCAGCTGGCTGCTGTCAGAGGAGAAATCAATCAGATTTCCAAAATACTGCTGAAAGAACATCTAGACCACTGCATTGTGGATGCTGTGGAACATCATGATCATGAAGCAATCGAACGCATGAATACGGCAATTGACAAACTGCTGAAATAATGCGTTTTTTTACTGCATCGACAAAGGAAGCTCAAGTCCGCACCTTTCAAGAAGTTCTTTATCAGAGAGTATTTCCGGCGCTTTTCCGTCTGCTTCGATTCTGCCTTCATTCAGCAGAATTACCCTGTCACATGTTTCCCTGATCATATCCAGATCATGGGAGGTGATGATTCTGCCCGCATCAAGGCTGTTAACCGCATTGATCACCTTTCTGCGGTTGCGGGGATCAAGACTGGCTGTCGGTTCATCCATGATGATCAGTTCCGGCTCCATAACGAGAATGACCGCAATGGAAGCCATCTTCTTTTCACCGCCGGAAATCTTATGATTGTAGCGGTATTTGAGATCTTCGATATTCAGCTGCTTCAGAACACGGTCAATGCGCTGTTCCGTTTCTTCTTCGGAAAGCCCGTAGTTGCGCGGCGCGAACATCATGTCATCATACACTTTCGGCATGAACATCTGATGGTCGGAATTCTGCAGAACGTAACCCGTGCGGCTGCGGATCTCTGAAAGAGTATCCTTACGGACTTCGGTGCCGAACAGTCTGATTGCACCGCTGAAGGGAATCAGTCCGAGCATCGCCTTCATCAAAGTTGACTTTCCCGCTCCGTTGGCGCCGATCAGTCCGATACGCTCGCCCTTTCCGGCAGTAAAGGAAATATCATGCAGAACTTCATTTCCCGAATCATAGGAATACGATACATTTTTCACTTCAATCATACATTCACCTCACAAACAGCCGTCCGAGAAGAACCGGAATATTCACATAACGGCAGAGAACAAAAAACAGAATCCATCCCGCTGCGTAAAGAAAATCTCTTCCCTTTTCTTTTTCGGCGCGCGCATAGGGAAATTCCCCGCGGTATCCCCTCAGCCGCATGGATTCATACAGCTCCTGCGCCCTGTCAAAGCTTCTCAGCAAAAGCTGTCCGAAGAAGGATCCCCAGGCGGAAACATGAATTCCCTTCTGGCCGGGAGCACGCAGATGATATGCCTCATTCATGATGGACGCTTCATCAAGCAGCACTGAAACATAGCGGTATGTCAGCAGCAGCAGAGTAACAATCATATCCGGCATGTGTATCTTTCTCAAAGCAGCGCAGAGATCATCGATTCTGACTGTCGCCGCAAGCAGAAAAGACGCGCTGAGACAGAACATCCCCTTGATCATCAATGTAAACATGGAAATCATTCCGCCGGTAATTTTCAGTCCGCCAAGAACAAGCATTACCCGTCTGTCAAACAGCGGATTAAACAGACCGACAAACAGAACAAGCGGCAGTACAAAACGCATCTTATACAGATATGTCCTGAACGGAATACCGGTAATCTGGAAAATCATCAGCGGATAGAACACCATCATCAGAAGACCGCTGGCATCGTACGGGGAAAACGAAACTGCAGTCAGAATGTAAACAACTGTTACTGTCAGCTTCGCCAAAGCAGAAAAATGATGAACCGGCGAATCACCTGATGCCAGTTCATCCATTTCTCTTAAATCATTTACCGCACGATCAATTCTGTCCATTTACACCGTCTTTTTCTTACGGAAGAAGCCCCCTGCCAGGCAGATTCCCACCGCAGCCAGAGCCACAATGCCGGAGCCGACAATACCCGAAACCGTTGTGCCGAGTTCACTGTCACTGCCCGCAAATGAATAATCAGGCAGGAATGAAGTTGTATCCTGTACCGCCTGAGCGGCATCGGATACGGAACTTGAATTGCCGAAGTTCTCTTCATCCAGTCCCATATTCTCCGCATAGCCTTCTTCGGCATTGCCGAACAGTGCCCATTCGAGACCATCCGGATTAGCGCTTGCCTTCAGAGAAAGTCCGCCGCCGACAAGAACAGTCAGAACTGCGAGAACCGCGACAACACCCTTCACCGACATTCTTCCTTCTTTTTTCTCTTCTTCGTTTATGCCGGAAAGCAGTTCGGGTCTTGCGCTGTATACAAACAACAATACTGCTGAAGTAATCAATCCTTCAACAAGTCCGATCGCCAGATGAATCGGCAGCATCAGTCCGGCAAATGTACCGAACGGCAGTTCCGTAATTCCCGAAAGTGTCGTTTCTATACAAACCGACAAGGCGCCAAGCTGCAGTGTGATGACACAGCCGAGAATCGACGCAAGTACGATTCTGAGTCTCAGGTCAAGCTTTTCCTGACGCATGATGGGCCGCCAGATCAGATAATACCCGACAAAGCATCCGTAAAATGCCATATTCCATATATTCGCCCCGAGGGCCATCAATCCTCCGTCGGCGAAGAACAGACATTGTATGGTCAATACTGCAATCATTGACAGAAAACCTGCTTCCGGTCCGAGCAGTGCCGAAAGCATCATACCGCCGCACAGATGTCCTGAGGAACCTGTACCCGGAATCGTATAATTGATCATCTGTCCGGCAAATACAAGCGCTGCCGAAACAGCCATTACCGGAAGTTTGTTTTCATCATCTTTGTTTTTCAGTACACGGATCGAATGACCTGCCGCCACAGCTGAAGCCGCGTACATTCCCGCTGCCACTCCCGGTGACAGAAGTGCGTCTGCCATATGCATAATCCTATCCTCACCATTTCATTTCTGAATTGATTATAAGGCGTCGTTTTTTACTCCGTAAGCCCCTCAGGGGGTTAAAAAAGACTGCTTCAGCAGTCTCAGATACTTGCCTTGGTCTCACAATAGAGACAGCGGTATATGTGATTTTCCCTGTCAGTCAGGCGGAAGACGTGTTTGATTTCCTGTTCTGTCTGGGAAATGCAGCGGGGATTCTTACACTTAATGATATCCGTCAGTGTTTCCGGCAGATCAATCTTTTTCTTTTCGATGATCTTTCCGTCGCGGATCAGTACGATGGTGGCATTGGGATCCACAAAGCCGACCGCATCCAGATTGACTTCCATTTCACGGTCAATCTTGATGATATCCTTCCTGCCGTATTTGACGGATGAGACATTCTTCAGCAGTGCCACCGTGCAGTCAAGCCTGTCCAGTCCGAGAATCTGATACAGCTTCATGCCGTATCCGGCCTTGATATGGTCGATTACTATTCCGTTCTGTATGGAGTCGATATTCATATTGTTCCAGCCTCCTTCAGCAGCTTCATGATCAGTGCCATACGCATATACTTGCCGTTGAGCACCTGCTCGAAATAACATGCCCGGGGATCATCATCAATCGCAACGGAGATCTCATTCACTCTGGGCAGCGGATGCATGATCATCAGATCATCACGCGTCCCTTTCAGTTTGTCCGGCGTCAGGATATACGTATCCTTCAGTCTGAGATAGTCCTCTTCATTGAAGAACCGTTCTCTCTGCACACGTGTCATATAGATGATATCCAGTCCGGGAAGCGCCTCTTCCAGGTTTTCCGTCTGAACATACGGGATATTGTTTTTCTGCAGCACGTCCTTCTTGACATAGCTGGGCAGTTTCAGCTCATCAGGTGAGATCAGTACTACTTCCAGTCCTTCATAGCGTGACATGGCATTCAGAAGTGAATGAACGGTCCGTCCGAATTTCAGGTCACCGCAGAGTCCGAGCTTCAGATTTGAAAAGGAATGTCTGTGACGGTAGATTGTCAGAAGGTCCGCCAGTGTCTGTGTCGGATGATTATGACCGCCGTCACCGGCATTGATCACCGGTATGGAAGCAGCCATGGAAGCCACCCTCGGAGCGCCCTCTTTCGGATGCCGCATCGCAATGATATCCGCGTAGCAGCTGACGGTCTTTACCGTATCCGAAACACTTTCACCCTTGGCAGCCGAGGAACTGTTTGCCTCGGAAAAGCCGATGACATTTCCGCCCAGTTCATACATTGCGGCTTCAAAGCTCAGTCTCGTTCTTGTACTCGGTTCAAAGAACAGTGTCGCAAGTTTCTTCCCGTGACATATTTCCGCATAGTCTGCCGGATGGGCAATGATATCCTCCGCCGTATGGACGAGTTCATTAATCTCCTCCGTGGAAAGATCCAGAATGTCGATAATACTTCTCATTTCCGCCTCCCTTCAAAAAAACAGTTTCCCTGAGAAACACTCACAGAAACCGGATCATTGAGTCAATCAGAAAACAAGGCAGATTGATTAATGCGGATTCAGATGAAACAGAAGTTCTGAAAAACGGCATAGGCATACCTCATTTCTTTTGACTGTACACATTTAAACCCAGCGCATGTTTAAAGTCAATACGCTTTTTTGTCTCCGATAATCCGGGAAAGTCCCTCTTCCGTAAGGTTGGCAATCAGTTCATCAGGAAAACCGGTCTCTTCAAGAAGCGTTTCGGCTTCACGGAAGCGGCCGACATCAAAACTGATGTGGGCATCTGAGCCAAGACAGATCATTGTCCCGCATTTCATGCATGCCCGCAGTAATTCCAGATTGTTTTCTCTTGTATTGGTCCTGTGTGTCCCTTCCCTCAGCGATGAATTGTTCAGCTCCAGAAGAACACCGTTTTCTCTGACCGCCGCTGCCAGCGGTTCCGCAAGCAGAGGAAATCTTCCGTCATCGGGATGACCGATAATCCTGACATAAGGGTCTTTCATCGCT
The DNA here is from genome assembly GCA_902766435.1 of uncultured Erysipelotrichaceae bacterium. Lineage (GTDB taxonomy): Bacteria > Bacillota_I > Bacilli_A > Erysipelotrichales > Erysipelotrichaceae > Bulleidia. The sequence continues at coordinate 5,103 of CACXDM010000024.1, read as the reverse complement.
TTGATCAGTGATTCCGTATTCACTTCGGCGGTGGATGTCTCATATGTGTTTCCGTGAATGGACAGAATCATGTAATCGAGTTTTGCGGCAGTCTTATGTGAAAGATCATAATGTCCTTCGTAATCAATCAGATTTGTTTCCGCTCCCCGCAGAACATGAACGCCGTATATCTCCCGCGGGATCACCTTGAAATTCGTAAACCAGCTGTTCCGGAACGCATCCTGATGATCGCTTCCCGTATGATCGGAGAAACCGTAATACTTCAGTCCGGCATCCCGTGCGGCAGCGATGTTTTCCTGCAGCGTGCTGTAGGCATGACCGCTTGCGATGGTATGTGTGTGAAGATCGAAAAGATATTTCATGCATTCCTCCCGTCGGTGAAAATATAGCACATTTCTTTTCTTTCTTGTTTGGTCATGTTGTGCTAAAATATTCAGGCAATGTGCTTGTAGCTCAGTTGGATAGAGTGTTGGCCTCCGAAGCCAAAGGTCGTGGGTTCGAATCCCGTCAAGCACGCCTGACCATATGAAGCAGAATGCTTCGGTTATATTCAGTCTGCATATGCAGGCTTTTTTATTGCCGGAAAGAAAAGATCTTCCTTCCGGAAGACCTCAATCTGTTTACAGAATTTCCTTACCTGTTTTTTCAGCCGCAGCGGCTTTTTTCTTTCTTCCGCGGACTGTCAGCGCCGCAAAGATGACAGCAGCCACAATCAGAATCAGCGGCCAAAGCATAACAGCGAGAATAATCAGGTCGCCAATCAGACCGGTGAAGTTATCCCAGCCCTTGCTGAAGGCGTTCGCGAGCCGTTCGCCGAAAGTCGGATTATATTCTGTGTATTCGTGAACTTCTCTCAGACTGATCGTCACTGTTGAATATCTGACATCCGTATCCATCACATTCAGATCCGTACGCAGCTGATTCAGCTGAGTCTGAACTTCCGTCAGCCTTGTTTCGACCAGAATCATATCCTCGATCGTTTCGGCTTTGGACATCATATCCAAGAGTCTTTCCTCCTGCTGCTGCAGCGCTTCAATCTGAACGGAAGTGTCATTGTATCTGCGGGTGATGTTTTCCACATCGGAAGAACGGCTGATGACTTTGCCAGTTCCTTCCATGTCCTGCAGAAACTGCTGATACTTTTCCGTCGGAATTCTGACCGTCATCCAGAGATTTCTCTTCGGCTGATAATGATCGGAATACCATCCGTAGTTATCATCCGACTCCGATTCATTTTCGGTAATGCCGCCGTACTTGCCTACAAGCTCACGTATGTTCTTCAGCGTATCATCATAAGTCAGCGACTCGATGGACAGACTGCCCCGGTAAACGAGTTTTTCCTGATAGACAGCCGGATCTGTTTCCTCCTGAGGAACAGATTCGTTTTTCGCTTCTTCGCTGTAAGCATTTTCATCCGGCTCATAATCCATGGCGGCTGTTCCGGAAGCCTCATACTCTGTCTCTGCCGCTTCATTTTTGCCGGACGCTGCCGTTTGACTGCCGCAGCCGGAAAGCAGTGCTGCCGCAAGCATCAAAGACATCAGGATGTTCTTTTTCATGTGTTTCCTCCCTTTGCTAAACAAGCATGTTGAGCGTCCGGGGAAGGACCGTCACCTCCATATGAGAAGTCATTCCGACCACTTCTCCGTCTGTCTGCACCCACATGGGTTTGGCCAGTTTCACGGATACCCTTGCCGCTCTGTATATATAGACGCCGTTATAGCGGATGTGGTTTCCGTTATATGCGGAAGGAAAAATCCGGAAAAAGTCAGAACGGGATACATTGTTCACAATACAGATATCCGTCAGCGCATCTGTCGGCTCGGCATCAGGCGCGAATTTGAAGCCGCCGCCCTGATACGGTTCATTCATGACGGAAGCCATCAGAAGCGCATTGAATTTCTTGACTTCACCGTCTGTCGTAATCTCCGCTTCGATCCGCGGAGCATTGAATATTGTCTTCAGTGCCGTTGTGATATAGACCAGTTTGCCGAGTTTCAGCTTATTCAGAAAGTCCTTGGCTTTTGAAATATCCGCTTCCTCACAGACCTGCGCGTCAAAACCGATCCCCGCGCCGTTGTTGAACCGGCGGACGACCGTTTCCCCTTGCGGATAACCGGTGCAGCCGAAAAGCTTTGCTTCGCCGACATCCAGATTACGGATTACCGTGTTCCGGAGGATTGTTTCGACATTCCTTTTAATATCATCTGACAGACCGAGAGACCTCGCAAGGTCATTTCCCGAACCGCAGGGAATGAAACCGACTTTCGTCCGGGAAAAATCCGCAATACCGTTGACCGCCTGATTCATTGTGCCGTCACCGCCGACAATCACAAGGGAAATATCCTCACCGGATGAAGTCAGCTCTCTGACAATCTCTTCAACACCGGTTTCGCGTGATGAGAAATGCACCCGGTAGGAAACATCACCTGCTTTCAGTATTTCTTCCGTCTGTTTCCAGACTTCTCCCGTATGACCGGAAGCTCCGGCCGGATTAATCACAAAATCAAACATATTCAGTCCTCAAAAGACAATTCTTTCTTCTGTCCGTCTGAAGCGGCAGCCGCATTCGGAAAGATCATTTTCACATCATCAAGATAGATACCGGGATTCGGCATGGAAGGAGAATAATGCGTGAACCAGAGTTCCTTCACACCGGCTGATGCCGCAATCGCTGCCGATTCCTGCATCGTCATATGTTTGTTGTACTCTGCTTTTTCCTGTTTTTCCGGATCACCGTACATTCCCTCGGCGATAAGCAGATCAGCTTTAACGGCATGTTCACGGATATAGCTTACCGGTCTTGTATCGGTCGTATAGACTAACCGGATCCCTTTTCTTTCTTCACCGAGCACCATATCGGGCGTATAGGTTTTCCCTTCATACTCCACAGTCTGTTCCTTCTGCAGAAGTCCCCAGTATTTTTTCGGCAAATTCAGTTTTTCCGCTTTTGTGACATCAAACTTTCTGCCCCGTGCCAGATCAAACGCATATCCGAAACACGGAACACTGTGTCTGACGGCAAACGCGCATACCTTCAGATCATCGATCTGAAACGTATATTCTCTTTCCCGGATCTCACGGAAGCGGATTTCAAACGGAACATAACGGGCAACCGTCATAATCCCCCTCAGAATCTCCTCCAGACCCTTCGGGCCGTATATCGTCACAGGCTCAGTCCGTTCCGACTTTGCCATTGTCAGAAGAAGTCCGGGAAGACCGGCAGTGTGATCCGCGTGAAAATGCGTCAGCAGAATCGTATCGATATGACGGCATGAATACCCGTGCTGATGCAGGGCAATCTGTGTACCCTCACCGCAGTCAACCAGCAGACTGTGTCCCTTCCATCTCAGAAGACAAGACGTCAGCCATCTGTTCGGCAGCGGAACGGTTCCTCCTGTTCCAAGCAGACATACTTCCAGCATAAATCACTCTCCAGTCGATAATATGTTACCACAACAGAAAGTGCTGACTGAAATATTCACGAAGAATTCAGAAAAAAGGACCTGACAGATCAGTTCTGTCAGATCCGCTGATGAGGATCAGATATTGCCGATAATCTCGGAAAGCTTGGGCATCATCTGCTGTTTGCGGGAAATGATCTTCGGATCAAATCCGGAATGATCATCAAACTGTGTCTCAATTACATCCTTCATGATGTAGGAAAGCGGACCGTAATAGACAAAGACGGAGCCTTCTCCCATGACATCGGTAAACAGCATGACCATAAGATCCAGCTTGTTCGCTGCCTGTTCCTGTTCCAGATTTTCCTTGAATTCCGGCAGAATTGCCTGAACTTCTTCCATGTGGCTGTAGTTTGTCTGGCCGATCGCAAACCGGTAGCTGCCGATCTCATATGTCTTCAGATCACGGTTGAGAATCTCATGCGGTGTGGAGTCACGCAGGGCAACGGAAGCACCGAGCATCTCCCTTGCGTATTCATCGATATTGTCGATTCCTGCCCTTTCCGCCAGCCATTTGGCAGTAAAGATATCTTCCTGTGTAGTGGTTGCCGACTTGAAGTTCAGCGTATCGGAAAGAATCGCGCTTAACAGAAGTCCGCTCATGTTCTTATCCGGAAGAAGACCGTTTTCCTGATATATCGTACTGAGGATCGTACATGTGCAGCCGCAGCGGTGATTTCTGTACTCAATCGGATGGTCCGTCTGAACATTGCCGATATGATGATGATCGATAATCGCTGTCAGATATGCCTTTTCCAGATTGTTGATGGTCTGGTTCATCGCGCTGTGGTCCACAAGAGCGAACTGCAGCTTCTTATAGTTCCTTGCGTGATAGCGGGAAACTGCCCCGACAATCCGATCGTCATCATCAAGTACCGGGAAGGAGCGCACACGGGAATTGAACATCTTAGATGCGACATCCTCAACATACTCCGACTGCCTGAAGACAATCAGATCCTTTGTCATGATCTGACTGACACTGTAGCTTTCGGTAATGACTCTTGCCGTATGCATTGAATCATAGTCCACTTCAATCAAAGCACATCCTTTTTCCTTCGCCGCATTGATAACCTTCTCCGTAGCCTTCACGCCGCAGGTCATCACAAGACACCGGCAGCCGAGTGATATAACGGTCAGCTGTTTATCCTCACCGCTTGAAAGAATTGAAATACCGCCGGAAATCTTATACGAAGACGCATCCCTTCCCTCCAGGGTAATAACATGAACAGTACCGTTGGTACTGAAATTCTCCGGCCTGTAAATGATACTGCCGCCGACAGTACGGGCAATATTTTCCAGTGTGGCCGTGGACATCAGCTGATCAAGATCAGCGTCAGGATGAATGCGTACACGTGAAAGATCGGATGTTGTGCAGATGCCGCACATCTTCCCTTCATTGTCGATGACAAACAGGGATCTGCTCTGCTGGTGCAGCATGACATGCCATGCATGATGGACGGTTTCTTCCTTTCTGATAATGCTCGGCCTGTCAAGATCGATATCCTGCAGTCTTGCCCGCGCATCTGTCAGAAGAAGAGGATTTTCCTGATTGAAGCGCTTGAGAATGAATTTCGTCTCTTCGTTCAGCGGTCCCTGTCGGCAGGCAACCGCCTTTTTCCCGGTACGGTTCAGAATATCC
>CACXDM010000023.1 GCA_902766435.1 uncultured Erysipelotrichaceae bacterium | reverse complement strand
GACTGTTACGGATACCACTTTGCCATCCGCAACCGTGATCTCCGCTTCATTCGGACTGCCGCCCTCATTCTGGGCCGCATATCCGTCCGCCTTACATGCGTAGACGCCGTTTCCCTTGTCTTCGCATGAGGCATTGTTCACTGAGAAGTCCATTTCCCCGAGTGCACCTGCCGGAGCTTCAACAGTTTCAGTCTTTGTTTCTTCAGCTGTTATTTCCTTGGGTTTAAGGAATGCGCCTACCGCAAGTGCCGTCAGCAGGCAGCATGCGGAAATAACGATAACCTGCATGCGGATCTTCTTCGCTTCCTTGATCTGGTTGCCCTTGACCATCTTGTCGATTGCCGGTGTAACCATGTTCATCAGAAGCAGCGAGAACAGAGCGCCGTCGGGAAGATTTGCCTTCCAGCGGATCATCAGGGTCAGAGCAGCTGCCCCTGCCGCAAAGATCATTCTGCCCGGAATCGTGATCGGTGTCGTTACCGGATCCGTCATCATGAATACAGCGCAGAACAGAACCCCGCCTGTAAGCAGATTGACAAACGCATAGGAGATTCCCGCGCCGTGAATCAGTCCGACAATCAGACTGAGGCAGAAGACAAACAGCAGATAGAAGACTGAAAGATGCCAGTCAATATCCCTGCGCCATAACATGAATGCGCCGCACAGCACAATCAGAAGCGCGCACGATCCGCCGATCACACTCGGATAGCCGCCAAGCAGGAGGTTTCCGTAACCGCCTACACTGTTCACGAAGTTTCCCAGTACGGACTGTTCCATGATCCAGCCGTAGGAACTCAGTTCGGTTACCGGTGTAGCGCCGGTAAATACATCAGCCGTAACCTGCGCAGCCTTGGAAGCCGCGAAATAGTTCATGATAATTGCTTCACCCATGGCAGCGGGATTGAAAATGTTCTGGCCGAAGCCGCCGAACACCAGCTTGCCGAAGATGATGCAGATTGCCGTAGCGACGATTACTGCATAATAGCTCACATCAAGTCTGGTGATCAGTGTGAGAATCAGCGCCGTAACCCAGCCATAGGAATGGAGGATATCCGTCTTGATATCCTTTGAACCGGTTACCTTGAAGTAGACCGCTTCCGAAGCAAGGACAGTCAGTACGGATACAGCTGCCATGCCGATGACACGGATACCGTACACAGCGCCGAACGCCACGCCGTAGTACACCGCGGAGAATACCAGAATCGCACAGAGACATCCCGTGAGATCCGCCATGATGCCGGAAGTCGTCTGCGTTGTCCGGTAGTTCGGTGAAGGTTTAAATGTATACTTCATTATTTCTTACCTCCCTGTTTCGGAGCCGTCTTCGCCCGCAGGAATCTCTTCGCGCGTCTGACGCCTTCCGTAACTTCAATCTTGGAAGGACAGATATAGGTACACATTCCGCACTCAATGCAGTCATTGACGCTGAGTATTTCGAGTTCCTCAAGATTCATTGCCTTCTGTGCCGCATTGATTCTGACCGGCTGCAGTCCGGAAGGACATGTTTCGGTGCATCTGCCGCAGCGCAGACACTTCACTTCAACAAGAGGCTTGTTGATCAGAACGGTCAGACCGTTGTTCTGCGGCTGAATGACAAAGCGGTCATTCGGGATTGCCTTACCCATCATCGGTCCGCCGGCAACCAGAAGAACATCTTCCGTATTCTCGATAAAGCCGCCGCAGGCATCAATGATCTCATGCGCCTGTGTTCCCACCGGAACATAGACATTCTGCGGCTTGCGCACCGCATCACCGGATACCGTCACATACTTATGTGTAATCGGCTTTCCGTTGTCGATGGCATTGCCGAGAGCAATCGCAGTGGATGCATTGTTCAGAATACAGCCTGCTTCAATCGGCAGCATCCCGTATCTTTTGCCTGTCAGCTGGAATACGAGCGTTCTTTCCCAGCCCATCGGGTAGACATTCGGAACAGTCCGGATTTCAATCGGTGTGCCGGCAAACGCGTTTTTCAGCTGTTCGATCTGAACAGCCTTATCTTCCTTGATCGCAATACAGCCCTTCTTTGCCTTGGAAAGCTTGAAAAGAGCGAGTGTTCCGGTCTTCAGAAGATCCATGTTTTCTTCAATATTCTTATAATCCGCCGTCAGATACGGCTCACACTCAACCGCATTGACAATAAACAGATCAACATTTTCAGGCTTCAGATATTTTACATAAGTGGGAAAACCGGCACCCCCGAGTCCGAGCATTCCGGCATTCTTAACGAAGTCAAGAAGCTCTTCCCATGAAGCCTTTTCATAATCAAAGGCGGGAAATGCCCTCACTTCGGTATTGCGGTGATCATTCTGGATCCGCAGATGATCTGCCTGTGTCATGCCTGAAGTCATGAATTTCTCTATGCCGGTAACCGTTCCGGAAACCGGCGAAAAAAGAGGCAGATAAAAACGATCGTTTCTTTCAGCGATCTTTGTTCCGACCTTGACCTCATCTCCGACATTGACAAGCGGCGTACACGGCGCATTGCCGTTGACCAAAGGAACCCAGACAACATCCGGGTCAATTGTCTTCAGTACATCCGTGTTCATTGTCAGATCCTTATGCCCGTTGAGATGATGGCGCATCGGTCCTGTTAACAGTGACATAATCAGATTCCTTTCCTCATAAGCATGTGAAATTATATCATTTTTTATCTATATTGAGTATATCACTCGTAGGTGTAAATGCTATAATTCACTCATTATGAATACCCGAAAGTTAATGATTTCCGCGGCATGCTCCGCCATGCTTGCAGGATGTACAGTACAGCCTTCTTCAGAACCGGAGCTCATCAAATACAGCAACATTGCCGTAGACGCCGGATTTGACACACCGTTCATCTATACGGAATACGGCACCGACCACGATCTGATGGCAGAACATTTTGCGGCCGGAACCGGAATATGGACCACGTACAACAATCTGTTTGATATCTACAATGATTATGAGGGCATCAACAACCTCAAAACCGTCAATGACAATGCCGGAATCGCCCCTGTCAAAGTCGACCGGGCTGTGATTGATCTGCTGAAAACCGCAAAAGAATTCTATGATCTCTCCGGCGGTGAATTCGATATTACCCAGGGTTCCCTGCTTCATGTCTGGCACGAATACCGGGAAAACGGAATTGCCCTCAATGAAAAGAACGAACCGGCGCCGGTACCCACAGAAGCCGAACTGCAGGAAGCCGCCTCACACAGCGGCTGGGAATACATCGAAATCGATGAAGAAAACAGCACTGTATTCATCACCGAAAAAGGCGTCAGTCTGGATGTCGGCGGCATTGCGAAAGGATTTACGGCAGAAGCCATCGGCAGCACAACAGAAAATGATGCGGTATACGGGATTGTTGATGCGGGCAGAAATATCCGTACGATGCACGACAAGGCAGACGGTACACCATGGCGCGTGGGCGTACAGAATCCCTCAGGAGAAGGATCTCTGTTTATCGTTGAGATGAGCGGTTCCTGTTCCGCGGTTACCAGCGGTGACTATGAACGGTTTTACACCGGTGAAGACGGAAAGAGATATTCCCACATCATCGATCCCGATACGATGTATCCCGCCGTCCTTTACCACAGTGTTACGATACTCACACCTGACTCCGCCGCCGCGGACTGTCTCAGCACAACACTGTTCACCCTTTCCGTTGAGGAAGGAAAGAAAGTGCTGGCAGAATATGAAAAAAGAAGCGGAAAACCCGCTTCGGCAGTCTGGATCACGGATCCTGATCAGACACAGGGAACAGACGGAGTATCCGCCGGCGGATATCATGTCTGCTATACGGAAGACCTGGCTGAGAGAATCTTCTTTCAGTAATCGAACTGACGGTAATACCGGCGGATTGTCATCGGATGACGAAGCCAGTATTCCATATACGTATCCACGCGGTTATTCACCGCATGCATGATCAGATGACTGATTGTACCCCGGTAGCGTTCATCAATGCCGGGGCTTTTAAATTCCTTTGTATCGATGATCACATAATTGCCGCATACCTTCGGCAGAAACGCAGCCACCCGTTCGGATAGAGGTCTCTGTTCATCTTCCCCCATAAACAGCGTAACCGGCGTATCACGGTCGATCACTTCCTGCATGCCGTGAAAGAACTCCTGACAGGATACGACTCTTGTGCGGATCCACAGCTGCTCCTCCCAATAGCACATACCGTAGGAATACGCTGCCCCGTACTGGTTTCCGGAAGCGATGAAGTAATGCGGCATGTCAGGATGCTGCTTCAGAAACTCCGCAGTCCTTCGGGCATATTCCTTCGCCCAGGCATCACTTTCCTTTTCCACTGAGGCAAGCAGTGAAGGAAGATTCTCCTCCATCTGCCGGTTATATTCCTCATAATCCGGGAATTCACCGTTTTTATACATCAGATAATTACACAACATGTAAAGCTTCAGCTGCTCGTTTTTCGGGGCGATGATCTGCCTGTCGTACATCCCCTCCTTTGTCAGTTCGGAGCCGGGTGTATCAATAAAGCTGAAAATAAATGCGCCGATCTCTTTTGCCTTTTTTGTGAGAGCTGTCATTTCCTTTGTGTTTCCCGATACGGAAGAGAAAACGAGAACAGAACGGGATGTGAATCTCCTGTTTCCCGTTGTCAGAAATTCTGCCGCGTTTTCGGCAAATACGGGAAGCGACGATTTCCCTCTCATATATACTTCGGCCTGCATCGCGCTGGCATATGTGCCGCCGATTCCCATAAACCAGATTCCGTCAAAGCCTCTTGCGAGGATCTCTTCCGCCGCTTCTTCAATCTTAGGCCGCAGGGACAGTCCTTCCCGGATCCCGCTTACAATGGCTTCTTCATCATAATTCCGAAGCACAGGATCTTTCTCATGCCACATTTCATTTGTATACATTCAGTCCTCCTGACGGAAGGCTCCGTGAAAACTCAATACTTCAGCGGCTGCCTCACTGGCCTTTGTCATGCATTCTTCCACTGTTTCACCTTTAAGAACATGGGCAAGAAAGACACCGATATATCTGTCTCCTGCCCCCAGAGTATCCATTACGTGATATGCCTCTGCCGCCGGGCAGAAATGAAAACCGTCCCGATCATAGGTGATACTGCCCTTTTCACCAAGCGTTGCCGTCACAACGGAAGAACCGTTTTCAAAGATTTCCTTCATCTGTTTACGCAGGGATTCACTGTCTTCCGAAGCGGAAAAGAATACATAATCCGCATACGGAAGCACTGCCTGAGAGACAGGATCGGAAGGTCTGTCGGCACAGTCAAACGCCGTTTTCACGCCCTTGCTCTCCAGCATGGGAAAAATCTTTTCCTGATTCCCCCAGAGATCCATGACACAGATATCCCCCTGTGTCATAAACGCAAGATCTTCCTCTGACAGCTCAAAGTCCTTCAGTACACCTTCTTCATATTCGCCAAGCAGTCTCTCACTGCCGGCAAGCTCAACTTCACAGAACGCCGTCTTTCCATCCACAGCAGTTGTATGTGAAGTGTCAACATGATGTTTCCTTAATTGCGCAAGAATCTGCCGGCCCCTTTCATCTGTTCCGACAGCCCCGATAAAGGCCGCTTCCGCACCGCATTCCGACGCTGCCACAGCCATATTAACCGGACCTCCGCCCGCATAGTCAGTACCGCCGTTCAGATTCACATAATAATCAATGCACGCCGAACCGAAACACATCAGTTTTCCCATAGCATTTCCTTTCTAAGGCGGTTCAGTCTGTCAGCTCCGCCAGTTCCATAATCAATGACTCACTCTTCTCCCATCCGAGACACGGATCAGTGATGGATTTGCCGTATTCATCCTCTTCCGGCTTCTGCGCGCCGTCGACCAGATAGCTTTCAATCATCAGTCCTTTGACAAGACTTCTGATCTCAGAGGAAACATGTCTGCTGTGCATGACATCCTTCGCAATTCTGATCTGTTCAAGATACTGTTTGCCGGAATTGGAATGATTGGTATCCACGATTACGGCGGGATTCATATAGTTCCCTTTCTGATACAGATCCCAAAGGTTTTTCAGGTCTTCATAATGGTAGTTCGGAATATTCCTGCCGAATTTATCAACAGAACCCCTGAGAATCGCATGAGCCAACGGATTTCCCGCTGTCTTGACTTCCCATCCCCGGTAAACGAACTTCTGCGGACTCTGGGAAGCGGTAATTGAATTCATCATGACCGAAAGATCACCTGAAGTCGGATTCTTCATTCCCGCCGGCACACCGATTCCGCTCGCAACAATACGGTGCTGCTGATCCTCAACGCTTCTTGCGCCAACCGCGACATAACTGAGAAGATCAGACAGATACTGATGATTCTCCGGATACAGCATTTCCTCGGCGCAGGTAAAGCCGGTTTCCCTGACAACTCTCTGATGCATTTCACGGATGGCGATAATACCGGCAATCATGTCTTCGTCCTTATGCGGATCCGGCTGATGGAGCATTCCCTTGTATCCGGTGCCTTTTGTCCGCGGCTTGTTTGTATATACGCGGGGAATGATAAAGATTCTGTCTTTTACCTTTTCCTGCACTTCCGCAAGCTTATGCATATACTCAAGGACGGCATCCTCACGGTCCGCCGAACACGGTCCGATGATCAGAAGAAATCTGTTGTCTTTCCCCTCAAAGATGTCTCTGATCTCACGGTCTCTTTTCTGTTTGATCTCAATGATCTTCTGATCCGCCGGGAACTGTTTCTTCAGTTCCTCCGGCAGCGGCAGCTGTCTGACAAATTCCATCTCCATGTCATTCATAACAAACTCCTTCTATTTCAGATCCGCTCCGCACCATGGACAGAACGGTGTTTTTATATATTCCCCTTCTTCTTTGAGGGCCTCCCTGCCGCAGCAGGGACAGATCATCTTCCCTTCCTGCTCGTTCCAGGAGAACCCTTCCTTACGGCGGCGGAAATACTGACTTCTTTCAACTTTTGCCTGAGAAGCAGCGGAAAATGATTCATCATTGTGATTCATCCGGTAATAGTGTTCATAATCACGGTATTCCCAAAGCTTCTTCTCACACTCGCTTCTGAGCAGATTCATCTCTTCACCGAGTTCATCGTACTGCTTCTTCAGCATTCTGTATTCTTCATGAGAGCCGCTTTGCCGGAAACCGTCCATCTTCCAGAACACCGACCTCAGCAGACTGTCCTTCAGCATTTCCCTCTGTGTATCGGAAATTGTACGCTTTGCGGCTTTTCTTCTCACCCGCAGCGTTTCCCCGGAAAGAATACCCGCATAGGGAGGAATATAGTTCTCCCAGACGGGATTACGCGCATATAATGATTCCGATACAACAAGATAATTATAGTCTCCGTACCAGGATTTCTTCGCGTCCGATTTCAGATCGGCAAGAGATACCTTCAGCTCATAGCATCGGAAAACGGAATGACTGTCCATCGACATATAGTCAACGATCTCATCACCGTGTCCGTCATGGGCAAATCCGATCGTCACCTCCCGGCAGCCGTATTCCCCGGCATTTCTGCATTTCTCATCAAGCGCATCTTCCAGCGCTGTTGTCATCTTTGTTTTTGCCATATTCACACTCTTGATTAAGTATTATACCAAATACAGCCTGCCGGGACTCAGAAAATGCAGTGAACTGAAGTGCGATTTTTCGTAAAAAAAGTTGTTGACTTCATAAAGAGGTGTTGCTATTATATTAAAGCAGTCAATGAAATGGGCCTGTAGCTCAGGTGGTTAGAGCGCACCCCTGATAAGGGTGAGGTCGTTGGTTCAAGTCCATTCAGGCCCACCATTT
>CACXDM010000022.1 GCA_902766435.1 uncultured Erysipelotrichaceae bacterium | reverse complement strand
TTATACAAAAAAAGGAACCGCATTACGCAGTTCCTGACTATCTTGCACGTTTCCAGGTACTTCTGGAGATCAATACGAGAATCGGGAATATTTCCAGTCTTCCGGCAAGCATATCCGCAATCATGACAACTTTTGAAAGATCCGAATACGCGCTGAAGTTACAGGTAGGTCCTACCTGGGCAAGACCCGGTCCGATGTTATTGAAGGTTGCCAGCACAGCTGACAGATTTGTCTCCACCGAGAAACCATCCAGAGATATCACTGCCACACTGAATAATATGATCAGACAGTAGGCAATCAGATACGCTGATGTATTGTCCAGTATTCCTTCATCGATCGGTCTGCCGTTAACCTGAACCGAACGAACTTCCGTCGGATGAAGGGACTTATGAATATTTCTTCTGAGCGTTTTCCAGAGCAGCAGGAATCTTACCTGCTTCATTCCGCCGCCGGTACTTCCGGCACATGCCCCGCCTACCATCAGAAACAGAATAATCGCCTTGGAGAATGCGGGCCATTGATCAAAGTCCGTCGTGGCAAATCCGGTTGTGGACATCAGGGTACCGACCGTAAAGGCACAGTGCCGGATCGTTTCCCCGAGTGTTTCATACAGAGGTCTGACATTCCAGATCAGAAGTCCTGTTGCAATAAACACAATACTCCAGAACAGACGGAATTCTTCGTCAAAGAACGCTTCTCTGTATTTCTTCAGGATCAGCAGATAATAGATACTGAAGTTTACCGAGAACAGCAGCATGAATACCGTTGTGACATTCTGAAGATACGGGCTGTATCCCGCCATAGAATCATTCCGCACACCGAAGCCGCCGGTACCTGCCGTACCGAAAGCGGTACAAAATGCGTCAAATACGGGCATTCCGCCGATCAGAAGAAAGAATACATCCGCCAGTGTCAGGCCGACATAGATCCAGTACAGTATCGCTGCCGTCTGCTTCATTCTCGGCACCATCTTTCCGACTGCCGGACCCGGACTCTCTGCCCGCAGAATATGCAGGGTAAAACCGTGGTTCTTGCCGCCGAGAGATACGATTGCCATCAGGAAGACAAGTACACCCATACCGCCTACCCAGTGACTGAACGACCGCCAGAACAGCAGTCCTTTCGACATCGCTTCAACATTGGTCAGAATGGAAGATCCGGTTGTTGTAAAGCCGGATACCATTTCAAACACACAGTCAACATAACTCGGAATTTCACCGGAGATATAAAAGGGAAGACAGCCGAGCATACTCATGATAATCCATGAAAGCCCGGTCGTCACCAGTCCTTCACGGGCATAGAATCTTCCCAGCTTTGCCCTGATCGTTATCAGGATCAGGAAGCCCGCTGTCAGTATGATAATACCGAGACTGATCAGAAAGCCCCGCAGTGCAAGCGTCTCATGAAGCGCCAGGCTGATCAGCATTCCCGGCAGCATGAGAGCAGCCTCCACCAGCAGAATATATCCGATGATTCTCAACACCATCTTTATGTTCATACGTTAGTCCTCGAATATATCATTCAGCTGCAGAATCACGGTATTGTTTGTGGCAATGACCACGACCGTGTCTCCCTGATGAAATGAAGAGTTGCCGTTGGGAATCTGTGTCTTTGCGCCTCTGCCGACAGAAACGATCAGCAGATTCTTTTTGAAATGAATGTCCTTGAATGCCTCACCGATATGTCTTGTATCACTGTCAACTTCGAATTCAATTGCTTCGGCGTGATTATCGGCAATTCTGTGTACCGTCAGTGCAGCGCCCTTCTTTGCCTGCATGGCTCTGACATATCTTACGATATGCATCGTACAGAGCTCTTTCGGACAGACAATGGAACCGATGGGAAGACTGTCGAGAAGCTCACTGCTTTCTCCTCTTCCAAGCTTTGTAACGATCTGCGGTACATGATAGAGATGCGCGTACATTGAGGTAACAATATTCAGCTCATCGAGTCCGGTCATGGACACGACCGCATTGTACTGTCCGACATCTTCCCTTTCGAGAACCGAATGGCTTGAAGCGTCACCCATAATAACCGTTGCGTTCGGCAGCTTCTTACAAAGTTCAATACACTTTTCCTCATCATTATCCAGAATCGTCGCGTGGATTCCGGACTTGTCGAGTTCTTCCGCCAGATAAAAGGAGATTCTTCCGCCGCCGGTAATCAGGGCGTTGCTGACGGGCATATTGATGACGCCGATCCTTGTCAGCATCTCATGAAGTGCCTTCGGTTCACCCGTAACGAAAAGTCTGTCGCCTTCTTTGATGACAAAATTACCATCCGGCATGATTGTCTGGTTCTCCCTTACAGCAGCGCAGATCAGTACCTGCGTTCCGACAATGGAACTGAGTTTTGTCAGAGGCACATTGATCATCCGGCTGTTCGGTCTGACCTTCAGCTCAACGATCTCAACCCTTGCCTTGGCAAATGTCTCACGTTTCAGGAAGCCGGGGTATTTCAGCAGTCTGGCAATTTCCTGGGCTGCCTGCTTCTCCGGGTTAATGACAAGAGAAAGCGAAAAGATATTCTGCATCTCATATGCCTGTTCCACATATTCGGGATCACGGATTCTGGCGATCGCGTGAATATCGGGATTCAGCGCATGAGCTGTAATACAGCTGAGCAGATTGACTTCATCCGCGTTCGTTGCCGCAATAAAAAGGTCCATTCCGCGGATCCCTGCTTCTTCAAGAACTGTCCTTGATGCACTGTTGCCTTCAAGCGTGATTACATCATATTTACCTAAAGCATCTTCCAATACTTTACTGTTTTTATCCACCAGTGTGATGTCATGTCCTTCAGAGGATAATTCATCTGTCAGAGCCATCCCGACTTTGCCGGCTCCGGCTATCAGTATATTCATAAAAGCCTCCAAAAATCCTCTTCATTTTAACACTGCAAAAAGAAAAGGCAACTTCTGCGGAAGCTGCCCATGATATTGTGCTGAAATTATTCGGTTTTCAGGTTATCCATGAACGGATCGATCAGCTTGAGGAACTGCTTCCAGTAAACAGGGAATGCATCAACACCTTCGTATCCGTATTCTTCATTATCATTGACGATTACATTGAATGCCCACTCATTGTTTCCGCGGATCTCTCTGCCGTCATTAACGGGAATATACACTCTGTCCCAGTCATTTACAAAGAGAGATTCAAACAGTGTTGTCTTCAGCTTCTTCCACTCATCCGCAGAAAGAACACCGGCGAACTTATTCAGGCCGCCCTCCTGAGAATCATATACTTCATACAGGCAGACATCTCCGTCCTGAATAAATCTGAGTCTTACGGATCCGCTGATGACATCGCCGTATCTGAAACGCAGTCCGGTAACAGCATCAATCATCGGTGTGCCATCATCCGCGTATGCATCACGGCCGTAATTCACCAAACAGTCATCACAGTGGTAGAACTCTTCCTCACTCTTAACGTTCTTACTCCCGCAGTGAGGGCAAATAGGCAGTTTCTTCATATTATCCTCCAGTAAACGCTTACAAAGATATCATACAATAAAAAAACAGAAAAATGCAGTCCAATACTGAGAAAGGACCCGCGGCCCGGGTCCTTCTCTAATTTATATAAGGGGATAGAATTCTCTGAGTGCATGCTAAGGGGGAGCATTCATTCAGGGCAGAACTTATCTGCATGGTTATAATACCAACCGACCATCGGTCAATTATGTAAAAATTATGTAAAATTATGTGATTGGCCCTTCAGAAACAAAAAAACTGCCGTTTTCACAGCAGTCAGTTACGCTCAGAGATATCCCTTGATCTGATTGTATACACCCTCACCATCGAGGTTATATTCTTTCAGAAGGGTTTTCCAGTCAGCGCTTTCGCCGAATCCGTACATACCGATGCGGTGAATCTTACGCGGGCATCTGTCAGCGGCGATTTCACAGACCAATGATCCGAGACCGCCGAGAACGGAATGTTCCTCAACGGTAAAGATCGTTTCATGATCTTCCAGAACTCTCGCAATGCCTTCTTCGTCTGCCGGCTTGATCGCGCATACATCAACAACCGTAATATCAATACCCTCTTCCTTCAGCATCTCCGCCGCCTTCAGCGTGGACTGAACCATCAGTCCGCAGCAGAATACCGCGATCTTCGCGCCGCTCTTCAGAATATTGATCTTTGTGATATCAAACTTCTTATCCGGTGTGAATACATCGTCAACCGCGGATCTTCCGAGTCTGACATAACACGGTCCGTCATTTTCGGCAACGTAGTCAATTACTGCTTTTGTCTCATACTGATCACAGGGTACGTATACTCTGAGACCGGTAATTGCACGCATGATTGCGATATCTTCAATCGCCTGATGCGTAACACCGTCTTCTCCTACCGAGATGCCGCTGTGTGATCCGACGATCTTCACATTCAGTCCGGGATACGCAACACTGTTTCTGACCTGTTCCCATACTCTTCCGGTGCAGAACATCGCAAAGGAAGAAGCGAAGGGAATATAGCCGCTGGCCGCAAAGCCCGCTGCCACACCGATCATATTCGCCTCGGCAATTCCCATATCAAAGAAACGCTCGGGAGCTTCTTTTCCGCCTACGGCAGATTTTGTTGAACCTGCCAGGTCAGCGTCAAGTACTACAATTTTCGGATTTTCCTTAACCAGCTTTGCCAGTTCTTCACCATATGCTTCTCGCGTCGCTTTTGCCATGTCAGTTCTCCTCCAGATCACGCAGTGCTTTTTCCGTCAGTTCGGCGCCCGGCGCCTTTCCGTGCCAGTCCGCAACGTTCTCCATGTAGGAAACGCCTTTCCCCTTGATCGTCTTTGCGACGATGCAGGTCGGCCTGCCTTTAATGGTTTTTGCTTCATCAAACGCATTCTTAAGCTGCTGATAATCATGTCCGTCAACGGAGATCGTATGCCATCCGAACGCTTCGAATTTTGCCTCAAACGGTGCCGGAGAAATAACGTCTTCCGTTTTTCCGTCAATCTGCAGACCATTCTCATCAATGATCAGGCAGAGATTGTCCAGTTTATAATGACCCGCTGCCATAGCGGCTTCCCAGATCTGTCCCTCTTCGCATTCGCCGTCACCGGCCAGACAGTAAATTCTGTGTTCACTGTGATCCAGTCTGTTTGCCAGTGCCATACCGACTGCTGCCGAGAAACCCTGACCGAGCGAACCGGTACTCATATCGATACCGTCAAGTTCATTCATATCGGGATGTCCCTGCAGACGTGTATGCAGCTTACGGAAAGTAAGCAGCTCACTTTCGGGAATAATGCCCTTTTCCGCCAGAATCGCATACAGAAGCGGAGAAGCATGTCCTTTGGAAAGGACAAATCTGTCTCTGTCCATGGACCCGGCATTTTCCGCCGTAATATCCATTACTTCGAAATAAAGAACGGTTAGTATATCCGCAGCGCCGAGAGATCCTCCCGGATGGCCTGATTTCGCATTCGATACTTCCTTGATAATATTGATGCGTATATTCTTCGCATGCTTACGAAGTGCTGCAATATCCATAAAAGCCTCCTGTTCACAGTGCCCGACTATCATATCACAGAATGCCGGTTTTTCTTAATGAAATCCCATTTTTTCTTTTATTTATGCGGTTTTTTGCGTCTTTTCATGTTATGAAAACGCATACACAGTCAATACATTTCCAACAGTTCACTGATGCGGTGGATCACCTTCTGACCGGTGCTGTTTATTCCGCTGCTGTTCCGGCAGATCCAGACCGCTTCCATCCCTGACTTCAGCGCTCCAAGAATGTCTTTCTGGTACAGATCTCCGACGTATACAGATTCCTGCGGCAGAACTCCGAGTCTTCTGCAGGCATACCGGAAAATTTCCGGATCCGGCTTCTTCAGACCGCAGGCGCCGCTGATCGTTACAGCATTTTCGCCAAAGTATCTGTACGCCCCTGACTTCTGCAGTTTTTTCATCTGTCCGTCTGCCGGTCCGTTTGTGATAATGCCGAGTTTATACTTCTTTCCGAGTTCTCTGAGTACATTTTCAGAATCCGGATAAAGTACGCAGTACTGCCAGAGCTGTGAGTCCCAATATGTATTGAAGTCCTCATACGGCAGTTCAATGCCGTATACTTCACGGAGTTTATCTTTCAGGTATTTCTTGTTTACATCACCCTGCTGATCCCAGATCATGCAGTCCTGAAGAACAGCCTCAAAAGCAACCGGGTCTGATGTATCGGTATGTTTTGACAGAATTGTCTTATAACATTCATACGCGTACTTTTCCCGGTCACCAAGGGTATAGTCAAAATCGAACAGTATTGCCTTGATCATTTATAACCCCCGCTAAAAAAGGCTCCATCCGGAGCCTTCACAGAAAACTTATTTGAGTCCCTTGTAGAGAGCGAGCATTTTTTCAGCAATAATGCCGAATGTCTCAGCACTCATCAGCTGGTCTTCAGCGTGAGTGAGAAGCAGAGTCATTTCAACTTTTTCGCCATTAGCCATCTTAACGAGCAGTTCCTGATGAGCTTCGTGGCCGCCGTTGAAAGCTTCCTGACCTTCCTTGATAAGCTTTTCAGCTTCTTCATAGTTTCCTGCTGCAGCTTCGTCGATAGCTGCGATGTAGCTTGAACGGGCTGTTCCTACAGATGCGATAATGTTAAAAGCAACGAGTTCTGTACCTTCCATAAAAATAAACCTCTCCTTTTCATTTTTACGGCACTTAAAACTCCCGGACATTTCCGAAAGCATAGTACCGTCCCTCATATATTAAAAATAATATGAAATCGGTTTCATTGCAAGCAAATACAATGAAACCGATTTACAAGTCTATTCGGTTTTACTCACCAAGAAGCTTCTGAGCAACTGCCAGAGCGCCCTTGCCGTCCATCAGACCATATGTACGCATATCGATGGAATCGATCGGCTTGTCCGGGAACTGAGCCTTCAGCTTGGACAGTGCAAAACGAACCTGCGGACCAACGAGAATAACGTCAGCCAGAGGACCATACTTGTCAACTTCGTTCAGAGAGTATGCAGCGATCTCATAGTCCTTACCCTGAGCAGCAGCAGCTTCCTTCATCTTGTTGACGAGCAGGGATGTTGACATACCTGCAGAGCAGAATAATGTAATTGTTTTTGACATAAAATTATCCTTCTTTCTTTCCTTGATCAATAAGATCTGTTCATATTTTATTACGAAAGCGCTACCATTTCAATCAAAATAATATGCAGAATGTTAACAGAAGATTAAAAATTACGGGATTTTCTCAATCCGCTTTAAGCCTCCCCTGTAACAAACGGGATCGAAGCGGTAAGTATTGCAAGCAATACGGCGGTGATCAGGCCGACCACAATTGCTAGCACCCAGACCTTCCACGGCTCTTTCCAGCGCTGTTCAAAGGTCTGTTTGGTGAAATAACCGGCAAGAATTCCGATCAGACCCGGGAATATGCCGAAAAGCTGATACATTCCGAATACCATCGCGACTTCAAGAAAGTACAGACCGTACCCGGTATACTTTTTCTTTTCATTATCCATAATCTAATTCCTCATAGCAGACGGTATCATTCATCTCCGAAATAATACTGTTCCATTGTCAGACCGGAATCATGAAGCTTCTCAGCTTCTTCCTTTCCGACATAGCGGAAATTCCACGGGGAGAACTGTATACCTGTATATTGTTCTGAATCTTCCGGATTACGTTCTATATATCCGTATTCCCAGGAATGTTTCTGAAGCCACTTAAATGCGTCTGTTTCCGAAAAACACTTATATATTTCACACACATGGTCCGTTGTGGACAAATCCACGGATAAACCCGTCTGATGCTCAGAGCCGCCCGGATAAGCGTCAACGTGGGAAGTCCACTCTTCACCTCTGTTCTGCAGATAGTAGTTATATAAATACTTCTGGTCAGCGTATGAACGGTATCCGCTCGCAAGATAAAGATAAATACCGTCTTCCTTTGCGGCCGCAAACATTTCTTCGATTGCCGAAGCTGCTTCCTTTCTCAGCATTCTGTCCCCGTTGCGCGGAACATTGGGAAGAACAAGATCAGAAGGAACATAGTCTGATGGAAGAAGATGTTCTTTATTGACGATCCGCTGGATGCTGTCATCCGAATAAACATCCACATCTTTTTTCGGATCCGGAGTTGCCGTCGGTTTGGGTTCAGGTGTAGGCTCCGGGGTTGATGTCTCAGCAGGTTTTTCAGTCTCTTCCGGTTTCTTCGTTTCCTCGGGCTGTTCTGTTTCCCCGGAGGTGTCTTCGGTTTCCTTCGGATCGTCTGTAGCGTCAGGGGAAACGATAATCTCTGTTATGTCTGTTTCTTCAGGTTTCTCTGTCTCGAGAGCTGTTGTCGGTTCTTCTGTTTCGCTTGACTCAGTTGGCGTAACAATATCCACCACATCATCCGGTTTCGGTTTCATTCCCGGAATGAAAGACGCATTGCCGCTGAGGATCAGTAAAAGAAACCCGAAAACAATCAGGAGGCACAATATAATCACCAGTATCAGTTTCCAGGTGAATCCGTTTTCTGTATTCGTATCCATATACCCGCTATTATACTTTGAAAAGCGAAAAAAAAGGAAGTCTGATGTAAGACTTCCTTAGGAAACCCGGCAGCGTGCGTACTTCACCGTTAGGC
>CACXDM010000021.1 GCA_902766435.1 uncultured Erysipelotrichaceae bacterium | reverse complement strand
TGCCGTACGGATAAATCCGGCGCAGATTTTATGCAGATGCTGAGGAATCTGTGAGAAGATCATCAGCTGCATATACAGCAGACCGATCTCCACAAGATTCTCCTTGTCCGTTAACAGACGCAGTGTAAACCGTGAACAGAAGATCAGATACAGCATTGTAATCCCGCTGATCACAAGGCCGAAATGAATCAGTCTCTTATAATATGTCCGGTGCAGCTCACGGTCACCTGCTCCCAGCGCGTTGGCCGAAAGACTTAATGCGGCAGTCATGAAACCGGCGGACATGATATCGCAGAACCCTTCTGCCTGCAGGCCGAACTGATAGGCAGCATATGTGTCTTTGCCGTAAAGAAGAATGACCCGGCTGATGAATACCGTGGCGATCTGCCAGGCGGAGCTTTCAAGTGAAGCGGGAATGCCGACCCGGTAGATCTCTTTGATTTTCGCCGGTTTCAGACCGGGGAAGTGCAGCATCTGCCCTTCAAACAGTCCGTGTCTGCCGTAGAGGAACCAGAATCCCGCCAGAAGCATCACCACAAATGAAATATTCTGGGATACTGCCGCGCCGCTCAGTCCGAGTCCCTGGAAACTGCCGATCCCGAAGATCAGAACATAGCCGCATACAATATTGACCAGATTGCCTGTGGCAGCGATCATCATCGGTGTACGGGTATTTCCGTTTGCCTGAAACGCTGAAGCATTCAGACACACAATCGACATTAACGGATAGAACCAGACCGTCTTCATCATAAATGCCCTGGTTCCGTCGAGCAGTTCCGGATCACTTGTCATGAGTCCGATCACCTGCGGCGCAAACATCACAACGATTCCCATCAGAAGCAGAGCTGCCGGGAATACCCCGATATAGCTGTTCTTCAGGATACTGAGACTTTCATCTTTGTCTTTTCTGCCCACAGCAGCTCCCATCAGTACGAGAACACCGATACCAATGCCCCGGAAGAGTGTGTAGTAAATGCCGTAAATCCTGTTCTGCAGGCCGTAATAGCTGATCTCGGAAACGGTAAGTCTGCCGATATAACCGGTAAGAATCATGGATGAAAGCGTCATCAGCGCATTCTCCAGAATGACCGGGATCAGTATACGCAGTATTCTGCGGTCTGTCTGAGTCATAAGCCCCCCTTATGCAGATAATCCCACTGTTCTCAACTCTATCCGATATCTTCAGCGACCGCAACAGAATTAACCGGCAAATCTTTTTCCGGCAGGCAGAATACACCTTGTATCATGTATACTTTTCATGGAGAGCATTTATGGGAAGAAGCATTCTCTACAAGGATATCGAAACATATATCAGACAGAAGATCGAAAGCGGTGAACTTAAACCGGGAGAACAGATCCCGACGGAGAAAGAACTGCAGCAGCAGTTTTCCCTTTCCCGCATGACGGTAAACAAGGCGCTGAACATACTGGCGGATGAAGGATATATTACCCGCACTGCCGGCAAAGGAAGCTTTGTCTGTTATCCCCGCAGCAGCAGAAAGCAGAGAGAACTCATCTCCTTTTGTGAAGAGACGGAATGCCTCGGGATGATTCCGGGAACTTCCCTGATTCAGTATGAAGTGATTCCGGCAGGAAATCTTCCCGAAGTCAGAAAGAAGCTGAACCTGCAGGAAAGTGATCTGATTCACCATTTCATCCGCCTCCATACCGGAAGCGGAATACCGCTGACAGTCAGTGATACATGCGTGCCCGTGAAACTGATCAGTTCACTTGATATCGGTGTACTCTCCTCTTCTTTCCATAAATGGCTGAAAACACAGCCGTTTCCTCTTTTGCGGGCAGACAGATGTCTTTCCGTCTGTATTCCCGATAACTGGATCAGTGAATATCTGCAGAATAAAGATGAAGCGGTGATGAAAAAAGAACAGACAGTCTATGCGGAATCGGATCATGGAGAGATCCCTCTGGAATACACCGTTCTGTACTGCAGCAGACAATACAGATACAATGATTCCGTATCTTTGACATAACAGAAAGGAACAGATCATGAAGTATTTCTTTTTCGATATTGACGGCACCCTGACGGACATCCATACCGGCATCCTTGTCCCAA
The DNA here is from genome assembly GCA_902766435.1 of uncultured Erysipelotrichaceae bacterium. Lineage (GTDB taxonomy): Bacteria > Bacillota_I > Bacilli_A > Erysipelotrichales > Erysipelotrichaceae > Bulleidia. The sequence continues at coordinate 3,548 of CACXDM010000021.1, read as the reverse complement.
GCGCCCTTGAAACACTGAGAAAACTTGAGGAAAATGGTCACTTCGTTGCGATTGCGACCGGAAGAGCGTATTACAAGACAATCAAGGCTGCCGCAGACGCAGGCATTCATAACCTCGTATCCAACGGCGGAGCAGCCCTTGTCATCAATGATCAGATTGTCCGCAACTCCCCTCTTGACAAGGAAAAAGCGCTTGAGATCATCCGTGAGGCAAAGGAAAAGGGATTCGGCGTACTTGCGGCCTTTGAGGACAGCATCAGGGTATTCATGAATGACAGACTGTTCCTTGAACAGGTCGGTGAACGGAAGGAACCGACGGAATATATCTTTGACCCGTCAAAGGACTTTGCGGACCTGCCTGCCATATACAAGATATATATTTCCGTTCCGCCCGAAAAGGAACACGAGCTGACAAAAAAAGATCTCCTCGGTCATATCCGCTTTGTGCCGGAATACCTCTGTTACCAGCATGATGACAAGGATAAAGGTATCCGGGATATGGTTGAATACCTCGGAGGAGATCCAAAAGATGTTGTTGTATTCGGTGACGGCGAAAACGATATGGTCATGTTCGGTAAGGAATGGTTTTCCATCGCGATGGGAAACGGCTGGCCTGCCCTGCTGGAAATCGCCGATTACGTTACGGACGCAGCAGAAGATGACGGAATCCGCAATGCATGTAAGCACTTCGGATGGATCTGAAATCACCGGAAAGCTTTCACAATAAACTGAGCAGATATGATCATCACAGCATCACCCTTTTTCTTTTGTCTGTTTCTTTGACGACAAAAACGGGAAGGATTTCCCTTCCCGCTGTGATTTTAACGAATCACTTACCCGTGACTGCCGTGTAGTACTGATACAATGCAGCGACTGTCTTTCTTGCGTCTTCGCTGTATTTGTCTCCGCCTTCCAGAATCGATCTGACATAGGACAGTGCAGATATTGTAATCGTGAAGTCTCCGCCGGCCTTGCCTGTAACAGTGACTGTGTCGCCGAGCTGGCTTGCCTTGATTCCCGGAATCTTGATGACATATGTTGTGCTGTTCTGTTTCGTTACCTCATCATATGTCTTTCCGCCAAAGGAAGCTGACATTTCAACCTCTGTTCCTTCAGGCACCTTTACCATCACACTCAATGCCGTATCCGCATCCAGTGAAAGCTTGTAGGAAGCCGCAGTCACAGCTGATGTGCCGAATGACTTGGTAAACTTATATTTCGATACAGCTGTCTTAATCGCTTCATAATCGAACTCGGTCGGATAGTTCTTCGTGATCTTCGCGTATTTGTCTTTCAGCTTATGCAGGTCGATCAGATACGGCTGTGCGTAGTATCCGTAGTTTGCGACCGCGTGAAGTATTTTCAGTGTCTTTTCATCATATTCGTCTTCATGCTCATCGAAGTACTGGAAATACTGTTCGAGTGTATATGTCTGACTGACTGTCTGATTATTACCGTAATGGAATACCGCTTCGATGTTTTCTGCCATCTGCAGTGTATTCAGCGTGCAGGTATATACCTTTCTGCCGTTTGTCCCGTCTTCCGCATACTTCGTCTCTACTGTCTGTTCCTGACCATTGACTGTGAACGTCACATAGCTTCCCGCAGCATCAAAGTCTTTGGGTAACTTCACGCCGAACTTGAGTCCGAGTGTTCCGCTTAATACGAGCTGATGTCCTTTAAATACAGGTTCACTCAGCACTTCCCCTTCGATGACAACATGGGCGGAAGGTTCCCCTTCACCCGTTACGATACTGCCGCCGCTTACACTTCCGTCTTCCGGAACCGTGATCTTCAATGACTCATCGAGAACGATCTTTTCACCGGCTGTAACCGCTTCGGTCTTTGCGGATGCCTCAACATATTCGGCATCTTCACCGATAACGATATCGCCGCCGGAAACGGAGATGGCTGAATAACTGCTGAGTGACTCAGCATTTAATCTGCCGCTCCGGATGGTAATTCCATTCGATGCGAAAATGCCGGTGTCTCCTGTATGGCATTCGATGTCCCCGGCAAATGTCAGTGTGAATCCATTTTACGTTTCCGTTATTCCCGTACGCCGGATGTTTCTTGCCCAGCGGATTCCCTTGCGGCAGCGGAAACTGCCGCGGCTCATCGTAAAGCGGTTATTCCCCTGACCGACCGTCAGAGTTATATTCTTCAGCATATTCCTGATCAGCGCACTCATATTCACCTCATCCTTAACGTAATCTGATTATCTCTCAGCAGCTTCACGGCATCCTCCCATGTCCCGGCTGAAGTATTGGCGCCTGCAGCTCCAAGAACGGAGTATGACTGTGCGCTTCCCGCATATGCGGAAGAAGGAATGTCATATCCCTTCAGCCACGCGCTCACAAAGCCCGCAAGAAAGGCATCTCCCGCGCCGGTCGTATCAACGGGTATTCCCTTGTAGAGACTCGGAAGTGTCCATGTCTCATGAAAATCCGTGACCAGTACGCCCTTTTCCCCGAGCTTGATGCCGAAGACCTGCAGGGGATACTTTGAAAACATCCGGCAGATCTCTTCCGGATCATCTGTTCCTGCGTAAATGGCGGCTTCCTGCATGCTGGGGATAAAGATGTCACAGTGGTGCAGCGCATCTTCAATATTCTTCATCCAGTTGCCTTCCCGGTCATAGGAAGCGTCCAGTGAAGTTGTAAGACCTGCCGCGTGAGCCCTCTCAAACAATCTGCCGAGAGGCTTTCCGTCCAGTGACTTCAGTACATTTGCGCTTGCCAGATGAAGATGACGGGCTGAAGAAATCAGTTCATCCGTGACCATCTCTTCTTTAAAGCTGTGGTTGCCGTTGCCGGGAACACGGATAATATGCCTTTCACCCTCATTGTCAATCAGAAGCACCGGTGAAGCGGTTCTGACATCCGGACTTTTATGCAGAAAGGAACAGTCCACACCCGCCTCTTCCAGTTCATTCACCAGAAGCGTGCAGGCGCTGTCCTCTCCGACTGAGGCACAGACTGCGGTCTTCATGCCAAGTCTTGCCATACTGACTGCCGCATTGACGGCATCCCCGCCGGAAGACGCAAAATACCCTTTTGCCAGAATTCCGTCGATTTCCATCAGATCCTTATCCACGCCGGTAAACAATGTATCCCAGGTCGCAATGCCGGCACAGATCACATCATATTTCTTATTATCTGTCATTGTAAGCTTGTCTCCGTAATCCGATTCAGAATATGTCTGAATCAGCTGCTGTATTACAGTTCCCTTCCGTTGGAAGCAGTGACTTTACGGTACCAGTCATAGCTGTCTTTCTTCAGACGCTTTCCGGTACCCTTTCCGTAGTTGTCATAATCCACATAGATGAAACCGTATCTCTTTTCCATTTCGGAAGAGGAACAGGAAACGATATCAATCGGCCCCCAGGGATAATATCCCCTCAGATCCACACCGTCTCTTACCGATTCCTTCATCTGTTCAATATGGGCCTTCAGATAATCGATCCGGTACTGATCATGTACGGAACCGTCCTCTTCAACCTTGTCATAGGCACCAAGTCCGTTTTCGGTAATGTAAATCGGTTTCTGA
>CACXDM010000020.1 GCA_902766435.1 uncultured Erysipelotrichaceae bacterium | reverse complement strand
TAAAAGAAAAAATGACGCGTACGGGATTCGAACCCGTGAATGCCGCCGTGAAAGGGCGGTGTGTTAAGCCGCTTCACCAACGCGCCATGTCGTGCTTAAGAATAATAGCATACCCCTTTTTGAAAAACAACAGGTTTTTTTGATTTTTATGAAAGCCCGCGGATTTTTTTCATTTCCGCGTACAGCGCAGTGAACAAAATGATATCCGCCGCAAACCATGCGGCGATCTCCGCCCAGGTAACGGCATTCCATCCCAGAACCGCCGCAGCAAACAATGCCATGGATATTCTGGTGATGAATTCCGCGATGCCGGATACCATCGGCATTACCGTATTCCCGAAGCCCTGCAGTGATGATCTTACTGTATGAAGAACATACAGAACAGGCAGAAAGGAGCTCATCAGCACGAGGAAGTCATATGCCGTCTTTCCCGCTTCGATTGTCTCAGCCCCCTCACCGCTCATGAAGGCACCGGTAATCTCTTTTCCGAAAATGATCATCAGAATACCGATCACTGCCCCGGTAATGACCGATACCGTAAGTGACGCCCGGATCCCCTTGCGTATTCTCTCATACTTTTTGGCGCCGGCATTCTGTCCGATATATGTCACCATTGCGTAACCGTACGCAACAGCAGCCATTTCCAGCGCACCGTACAGTTTGTTGGTTGCGGTATACCCGGCAATATGGGCAACGTCAAATGTATTGACAACCGACTGTACGACCATGCCTCCGACGGAGATCAGCAGATTCATCAGCGCCATCGGAACACACAGCTTCAAAAGACGCATCGTCAGTCCCTTTTCACGGAAGAAGTCTTCTTTCCGTATCTTCAGAAACGGAAGCTTTGTGATCTCATACATGCAGAAGAGCCCGGCCGCAAGCTGAGAAAGAACAGTCGCAGATGCCGCCCCGCCGATTCCCCACTGAAACACCCGGACAAAGATCAGATCCAGAATGATATTCATGAGTGAAGAGATCACCATTCCCGTAAGCGGCGTGCGGGAATTGCCGAATGCCCGCAGAATGGAGGAAGTGAGATTCAGCAGCATCACTGCCGGTATGCCGGAAAAGATTACACGAAGATATTCTTCAGCAGCCGGTCTGACCGCTTCCGGAGCGTGCAGAAGACCCAGCATCGGCTTTATGGAAAACAAGGCAAATGCTGTCAGCAGAACGGCCGTAATGATACTCAGCTTAACGGTATAAGCGGTGCTTTTGTTCAGATGTTCATAATCCTCTGCCCCGAAATCCATTGCCGGTATAACCGCGAAACCCTGGGTCACCGCCTGAACAATACTTAGCATCATCCAGTTGTACCAGTCACATGTCCCAAGAGCAGCCAGCGCATTGACACCCAGACTGCGGCTGACAATCAGGGCATCGGTCACTGTGTAGATCTGCTGAAACATATTCCCCAGCATCAGCGGAAGAGAAAAGAATATGATCAGTTTCAGCGGATCTCCTTCTGTCATGTTTCTGACTTTTGTATCCATGCGTGCTATCATATCACGTAGGAAGAGTCTGTTCAAACAGACCGGTTCAGTGAGTTATGGAACAGAGTTTATTTGACAAAGATACGGTGCAGGGACCTCTTGCGGACAGGATGCGTCCCGTCACACTGGAGGAATACTGCGGTCAGAAACATCTGCTGGCGGAGGGAAAGATCCTGCGCGGCATGATTGACCGTGATGAAGTGCAGTCCATGATCTTCTGGGGACCGCCGGGTGTCGGCAAGACTACCCTTGCCCGCCTGATTGCCCGAAGCACAAAGGCAAACTTCATCATCTTTTCTGCTGTGACAAGCGGCATTAAGGAAATCCGGAATGTCATGAATCAGGCAGAGGTCAACAGGAACCTGGGTGAAAAGACAATTGTCTTTGTGGATGAGATTCACCGCTTCAACAAAGCACAGCAGGACGCTTTTCTCCCTTTTGTCGAAAAAGGCAGCATCACACTGATCGGCGCCACTACGGAGAACCCCTCCTTTGAAATCAACAGCGCGCTTCTTTCACGCTGCCGGGTTTTTGTCCTGAATGCCCTGACAATCGAGGATATTCTCACCCTGCTGAAGAACGCCCTCCACGATGAGCGCGGTTTTCCTTCACTCGAGATCGAAATTGAAGACAGCCTGCTGGAGATGATCGCAGTATATGCAAACGGTGACGCAAGGACCGCCCTCAATACGCTTGAGATCGCTGTTCTGAACGGTCAGACCGACAGTATGCATTCCGTTGTCACAAGAGAGATTATCGAACAGTGCATAACCGGAAAAGCACTGCTCTATGACAAAAACGGAGAAGAACACTACAACCTGATCAGCGCCCTGCATAAATCCATGCGCAACAGTGATGCCGATGCGGCGGTATACTGGCTTGCGAGAATGCTGGAGGCGGGTGAAGATCCCCTCTATGTTGCGCGAAGAGTCGTCCGTTTTGCGTCCGAAGATATCGGCATGGCAGACAGCCGTGCCCTGCAGATTGCCGTTGCGGCCTATCAGTCATGTCAGTTTCTCGGCATGCCGGAATGTTCCGTTCATCTGACACACGCGGTTGTATTCTGCTCTCTTTCCCCGAAGTCCAACGCATTATACAAAGCCTATGAAGCGGCGAAGGAAGACGCGCTGAAAATGTTAAGCGAACCGGTTCCGCTTCAGATCCGCAACGCACCGACAGGTCTGATGAAAGAGCTCGGGTATTCTGAAGGATATCAGTACGCCCACGATTATGAGGAACACCTGACGGACCTTGTCTGTCTGCCCCCTTCCCTGGAAGGAAGAAAGTACTACAATCCGACAACTCAGGGAGTCGAAAAGCGGGTAAAGGAAAGAAAAGAGGCCATTGAGGCCTGGAAAGAAAAAAAGCGGAATTCTCATTCCGGCTGATCCTTCCGCAGTGGTTTGATTCTGTCGAGCACAAGCTTCGCCGTGGTACCGGTGATAAATCCCATCGGCACCGATCCGAGCAGAAGATACGGCAGTACGGCTGCCACTCTTGGCTGCATGTAGAACATGACAACAACAAGCACCTGACCCACCGAATGGCAGATTGAACAGATGACCGAGGTGAACATCAGGCTGCTTTTCATTTTGTCCAGAATAATCAGGGCAATGCTGGAAAGTGCAACCCCGCCCAGACTGATCCAGAATGTGCTGCCGAAGATCATTCCCCGCATCAGATTGGAGATGACCACTCTCATCGTGTTGACAATAATCATCTCTTTGACACCCAGCAGTCTGATTGTGACCAGGGCAACGATATTGGCAAGACCGAGCCTGACCATATAGAACACGGGTCCGATGTAGACCGACTCAACAATGCTCAGAACAATCGCCATGGCCGAAAGCAGGGCAAGATATACAAAACGCTTCGTCTTCTCTGTTCCCACGCGCTTACCTCGTTACCATTTCCGAAGCGGTTGCCGCATCGATAATCACAATGTCATTGGGCAGACAGATGATGGGCAGAATGCTTTCCGTTCCGATCCATCCCATATGCTGGCAGGTATAGTCATAGCAGTCAACTTCCTTTACATGCCACATCTGATCCTTCACTTCAATCACCATATGACCGACATTGCCTTCCACTTCATATTCCCCGTCAACAGCAGAATCAAAGTACAGGATGACTTTTGCCCGGTTGACAACGGCAATCCATTCCCCTTCTGCCTTTTCTTCCGGCATCGGTACGGAATGATCGGGATCTTCTGTCTGTACGGGCTGAGCTGTTTCGTTTGTCCCCTCTTTGCGGGGAAAGTATTTCATTCCTGCCAGCATCAGCAGTGCTGCGAGAACAATGATGCCGGTCAGGATCCATTCTTTCTTTTTCATACCTGTCGATTATATCACCACAGGTCATTTTTTTCATTACCGGCTTCAGGCCTGAACCAGTTTGGTGAGATCATTTGCCCATTTGTATGATTTGACACGCTTCATGCCGAAAATGAACCGGACAAGCTGTTCCAGCTGTGTGATCAGCAGAACAAGCGCGATATTGTCCATATGCAGAACATTGACACAGATAAACGCGCACGGCAGACCGACCAGCCATTCCAGACCCGAGTCAAGGAACTGGATAATCTTCGCATCACCGCCGGAACGCAGGATACAGAAGATCATGAAGTTGAACAGACGCATGGATGCCTTCACGGCAAATACATAGACAATCCTGACTGCCAGCTGCTCCGTCGGACCTTCCAGACGGAAGAACGAGACCATGGGTCCGGCAAAGAGAACCAGTGCAGCGACAAGAACAACGGAAAGAACCGAAGCCAGTCCGATATGATAGTCACACTCCCGTTTGGCCTTATCGATATTCCCTTTGCCAAGTTCACTGCCGAGAAGAATCTGCACCGAACTGCCGTAGCCGTAGATGACAAACGTCATCAGGTTGAAGATCTGATTGCCCGCATAGTAGGCATCCATCTGATCCTTGCCGAGCTGACCGAATGCCTTGATGAACAATGTCTGTCCGAAGCCGAAAAGAGACTCATTCATGATCAGCGGATAAATGCGCTGAAAGATCGGTCTGACAAATTCCCCGTCCAGAGCGAACATCTCGCTCAGCGGTCCGATGAATTTCTGTTTTGTGATCATGGCATGTCCGAGATACAGTCCGCAGGAGATACACTGGGCAATGACGGTACCGAGCGCAGCTCCCTGAACCCCGAGTTCGGGAAACGGACCCACACCGTAGATCAGAAGCCAGTTGAACAGTATGTTGGAAAGACCGCTCAGTACCGAGATACGCAGAGCCACTCCCGGCTGCTGGGTACTCCGGTACATGTTGCTGAAGGCAAAGCTGAATGCCCCGATCAGAAGACTCCATTTGGCTATCTTCAGATATTTCAGACCGTTTTCGACAATGACCGGATCATTCATATAGAAACTGAGTATCTGACGGCCGAAGAATGCTGCGGCGCACACCCAGATCAGGGCGTTGGTCATTACCAGCGTCAGACTCAGTCCGAGGCAGCGCTTCAGATTATGTTCATCCCCCGCTCCGTAAAACTGGGCCGCAAACATACCTGTGCCGCCGATGCAGCCATAGGCAATCATCATCGAAAGCGTATCAATCTGGGCTGCTGTGCCGACAGCGGATACCATGCCGATCCATGAGACCATCAGTGTATCGATCATCGACATGCATGACTGCAGAGCATTGGAAAGCGCTAAAGGGACTGCAATTGATGCAGTCCTTTTATAGAATTCTTTTGGTCCGAAGTACTTTTCAGTCAGTTTCATGAACGGAATTTATTATAGCATCAATTCCGGAAATATACCCTTTGATGCCCTCGCCTTTGATCTGCGTAAGACAATAAGGCGCCGCATAGGAAATATGACGGAATGCTTCCCGGGACTGAATGTCGCTGATATGCACTTCAACCACAGGCACGGGTGCGATTGCTTTTACCGCATCCGCAATGGCAATGCTTGTATGTGTATACGCGCCGGGATTCATGACGATGCCGTCATACTCCTCAAAATAGGCTTCCTGAATCCAGTCGACCAGATCCCCTTCATGATTGGACTGCCGGCAGTCTGCCTTTACATTCCGCTTCAGCGCCTCTTCCTTGATATAGTCAATCATCTTTTTATAAGAGACCGTTCCGTAAATATCCTTTTCCCGGATCCCGACCATATTCAGATTCGGTCCGTTCAGCACCATGATCTTCATCATACTAAATCCCGAGCTGTTCCCTTTTCGCGGTGGACAGCCTCATCTTCTCCTTCATCTTTTCCATATCCTCATCTTCCAGCATCTCACGGAAGTCCGCCATTTCCTGCATGAAGCCGTCAATCTCCTCCAGCAGGACATCCTTGTTCATGACAAACAGATCCGGCCACAGGTTTTCATTCATCCTTGCGATCCGGGTAATACTGCGGAAACTGTCCCCGGAGAACTTACGGATCTCCTCCGGATTTGAACGGTTCATCAGACACATCGTGATCACGTGCGGCAGCTGTGACAGGAAGGAAATGATTCTGTCATGTTCCTCCGGCGTCAGAACCGAAATGTTTCCGAAATGCAGCGCCTCCGCAATATCACGGGCAAGCTGAATGCCTTCCGGCGTATTGTTTTCATCAGGCACGATGATGAAATTCGCGTTTTCAAACAGAGCGCTTGAAGCATACAGGATACCGCTGCTCTCCCTGCCGGCCATCGGATGACAGGCAATGTATTCGATATCATCCCGCAGAAATGTACGGATCTGCTTCATCACTTCCCGTTTGATTCCCGTTACATCCGAAAGATACGCTCCTTTTTTCATGTACTTCTGGTTTTCCTTCAGCCAGGCGATGAAGTCCTTCGGATACAGACAGGAAATAATGAGATCACAGTCACTGATCACTGCCGGATTACTGACAGCCCGTCTCACCCATCCTTTTTCCTCCGCGTACTGCAGAGTATCGTAGTCAATATCCACTCCCGTGACATCATATCCTGCCTGACTGAGTCCCTGCGCATAGCTTCCGCCGAGAATCCCGAGTCCGATCACCGCAATTCTCATCTCTTTCTTCAGCATAGTTCAACCTTCACTCCCATCCGGGAAAGATCCCGGAAAAATCCCGGCCAGCTTTTGTTTACCGCTTCTGCCCCGTCAATGACAGATGCTCTGTCACAGCCGCTGACAAGAATACTCAGCGCCATCACGATCCGGTGGTCATTGTGACCGTCCAGTTCTGCGCCTTTCCGGATTTCCGTCTTCCCTCTGACATATACCGTATCACTGTCTGATGAAATATCACATCCGAGTTTTCTCAGTTCTTCCTCCATCGCGGCAATCCGGTCACTTTCCTTCAGACGCAGTCTGCCCGCATTCACAAATACCGTCTCACCTTCTGCCTGTGTGGCAAGCGCAAACAGCATGGGGCCGAGATCCGGACAGTCGGAAAGATCGATTGTACATCCGTGAAGCTCTCCCTTACGGAAGACGTATCCTTCCTCTGCTTCGCTGACATTCATCCCCATCCGCTGCAGCAGGGAAATGAATTTCCTGTCTGCCTGAAGCGATACATGCGGCATGTTTGTCAGGTGCACGCTGCCACCTCTGATCTGCGCCAGCGCCGCAAAGAACACGGCCTGTGAATCATCCGCATCCACTATTCCGGATACCGGATGATATTTCTGTCCGCCCGGAACCAGAATGACATTTCCGATGCGCTCCGCATATACACCCGCCCGTTTCAGGGAATCGATCGTCAGATCAACATAGGAGGAAGATTCAAACGGTTCCTCCACGATGATTGTACTGTCATTTTCCTTCAGGGGCAGCGCAAACAGAAGACCGCTGATGAACTGGGAGGATACATTTCCTTTCAGCCGGTACTCTCCGGCCTTAAGCGGCCCCTGTACCTTCACTTTGTTTCCGTCTCTTTCAAAACAAAGACCCTGTTGATGAAAGATCTCTTCATAAACGGTAAGCGGACGCTCAGGAAGTCTGCCGGCCGCCTGAAAGACAGCCTCCCCTCCGTTTATGACAAGCAGCGGAATCAGAAAACGAAGCGTACTGCCCGATTCACCGCAGTCAGCAGTTGTTCCGTCATACCGGAAATGACTTCCGGCCCCGTAAACAACCGTTTCATCTTCGTTTGTCTCAAATCTGACACCGCAGCAGGAAAGAACCCGCTTTGTGGCAGCAATATCATCACTTTCCGGTACGGACTTAAGCCGGGATACTCCTTCTGCCAGCCCTGCCGCAATCAGCATCCTGTGGGCAATGGATTTACTGCCGGGAATCACAGCCCGGCTGCCGGTAAAACCGCCGGCTTCAACTGACGCCTTCATCAGAGTGTTCTTCCCACTGCCTCAGCCACTCTGCGGGCTTTGCGGATCAGTTCTTCAAAACGGTCCGGCTTCAGAGACTGCGCGCCGTCGCTCCAAGCCTCAGATGGATGGTCATGAACCTCAATGATCAGTCCGTCCGCCCCGGCTGCCACTGCCGCAAGAGATACTGCCTCAACCAGACGGTAGTCACCGGTGGCGTGGGAAGGATCGATGATAATCGGCAGATGGGTCTTTTCTTTGATCAGCGGAATAACCGCAAGATCCATCGTATTTCTGGTGTAGGTCTCAAACGTCCGGATGCCCCGTTCACACAGAATGACATTCGGATTGCCGGAAGCCATGATGTATTCCGCCGACATGATCCAGTCTTCAATCGTGGAACTCATGCCGCGCTTAAGAAGAACCGGTTTTGTCATGTGTCCGCATGCCTTAAGAAGATCAAAGTTCTGCATATTCCTCGCACCGATCTGAACCAGATCAACATTCTCCTCGAATTCATCAATCTTGTCGGCGCTCATCAGTTCACTGACAACCGGCAGTCCGGTCTTTTCCCTTGCGGCCTTCAGATCGAGTATGCCCTCATAACCGAGTCCCTGGAAAGAGTATGGTGAAGTTCGGGGCTTGTAGGCACCGCCTCTGAGCATATCCGCGCCGCATTCCTTCACTTCTTCCGCAATACGTGTAATCTGCTCTTCGCCTTCCACCGAACACGGACCGCCGATCACGACAATCTTTTCATTTCCGCCGACTTTCACGCCGGCCACATCAACGACCGTATCCTCCGGATGAAACATCCTGTTTGCCAGCTTATAAGGAGCCGCTACTCTTCTGACGTTCTCCACCCATTCATTGGCGAGAATATCTCTCTCCGCAAGATGGGTTGTATCACCGACCAGACCGAAGACATTAAAGTTCTCTCCGCGGATGATATTGACCTGAACATTCTTTTCTTCCAGATATTTGTAAAGCTTCTCGACTTCCTTCTGCGGGGTGTTTTTTCTCAATGTGACAATCATGTCCTATACTCCTGTCTTTCCGATGATTTCCTCCGCCGCTTCCTGCAGCGTACCGTTGTTTTCAACTGTTATGTCACTGTATCTTTCATACAGTGAGACGCGTTCATCATACAGCTTTTCGATCTGCTCAAGTGTCGTGCTGAGCGGTCTGCTGTCCGTCGGGAAGAGATGCCGGGGAGCCCGGTTCACCCATACGATGATGCCGTTTTCTCCCAGATATCTCATGTTGATCTCTTTTTTGACTACGCCTCCGCCGCAGGAGATGACTGCCGCATCCGCGCTTCTGTGCTCAGCAGCGGTTTCCGTTTCAATCTGACGGAAATACGCTTCTCCTTTATCCGCGAAGCATTCCGCAATCGTTGTGCCGAGTTTTTCCGTTATCTCATCATCCATTTCATATACCGTACGGCCGCTCATTTCCCTCAACATGGATGCCAGTGTTGTCTTGCCGGAAGTGGGCATTCCGATCAGGACGATGTTTCTTCTCCCTGCCAGAAGACGTTTTATGCATTCCCGGATCTTTTCCTCACTGACCTTTATGCCGGTAAAGAGAAGATCGGCGTCCGCCGCCTGTCTGACAAGCATTTCAAATCCGCCAAGATACGGAATCCCCTTCATCTTCGCCTCCCACTGCAGTCTTGTCCGCAGCGGATTGGCAATGATGTCAACCACATATTGCAGAGAACTGAAGGCATTCAGATCCGCCGGAACATCATCACATTCCGGATACATTCCGACCGGTGTCGCATTGATCAGGCACGTATATTCCGCCTGTTTCCTGTACATCTCTTCATAGGAGATGCATCCCGGAATCTCCCTGCGGCTGATCACATCATATCTGCCGCCGAGCGCCTTTACCGCAGTCTGTGCCGCTTTGGAAGCTCCGCCGCTGCCGAGGATGGCGGTTCTGCCGTTCTGCAGATTCACACCATGCCCTTTAAGCATATCCCTTAATCCGGAGTAATCCGTATTGTAGCCCTTCAGAATACCGCCGCGGTTTACGATGCAGTTGACTGCACCGGTTTCCTCAGCTGCCGGATCGATTTCATCCAGATATTTCATGACTGTCTGCTTGTAGGGAATCGTAACGTTGATGCCGTCAAAGTCCCGCCGGCAGAAGAAGTCATCCAGCTCATCCTCTTTCAGCTGCCACAGCTGATAGTCTTCTTTGATCAGTATGCGGTGAATCTGCGGTGACCAGCTGTGTCCGAGCGGATTTCCGATCAGACCGAGCTTCATTTCTTTTTCTCCGTGAACCAGAGCTCACCATATCTCTGCAGCAGAAGATCAGCGATGACAAATGCCGTCATACTGTCGGCGACAACTCTTGCCCGGTGGATGACAGCCGGATCATGTCTGCCGTGAATGACCAGATCTGTTTCCTGCATTGTCTCAAGGTTCACCGAACGCTGAGCCTTCGCGATTGAGGGAGTCGGCTTGATTACGGTCTGAAACAGAACAGGCATGCCGTTGGTAATGCCGCCGTTGATGCCGCCGTTATGGTTCGTTTCTGTTTCCACTCTGCCGTTTCTGATGACAAAGGGATCGTTTGCCTCAGAGCCCCGCATCGAAGCAAGTCCGAATCCGGTGCCGAATGAGATACCCTTGACCGCGGGAATGGAGAACATCCCGTGGGCGATCAGGCTTTCCGCCGAATCGAAGAACGGTTCGCCAAGCCCGGCCGGAAGTCCCGTCACTGCCGTTTCGAGAATTCCGCCGACAGAATCATTATCCGCTGCCGCATTCTGAATGGCTTCAAGCATCTTTTCCTGCGCCTCTTCATCCAGCACCGCAAACAGCATGTCATTCACTTTCCCGATTTCTTCCGTCATGTTCTCTTCGGAAAACGCAGTATCACGGATGCCCGCTGCTTCCAGAATATGAGAACCGATCAGGATACCCTTTTCCTCCAGCATGTGCAGTATGACTGCTCCGGCTGCCGTCAGAGGCGCTGTCAGTCTGCCGCTGAAGTGTCCGCCGCCGCTTTGATCTTCATAGCCGAGATACTTCATTCTTCCCGTATAGTCCGCGTGTCCGGGTCTTGGAATACCGGCGGAAGCCGCATAGTCAGAACGGCGCACATTGTTGTTGCGGATGATCAGGGCAACAGGTGTTCCTTCCGTAAAGCCGTCTTTGACACCGGACAGAAATTCCGGCACATCCGCTTCAGCCCTGGGTGTGGAGACAGCACTGAAGGATCTTCTCTTTGCCATCTGTCTCTGAATGTATTCTTCATCAATCCGGACACCTGCCGGCATGCCGTCGATGACTGCCCCGACTGCCGGACCGTGAGATTCGCCGAACAGCGTTACTGTCAGATATCTTCCGAATGTATTGTTCATAAACCGAGTTTCCTTTCCACCTGTTTCATTGTCCATTCCTCAAGTCTTCCCCGACCTGCTTCATCCACCTGAACAACCGTAACCGAACCATGGTCCGCCTTCTTGTCATTCCGGATCAGTTTTGCGGTTTCCGAAGGATCCGCATCACAGCTTTCCGGCAGAGACAGACGCTTCAGAACAGCCGAGAGCCGTTCTCTGATTTCCTTGTTTTCCAGAACCGTCATCATTCCCATTGCGACGCATTCCCCGTGCAGGTAACCGTCAAGTCCGTAATAAGTCTCATATGCATGACCGAACGTATGTCCGAAGTTCAGCAGCTTCCTTTCACCGCTCTCTTTTTCATCACGTTCGACAACGTCCCGCTTAAGTTCAATACTGCGGGCAATAATCTCTTCCGTATGAGCCTTCCAGTCATCTTTCTCAAAC
Organism: uncultured Erysipelotrichaceae bacterium; assembly: GCA_902766435.1. Lineage (GTDB taxonomy): Bacteria > Bacillota_I > Bacilli_A > Erysipelotrichales > Erysipelotrichaceae > Bulleidia. The sequence continues at coordinate 544 of CACXDM010000020.1, read as the reverse complement.
CGCTCAAACAGACTTTCGTCCAGAATCAGTCCCATCTTGACGGCTTCCGCCATACCGTTGCTGAAATGTCTCGGCGTTAATGTTTCCAATACTTCCGGATCACTCAGCACAAGATCCGGCTGCCAGAATGCCCCGACACAGTTCTTTCTGCCGTAAAAGTCCACTGCAGTCTTTCCGCCGACGGAGGAGTCGATCTGCGAAAGCGTTGTCGTCGGTATATTCACATACCGGATGCCCCTCATATAGCAGGCCGCCGCAAATCCGCCGAGATCACCGCAAACCCCGCCGCCGAGGGTAATCACCGTATCCTTACGGGATACTTCATGATCAAGCATATCCTTCAGCACTCCCTGCAGAACATCAAGATTCTTCGACGCTTCACCGTTCGGGAACACATGCATATGCGCCTCAGGATACTGTTCCTGCAGAATATTCCGCCACTTTTCCGGTACGCCGTCATCACTGATCAGGAATACATTCGCTGCGCCGATCAGTTCCTTTGCCCGATTCAGAACTCCCCGTTCCAGATAGATCGGATACGTGC
>CACXDM010000019.1 GCA_902766435.1 uncultured Erysipelotrichaceae bacterium | reverse complement strand
TGTGTTTTCAGCATCGTGACGGGACTGATGTATGCATCAGGCAGAAGGGATCTGAATCCATTGGAACTGTCTGACCGGTTCATGAGCCGGTATCAGGATCCGGAAAAACTGAAGAAGTTTACCGTCAGGATGGGATGGGTCACATTCGTCGTCGGGATCGTACAGGGTATTACCGCATATGCTGTATTACAGGCAGGAAACCTTCTTCATTACCTTACGGCAGTCGGTTTCACCCTCTTTTCAATCGCCTCTGTGGCCTTTAAGCTGAAAGGGAAAATCAGTCTTTTTCCGGTTGTGAAAAGCGCAGCGTATCTGGCAATACTGGTGATTCTGATTCTTTCACGGCATCTGTTTTTCTGATCGTATGCCTGAAAACAGGCAGGGAGGTTTGAAATGGATAATCTTCTGTATGACATGATCTTTAAACGGAAGTCTTTTCATCTTTTCCGGAATACGGGAAATGAATGCATCAGTGAAGAAGAGCGCTCACAGATTGAACAGCTCTGGAATCATCTTAAGCCGCTTGATCCTTCCATCAGAACGGCGCTGCGGATTGTTCCGGCAGAAGAGACCTCGTGCGCCAGGGGAGAAGAATACTGTATTCTTTTCTACAGCGAAGAGAAGGAAGGATATCTTCAGAATATCGGTTATCTCGGTGAGCAGCTTGACCTTTGGCTGGCTTCAAAGAATATCGGGACACTCTGGTTCGGGATCGGTAAAACAGAAGAGCCGGAATACGAAGGTCTTTCATTTGTTATCATGATGGCAGTACGGAAGATCGATGATCCGGCAAAGTTCCGTAAGAATATGTTCAAAAGCAAACGGAAAACTGCAGATGAAATCTGGGAAGGGGAACAGATTAACGGTGTGACGGATATTGTCCGGTTTGCGCCGAGCGCATGTAATACCCAGCCCTGGCATGTGATCGGAAACGGTGATACCTTAACGGTTTGCCGGTACAGAAAACCCGGCAAAAGAGGAATCATGCCGGCGGACAAAGTCACATACTATAATCGGATGGATACAGGCATATTTCTCTGTTTTCTCGAGCTGTGTCTGAAACATCAGGGAATTGAATTTACAAGAACACTTTATCCGGACAATGGAGGTGAAGCGGAAATGACGAAGAATGCCGAATATGTTCTGAATCAAAATGCGAGTTCAAAGGAGCACGGCGATTCAGATGACAATGTTCACCTGTCGGATGATTCATCAGGATTTGTTTCCCTGAGTGAAGCAGTCCCGGATGTCTTACTGGATATCCGCTACTATTCTTCATTCAACTTTATCGGAGAACGGATTGACGGGTATGAAGAGCCTCTTGCCATTCTGACAAAAGAGGCAGCTGAAGCACTTGCGGAAGTGAGTGATGAAGTGAAAAGCAATGGGTACAGACTGAGAATCTTCGACGCTTACCGGCCGCAGAAGGCAGTTACGCATTTCATGCGGTGGGCAGAGGATATTCACGATACGCGGATGAAGGAGTATTTCTATCCCGGACTGGATAAGGAATCCATTATCCCGCAGGGATATGTGGCTGAACACTCCGGTCACAGCCGGGGCAGCACCGTTGATCTGACACTCTTTGATATGAAAACACAGACGGATCTGGATATGGGCTGTACATTTGATCTGTTCGGAGAACTGAGTCATCCTGACTGCGGAGAGGTAACGGAACAGCAGTATGACAACCGGATGTATCTCAGAAAGGTCATGATGAAATACGGCTTTATGCCGATCGCGGAAGAATGGTGGCATTTCACGCTGGCCGATGAACCGTATCCGGATACGTATTTCACATTTCCCGTCAGCCGGGATTCCCTGAAGAAATAAAGGCGCGTAAGACGCCGCAGAGGTTTGTAATGGCATCGAAAAAAGAATATCTTGACTACATTCTGGATCAGCTGTCCGGTCTGGAAGACATATCATACCGTCCGATGATGGGCGAATACATACTGTATTATCAGGGCAAAGTGATCGGCGGCATATACGACGACAGGTTTCTGATCAAACCGGTGAAATCGGTCCGTAATCTGATGCCTGATGCGCCGTATGAGCTTCCTTATGAGGGTGCGGGGAAAATGCTGCTGGTACAGGAAACGGACAACCGGGAATTTCTTGAGGAGCTGCTGAATGCGGCTGCGGCTGAACTGCCGGCTCCGGCAAAAAGAAAGCGCGCCGTGAAGAAATGAAGCCTGATCCATGTATCATGACATGATTAAGCAAATGCATGGAAACAGTATGAATGCATGTTCTTTCCCGGCAGGCTGTATGATGGAATACTTATGCTTTTTGGAGGTGAAAAATGAAACATAACATGATATATGTCTGTGCTGCACTGCTTATGATGGGCGGTCTCATGGCCGGCTGCAGCAATGGTGCTGCGGTATCTTCTTCAGCCGGACAGCAGTCATCTGAGGCGGAAAGTTACGATATCAACTACATGGTTCTCGTCAACAAGCTGAATCCGCTGCCGGAGGACTGGGAGGCCAATCTGAAAGTTGAACACTGCACTAATTCACTCGGTGATGATGTTGAAGTGGAAGTGAATGCGTACAAAGAATATCTGGCTTTAAAGGAAGAACTCGAAGCCGAAGGCATTCATGTTGACTTGGATTCCGCAAGAAGAACGGTTGAGGCACAGCAGGAGATCATGGACAGGTTTACGGAAAAATACGGGGCTGACTATGCCGCAAAAGTCGTTGCGGTACCCGGTTATTCCGAACACCATACCGGTCTTGCGCTGGATCTCTATCTGAATGTTGACGGGAAGGATATCATTGAGAATGAAGATCTGGTTCAGTATCCGGAAATCTGGGCAAAGATTCATGATAAACTGGCGGCGCATGGTTTTATTCTCCGCTATCTTGAAGGTAAGGAACAGATTACCGGCTATGCATATGAACCGTGGCATATCCGTTATATTCAGGATAAGGAAAAAGCAAAGGAAATCATGGATACAGGCGTTACTCTTGAAGGATATCTCGGCGCAGTAAATGAAACCGATGTGACAGTGGATTTGGGTAAATCGGCAGTTTACAGCGAAGAGGAACTGAAGGAGATGGCAGTTTTGATCAAATGTCAGTTCGCCGCATGGAAGGATTGTGAACTCCACAGTATCCGCTATGCCGGGGATGAAGCAGTATCTGAAGAAAACCTGAAGTGGATCAATTCAATGAGTGAAACTGCGGAGTATGTAAAAGTGGCTGAATTTCTGATGGATTTTCATTCTCCCAAGGTGAGTGAAAATGCCTTTGAATCGGATATGGAATACAAGAACTACCAGTGGTGGCTCGGCTGTGATCAGGAAGGCAGCTGGGAAATTGTCAGCTGGGGATATTGATTCAGGATTGAAAAGAACATTGATTGGGCTCCTTACTGCCGGTATAAACGGCAGCGGGGAGTTTTTCAGTTCATTCCGGGAGTAAATGATCATCAGGCAACAGCAGGTTGCGTGCAGCCGCTGTACTCTGTGTCTAAAATAAGAACTGAAGGAGGCATATACATGAGTACAAAAGATGTCATATATAATCTCAGAATAAAAAACGGACTGACCCAGGATGAACTGGCGGAAAAAGTCTTCGTTACAAGACAGGCGGTATCCCGCTGGGAAAACGGGGAAACCGTGCCGAATACGGAAACACTGAAGCTGCTGTCAGGGGTGTTCGGCGTTTCAATTAATACGCTTCTCGGCTCACCGAACAAGCTGATCTGTCAGTGCTGCGGAATGCCTCTGGAGGATGAAATCATCAGCCGGGAAAAGGACGGTTCGCTCAATGAACAGTACTGCCAATGGTGCTATGCGGACGGAACGTATACTTACAGTGATATGGATGATCTGATCGAAGTATGTGTCAGACAGATGACAAATGATCAGTTTTCCGAAGATCAGGCCAGGGCGTATCTGCAGAATCTGCTGCCGAAGCTCGATTACTGGAAAAGATATGAGGAACTCAGTGACAACGGAGAGTTTGAGGTATTTAAGAAACAACTGATCAGGGAGATCAACGATCTGCGTATTGAAGGTATGCCGGAAGTGAAAAAACTGAATGCGCTGATCGGCAGATATGTCAATCTTGAATACAGACTTCCCGGCGGACAATGCGTTAAGTTTCTTGATGACAGAAAAACATATCTAGGAAATCAGCTGGAACCGGAATTCGGCGGTGAGAGATGTTTCGGTGTCCTTGCGGACATGGATTTCATTTTAATCTGCACATATGAAAAAGACGGAGAAAAACCGGAACTGATTCTGTATAAGAAAAGATGAAACCGGAAAGAAAACGGCAGACCCGAAAAGTTAAACGGATCAGCTGTTTTTTCATTTCTGTAATCTCTGTACGGCATGATTGTTTTCCTGTACTGTATAAGCAGAAACGCAGAGCTGCCTGAACGACAGACCGGTATTTAATGGAGATACATGCGCCGGGAGGAAACGATGAACGAAGTAAACACAACATTGTTTATACCGCTTTACGGAAAAGCAATGGTCAGCCGTCAGGGTATTATTCTGAAGGACCCGGATGCCGAAAGGATATGGGATGCGGAAGGATTTCCTCTGCGGGGCAGGGCAAAGTCCAAATGGCTTGCGTACAATATGGCAATGCGGGCAAAAGTCTTTGATGAGTGGACAGAGAAAACGCTGAAAGAAAATGAGGAAGCGGCTGTCATTCATCTCGGCTGCGGTCTGGACAGCAGATGTCACAGAGTAAACCACGGAAGTCATGCGTGGTATGACTGTGATCTTCCGGAGGTGATCGAAGTACGGAAACGCTGGTATACGGAAACGGAAAATGATCATATGCAGGCGCTTGATGCCGCTGATCCCAAAACCATACGGGCACTTCCGGATCATTCTTCCGCGGTTGTGGTACTTGAAGGGCTGAGCATGTATCTGACAAACAGACAGCTTCATGATCTTTTCCTGACCCTCCGGCAAAAATACCGGAAAGTACATATACTCATGGATTACTATACCTTGTTCGGCGCCCGGGCTTCGAAGTATAAAAATCCGGTCAATGAAGTCGGCGTTACACAGCTTAACGGGATCGGAAATATTAACGAAGTGATCAGGGGAACGGGCATCCGTTTTGTAAAGGAACACTCCTTTACACCGGAACATCTCGTGAATCAACTGAAACCGGCGGAAAGGTTCTTCTTCCGGCTTCTGTTTACGGGGAGTGTATACGGGAGGATTTACCGGCTGGCGGAGTTTGTTTCAGAAGAATCATCTTTGTGAGATCTGCAGACAAACCGGCAGAAATCCATGATAAAATTTCTGCGTATGTGCTTCGGGACGATTTCCTTCTTTGAAAAAGAACGTCCTGATTAAGCCATGGAGTAGCCGATGAGAATCAGAAAGAGAACAATATTGACTGCCGCCATCCTGTTTATTGTGATCGGTCTGTGTTCCGTAATTATGCAGGGGTCAGAATATACGCTGAAATTCAGAATGAGCAGTCCTTCATATCAGGCCGATGATTATGAAGTGATGATTGAGCAGGATCATGAGGTCATCAATGTGACTGACCGGTATGATGAGGATGGAATGCTTTGTCTTACCTTACATTCCGTATCCGAAGGCAAAGCAAGTGTGGATATTTCAGATCCGCAGGGAAACGGGCATATTGAAACAATATACGTTCATCCCATGGGGGTGATTACCGTAAATACGTATTTCGGTGATTCTGCCGGAGACGGTATTATTCCCGTTCTTTCTTTTCTTTATACCGCATTGATTCTCTGCTATGTGATTCAGCTGTACCGTGACGGAATGAAGCAGACGATGTATCAGTACAGAAATATCCGCAGTCTGGGCTGGGTCATCTATTTCGCTTCCATATTACTGGGCCATTTCATTTATTTATCCGGAAACAGCTCGCTGATCAGCGCAGTCCGGTCATCATTATCTCTTTCATCTGTTTTCTCTTCCATGGCATTTCCGATTGCTTTTATCATTTCAGTCCTGGTTACTCTCAGCAACATTGAACTGATGCGTAAGGAAGGAAAAAGCTGGCAGAACATGCTCGGCGTCATCCTCGGGATACTGGTCTGCATCGGTACTCTGTTTCCGCATCTTCTTTCGGAATATCTGCAGCGCTCAACACTCGTGGATGTTCACAATGAACAAGGCGCGGCCCTGTATATCGAGATGGTGGTGACGCATACGATGCTTGTGGTTGTGACCTATCTGGAATGTATTCTGGTCAGCACAATCATTCTCAGTCTGAAGGCTGCGCGCAGGATACCGTCATTTGACAGAGACTATATTCTGATTCTGGGATGTCAGATCCGCAAAGACGGAACACTGACCCCTCTGCTGAAGGGAAGAGCGGACAGAGCACTGGAATTTGCGGAAATGCAGAAAAAGGCTTCGGGGTATGCTCCGTTATTTGTTCCTTCCGGCGGAAAAGGTGATGATGAGATCATATCCGAAGGGGAAGCAATCAGAAACTATCTGCTTGAGTGCGGAATTCCCGAAGACCGAATTCTCACGGAAGACAGGTCTGTCAATACGGAAGAAAACATGAGGAATTCGGCGGACCTGATCAGAGAACATGCCGGCAGAAGTGATTTCAAGGCAGCCTTTTCAACAACAAACTATCATGTCTTCCGGGCAGGCGTTCTGGCTGAACAGCAGGGTCTCCATGCGGAAGGCATCGGCAGTAAGACAAAAAGCTATTTCTGGATTAATGCCTTTGTCCGGGAATTCATTGCGGCGGTTTATTCGGAGAGATATAACCATCTGTTCATCATTGGCGTAATGATTCTTCTGACACTGGCGATGATCTTTACGGTTTATCTGTCCAACATCATGTAAAAGCGTTAAAACGCAGAAAGGATTCAATGATGAAATACCTGCTGAATCTTGGAAACATATATGCGGAAAACAGTACCTGGAAAGATTTCGCTCTTCTGAAATTCTGCCTGTTTTCCATGGGTCTCGCTGCCGGAACGGCAGTAAAGAAAGAACACAGGAAAGCTGTTCTTGCCGGATCTGCTGTCGTCTTTGCGGCCTCCTATATTCCGTTAATGGCAAAACTGTTTCGGATTGTATCAGAAAAGGAATAATCAGCACTGCATGAAAGAATATGAATATGATGCCGTCATACAGTCTGATCCGGACAGCGGCGGCGCGTATGTGGCTTTTCCATGGGATCTACGTAAGGAAACCGGGAAGGGCAGGATGAAAGTACATGCGGAATTTGACGGCATTCCCTATGACGGCAGTATTGTCAATATGGGAGTGAAAAATCCCGATGGAACGATGTGCTTTGTCATAGGTATTCTGAAAGCAATCCGCAAAAAGCTGAATAAAGGTGACGGTGATCCGGTTCATGTCCGAATCACTGCCTGCGAAGGGAATTCACTTTAAGAACCGAAGCCGGACAATGATGTCAAATGCCCGAAAAAGACGGATTCCCGCTTTGTGTCGTGTTCATCATCGTGCTATGCCGGTACGATGACAGCGAAAGGAGGCAAGTCATGGATCAGATTAAAACAGGTTCGTTTCTGAAAGAACTCCGGAAGGAAAAGAAGCTGACGCAGGAAAAACTGGCGGAAACACTCGGCGTATCCAACAGGACGGTATCCAGATGGGAGACGGGAACCAATATGCCGGATATCGGAATGCTGGCTGAACTGGCTGAATTCTACGGTGTAAGTATTTCTGAGATCATTGACGGTGAAAGAACAGCTGAACAAATGAATACACAGAATACTGTTATGAAAATGGCCGAATACGGTCAGAATGAGGTTAAGAACGGAAAGCAGAGAACAGCAGGATATCTGTTATCCGGATTCGGTATATTTATCATTGTTTCTGCCTTCGCGGTTTTTCCGGCGGAAAGCAGCTGGGGAAGCATTTATGCAGTTTTGGGAAGCACGGTTTTCTGCGCCGGATGCTGGTGTATGATACCTGCGGCCGTCAAAAAAGCGCCGCGTATCCTGGCGGTTTTGTCTGTCATGATGATTCTCACCGGTTTATTCTCTGCATTTGATTATATTTCCGTAACGCAGTTTCATCAGGTTCCGCGTTTCTCGCTCGAAAAATCCTGGAGTTCGGAATATCCGGAAGAAGTGGTTCACAAAACCCTGTTCTTTACCGCAGTTCAGAAAAATCCGGGTACAGAGAAGGAAACAGTGGAGCTCATCAAGCAGTGTAACCGATAAACGTATAAAAGATTTCTGCATTCAGGGAAGGATAAGGAAATCTTTTTTGTTCTGCTTAAAATCATTGCGTCATGCATGAAAAGGACAATGAGACTATAATAGTTTTGTCAAACTGAATTTATGCATTGTACGGAATCATTCTGCCGTAAGTCTTTTGGAGGTATCTATGACTTTTGCTGTTTTCGCGGACGGGACCGCTAATCTTCCCGGAAGTCTCCTCGGTGAGATCAGGCTTCTGCCCAGTGAATATACCGTGGATGGAGTGCCCTCTGAATACACAGGAGATATTGAACGCTTTGATACACACGCTTACTATGAAGGACTGCGGAAAGGCGTCAGTGTGAAAACAAGTCTGCTGAATACAGGATTGTTCATTACATATTTTGAACCGCTGATGAAAGAGGGAACGGATGTCATCTATATCGCGATGAGTTCGGGAATCAGCGGAACATATAATGCGGCAGTCAATGCGGCAAAGCAGCTGATGGAGGAATATCCGGAAAGATTTGTTCATATTGTGGATTCACATGGGTGCGGTTTCGGAAACGGCATGTTGGCGGTTAAGGCAGATGAGCTGAGCAGACAGGGAACACCGGTCAAAGAAGCAGCGAAAATACTTGATGATCTTGTTGAGCACTGCTGTCAGTACTTTACCGTTGATGATCTGAATTTCCTGAAACGGACAGGCAGAGTAAGCGGAGCAGCTGCGCTGATCGGAACAACGCTGAATATCAAGCCGATTCTTTACGGAGATCATACAGGACATATTGTTTCCTGCGCGACATGCCACGGAAGAAAGAAAGCAATAAAAAGACTTGCGGAAAAATATGCAGAAAAGAGAATGGATCTTGAAGCACCGAAGGTTTACATATCACACGGTGACTGTCTGCAGGACGCGGAAACGCTTCGCGGTCTGATTCTTGCCGTAACGCCGGATGCGGATATTACAGTCTGTCCGCATGAACCGTTTTCCGGTGCCCATGTCGGACCGGGTATGCTTGGTCTGTTTTTCCTCGGTAAGGAAAGATAAAAGAGAGAGAATCTGCCGGTGAATCTCATCGGCTTTTTCTTGCCTGAAGATATTCCGGCAGAGAATATCATGATATTCGTTATAACCATTAGTGCGTTCTTCTTTCAGATATTAAAATACAACCGTAAATGGGATGGAGGAAACTTACCATGATCAGAAAAGAAGAACTGAAACTGACAGCCGAATGGGACAAGACATTTAAGAAGAGTGATAAAGTCGATCACTGTAAAGTGACATTCGTAAACCGGTACGGAATCACACTTGCGGCAGATCTGTATATGCCGAAAAATGCGGATGGAAAGCTTCCGGCAATTGCCGTATGCGGACCTTTTGGCGCGGTAAAGGAACAGTGCAGCGGACTGTATGCTCAAATCATGGCTGAAAGAGGATTTGTTACTCTGGCATTTGACCCGTCCTTTACCGGGGAGAGCGGCGGAAATGTCCGTTATATGGCATCACCCGATATCAACACGGAAGACTTTATGGCTGCGGTTGATTATCTGTCACTGAACGATAAGGTTGATCCGGAGAGAATCGGGATTATCGGTATCTGCGGCTGGGGCGGAATGGCACTGAATACGGCTGTTCTCGATACCAGAGTTAAAGCAACAGTTGCGGCGACAATGTATGACATGACAAGAGTAAATGCGAACGGATATTTTGACAGCGAAGACTCTGAAGAGGCAAGGTATGCGAAAAAGGCTGCGATGTGCGCGCAGAGACTTGAAGATCTCAAAGCAGGTGAATATAAACCTCGCGGCGGAGTAATTGATCCGCTTCCGGAAGACGCGCCGTTCTTTGTAAAGGACTACTATGACTACTACAAGACAGAACGCGGCTATCATGCAAGATCACTGAATTCCAACGGCGGATGGAATGTGATCGGATGTGAATCCTTTATGAATCAGCCGATTCTTAAGTATTCGAAGGAGATCAGAGGCGCAGTTCTTCTGATTCATGGTGATAAGGCGCATTCCTGCTACTTCTCAAGAGATGCTTACAAAGCAATGACGGAAGACAGTAAATATGCATCCAACAAAGAACTGATGATCATCCCCGGAGCTGTTCATACGGATCTCTACGACAGAACTGATATCATTCCTTTTGACAAAATTCAAAGTTTCTTCGAAGCAAACATGTAATGATTTGTTTCCGGCAGTAAATCAGATATCTTAACCAAATGGCAGGGCTGTCCTGTCATTTTTGCATATTCCGGGAACATCAGCCACCGTAGTTAGTGTTTGCTAACAGAAAGCAGTGAGCGCTCCGGAGGAGATCAATGAAGCAGTATATACCCGAAAAAATGGTGGCAGGAAGCCGTTATCAGAAGTATTTTCCGACTTTGGATCAGAGCATTCAGCAGGAGATATATGACCGGATGGGAGAACTGATTACAGAAGAAAAGGAATACTGTGATCAGGGAAACTACAGTCATATGTCGCAGATTCTCAGTCCATTGCATTGTATGAGGTTCTGCAGAAACACGGGATGCCGGAAGAAGAGGCATACCGGACAGTATCGGAGGAAATGTGGAAGTTTCTGAATCCTGCACCGATGCGGAAACTGGCAGGGATGCGTTTCTTCCTGCCATTGATGAAGAAGAGATTGTCCCTTTCGGATTCAGAAAAGGATCCAGATACGGCTGGAAGTATGTGTGGCATGATGACGATCCCAAAGACATGTTTCATTTCGAATGTTATGATTATCGTAATCAGAACGTAAAAACCAGAAACAGAAAGGACAGGAATATGAAACTCACAGCTGAAGGCATCAGAAACACAGCCGCTTTTGAACATGCAGGTATTTCACTTCCCGGATATGACGTTGAGACGGTGAAAGAAAAAACCGCTTCTTCTCCGACATGGGTACATTTCGGCATCGGCAATATCTTCCGTATCTTTATCGGCGGGATCGCTGACTCTCTGTTAAACCAGGGGGAAATCGATACGGGTATTGTCTGTGTTGAAACTTTTGACTTTGAAGTTGTCGACAGAATCTATAAACCTTATGACAACCTGGCTTTGGCAGTGACGCTTTACGGTGACGGCAGCAGTGATAAAAAGGTCATCGGTTCACTGACGGAAGCAATTGCGGCAGGAAAGAACGATGCGGCAGCCCGCAGCCGTCTGAAGGAAATATTCACGAATGATTCCCTGCAGATGGTATCTTTTACGATCACCGAAAAAGGATATGCTCTGCGCAGTGCGGACGGAGAGTGGTTCGGTTTTGTGAAAGAAGATATTGAAAACGAACCGGAAGCTGTAAACAGCGCTGTCTCTCTTGTTGCCTCACTGCTTCTTGACCGTTACCATGCGGGAAAGCTTCCTCTGGCTCTGGTATCCATGGACAACGTTTCCCATAACGGTGAAAAACTGAGAAATGCCGTTATTGAGATTTCTGAAGCATGGGCGGAAAGAGGCTTTGTGCCGCAGGAATTCATTGCCTATGTCAAAGATGAGAACACTGTCGCATTCCCGTGGTCAATGATTGACAAGATTACTCCTCGCCCGAGTGAGAGCACGCAGAAGATGCTTGAAGATCTCGGTGTTGAGGATATGGATATTGTCATTACCGGTAAACGGACGTATATTGCGCCATTCGTCAATGCCGAAGGACCGCAGTATCTCGTGATCGAAGACAATTTCCCGAATGGCAGACCGCCGCTGGAAAAAGCGGGAGTCTATATGACGGACAGGGATACTGTGAACGCTTCAGAGCGGATGAAGGTAACTGTCTGCCTCAACCCTCTGCATACAGCCCTGGCGCCTTATGGGTGTGTACTTGGCTATACGAGATTCTCGGATGTGATGAGAGATCCGGAAATGCTGAAACTCGTCAATCTTGTCGGACCTGTGGAAGGAATGGCAGTGGTAAAGGACCCGGGTATTCTTTCTCCTCAGGCATTTATTGATGAATGTATCAATGTCCGCTTCCCGAATGAATATATTCCCGATACACCGCAGAGAATCGCGGTTGATACCTCACAGATGGTGGGAATCCGTTTCGGGGAAACAATCAAGGAATATATTGCAAGAGACGGAAATGCAGGTAAACTTCTCGGCATTCCGCTGGCAATTGCCGGCTGGCTGCGTTATGTTCTTGCGGTTGATGATGAGGGTAATCCGTTTGAACTGTCACCGGATCCGATGAATGATGAACTGCAGGAGAGATTCGGCAGTATTGAAATCGGCAGACCGGAAACCGTCACAGACCAGCTGAGACCGATTCTTTCCAATGTGAATATCTTCGGTTCTGATCTCTATGAAGCGGGTATCGGAGAACTGATCGAAACAATGTTCAAAGAGGAAATTGCCGGAAAAGGGGCGGTACGGAACACTCTGCGGAAATACCTCGGCTGATCATACATGTTATTCAGCGTCTGCCCATCCAGGACAGGCGCTTTTCAAAATAACAGAAATACTATGTGGCAGATGCATAGCCGGCAGAAGAGAATGGTATTGTTCAAAACAGAAACAGGGACCTATATTATTCATGACAGGAGAAAGATATGAAAACACTGATTGTTTACTATTCATGGCATAACGGAAATACAAAGCGGATTGCCGAAATGATTCAGAAAGAACTGAATGCGGACATTACGGCAATAGATACCCTCACACCCTATCCCGCTGTCTACAGACAGGCATCCGATCAGGGAAAAAGGGAAGTGGAGACAGGATACTGTCCTGCTCTGAAGCCTCTTCCTTTTGAGGTCAGAGAGTATGACAGGATCATCATCGGAACACCGACATGGTGGTATACGATGGCTCCGGCAGTCAGAACATTTTTGACTGAGAATGATTTTTCCGGAAAGACCGTGGTGCCGTTTATGACAAACGCCGGCTGGCCCGGAACGGTCATTCAGGATATGTGTGAACTGGCTGAAGGCGCAGAGATCCGTTTTCCGAAAGAAATCCGGTTTGATTCCGACGGGGGAGACCGTCTGGTTACCGGGCTTTCCGAAATTGACAGGTGGATTGATGAGCTGAAAAAGGAAAGCTGATCTGCGATGAGCGCTCAGCTGAAAACGGTCATTGACCGTTTCTGCGCCTATAACAGCAGTCTGAACAGCAGACATCTGAAGTCCGCTTTACTGACGGTGGCGTGGAATGCGGATGACTGGACATTTGAAGCTCTTGAGGCGCATTACAGAACACTGGTCAGATATATCAACTTTGAGGATATGGGGATGGTGCTCGGATACGGCTGCGGCAGTCCTTCAATGACTTCCCGGAGCGGATATCCCGAACAGGCATACCGTCTGGGCAGGCAGCTGTAAAAACAAATCATCTTATGAATCACAGCGGAAGCGGAAAGTACAGTTTTTCAAGTTTCCGCTTTTTTCGGATTCATGGATATGAAACGGGGAATTCATTGGTAAAATAGGATACAGGACAACAGATTGTTCTCCTGTGACAAATGGCACGGATGAGAGGATAAAACAACAAAGCAGTTTACTGATGAAGAGATGAGGTATTTCAATGGAAATAAGAAAAAAAATGGTCTGTCTGATGACAGGTTTACTGACTGCGGCAGGAACGATAATTATGGCTGCGCCTGCTGCGGTATACGCGGAAGAAGAAGGACCGGTGATTACCGTTCAGCCGGAAGATGTGGAAGTCGTTTATCCGGCAGGGGCAAGTTTTCACGCTGAAGTGGCGGATCCCGAAAGAGTTGCGTCATGGAAATGGACAATGAGTGACGGGTCCAGCACGTTTTATCTTGACGGGAAGTCTGCTTCAACCGATACACTTATGATTCCGTCCACCTTACAGGATAATCCGGATCTGTTTTTTCAGTGCACAATTACAGATAAAGACGGCAATGCGGCCGTGACGGAACCGGCGCGTCTCTCAATGACCAATAAAGATGAGGATAAGCCCGTACTGTATGTGTGTGATTACGCGATTGAACCGGGTGAAACCCTGAATGTATCGGAAACCGGCTACGGCAGCGGTACAGTTGAATTCAGTGAAGACGGTGTGAATATTACATTCACTAATCTCAATCTGGACAACAGCGTTCTGGTTTCCGACCGTACGACATCTCCGGCGCTTGGCCTGATGCTGAGAAACCGGGGACAGTATCAGCCGGAATACTATTTTCACGTCAAAGGGGACTGTTCAATCACAAATACCTATTTTAACCCGGATTACAACAACGGCGGAATTACGGTCAATGCGTTCTTCGGCATCAGCAGTGAAGATGGAAACGCCCCGACGATTGTGATCGACGGAGACGGAAAGCTGGAAATCAACGGCGGCAGTAATCAGATTTACACCGACACGAATCTCGAAATTGCCGGGAAGATGGAAACAATCACAAACGGCACAATCTTCTGCGATGGTATCCACTGCCGGAATCTCTATATCGATGAAGGAGCTTCTGCCCTTCTGGATGTCAACGGCACGGCAGTTCATACAGAAGGCGATCTCCGGGCAGCCGCAGGATCCAATCTCTATGTCATGTCCATGGCGCCTCATGTCGCAAATGGTCCGACTTCCAAAAATCTGCTGTTCATCGGCGGCTCTTTATATGCGGATGATGCGACTGTCGATCTGAAAGGAATTGCAAACCCGTTTCTCTTCCTGCCTTATGGTTCATATCTTGCCGGCTTCGGCGGAATTATTCTGGCCGGAGAGGGCAGTGTGAATCTGAATCATTCAAACATGAGCATACAGATTGAAACAACACATACAACAGAACCGTTTACGATGAATTTCGGGGGAATCAGCGGGGCAGGAAACACCAATGCCGTTTCTCTTACAAACGGATCTGAACTGAAGATTAAGATGAATGTGCAGGAAACGAACGGTGCTTTCGGCATCAGTGTTCCGGGTTTATTTACCGCAGATCAGAGCAGTAAGGCAGATATCTATATCCGCTGCCAAGGGGAAGCGTCAGGTATCGAAGCGGAGCATTCATTCAGTGTGACGGACGCTGATGTGCATTCAGATGTCGCTTCCGTAAGCGGTGATATGTCATATGGTATTGTCGGCGGTGAAATTGTCATTTCCCTGCCGGAAGGAGAAAACGCGGTTTATTCATCAGCGGAGAATGGAATTGCACTTGCGGCGGATACCGGAGAAAGAGGAAACGCACCGGAAACATTCACATCTGATTATTCACCGAAGAAGATTATTCTGCAGGATCAGGCAGAGATCAAAACACCGGCAGACGGAGCGGTCAGCCTGTGGGGTGTTAAGGCGTACGGCACTACAATTACAGCAGAGACGGTATTTGATCCGGAACTGACATCAGCTCCGGCCGCAAAGGTGATTGTTTCTGCCCAGAAAGAACAGGCGTCGCATGAAGATTCTTCACTCCCGGTGATTCTTATGGGCTGCTGTTTAGCCGGTGCAGTCTGGTTCTGGATGAAGCGGAGAAAGAAGAATACTGCAGTAAAAACGGAAGAAACATCAGAACAGCCGGAAGATACTGCAGTAAATACGGAAGAAACTGCAGAAAAGCCGGAAGAATCTGAGGAAAAGCCGGAAGAACAGGTGAAGGAAAATGAAGAGTAAATACTTGATATCAATGCTTATGATGAGCGCTGTTTTATCGGTGACCGGATGCACACAGAATACAGTTCCGTCTTCGTCTGTTCCGCCGGTTTCAGAAGAGATACCGAATCCGGATGAAAATGAAATCGATTATCTTGTTCTTGTGAACAGGCAGAAGGAAGTTCCTGCTGACTGGGCGGATCAGGCTGAATTTGTGACATTGAAGAATTCAATGGGCGATGAGATAAGCCTGGAAAAGAAAACCGCTGATGCCTTCGCGGAGCTCAAAGATGACCTTGCGCAGAATCATGTCAATGTTGATATTTATTCGGGATACCGCAGTGTTGAGGAACAGCAGGCAGTCGCAGATGACTATACGGAACGCTATGGTGAGGAATATGTGCGTCTGAATGTGGCAGCGCCGGGATATTCGGAACATCATACCGGACTCGCTCTGGATCTGTATCTGATTGTTGACGGAGAAGCAGTTTACGAGAATGAGGAAATGCTGGAGTATTCTGATCTTTGGGCAAAAGTCCACGCAAGACTCGCCGAACACGGTTTTATTCTCCATTATCTTGAGGGGAAGGAAGACATCACGGGATTCAATTATGAGCCATGGCATATCAGGTATGTCGGTCAGGCTTCCGCAAGAGAGATCATGGAACAGGGAATCACTCTTGAGGAATATCTCGGTGAGGCCAGTTCGGTTGATGTGGAAATCGATTACGGAACTTCCGAGATCTATACAAAGGATGATATGGATGAAGCAATCACGCAGATCAGAAAGGTGTTCGCGGATTTTGCCGGATGCGAGCTGCACAATATCCGTTATACTTCCGATGACTGCAACAGTGAGGAAAACATCAAATGGATGAATGAACTCAGAGAGGATCAGGAATATACGGAATGTATCAAGTTCCTCAGTGATTTCCATACACCTGCTGAAAACTCCGGAGCTTTTGAGCCCGACCATGAATATACCGATTATGAATGGTATCTTGCCCGCAGTGAAGGCGGCAGCTGGGAAGTTCTGAGCTACGGTTATTAACAACAAAGGGACCATTGTGCTGATCACAGCATAACGGTCCCTGTTTAAATTCAGTATTGTTTCAGTATCTGTTCACAGAATCCGATATAGCGGGCAGTGTTTTCCACCGGTGTAACGGGACTGAAGGATATGCCGTTCAGGATACATTCATTATAATGATTCAGTTCATAGACAAATTCCGATTCACAGGGAAAAGCGACTGTTTCCATCAGCCTGCCGTTTTTGAAAAACATTGCTTTTGAGGCTTTCCAGAAATCAGGAATAACAATTCTTCCGTCTGTCAGATATATGGTCAGGCCGTTGTCAAACAGAACATCTGTTGAGACTGCCATACGGGCAATGACATCATCGGGAAGCAGAAGATCAACACTGCACTGATCCTCAGCATCATATCTGCCGAAGGAAAGTGTGCCCGTGCATGAAACGGCTTTTCCCGCAAGGAATTCGGCCATCGTAAAGAAATAGGCTTCATTGCCGAAGAGTACTCCTCCGCCGTATTTTCTTTCTTTGTTCCAGCCGGAGATATACGGTCCTTCGGTATACGACTGCCGGAAATCCATGAAGCGTATTCTTCCGTATGCGCCGCTGCCGATGATTTCTTTAACCCGTGTGAATACAGGAAGATGGGGTGTTTTAACGGTTTCGGTGAGAAACAGTTCCTTTTCTTCGGCAATACGGGCAAGTTCAAGCGCTTGGCTTTCCTGAAGAACGAAAGGCTTTTCCACAAGCGTATGCTTCCCGGCAAGAAGAGCGTCTTTTGCCATGGGATAATGCGCGCTGTTGAGGGCGGGTATATAAACCGCATCAATCGTGTCATCTTCCAGAATCCGGCGGTAATCACCGTAATATCCGGGAATATCCAGGCTTTCCGCAAGAGCTTTTGCCTTGTCTTCGCTGCGTGAAGCGACCGCGCAGATTCTTCCGTTCTCCGTCAGTCTCATTCCCTTTACAAACCGGGGCACGATGGAGGCGGTGCTGAGAATGCCGTAATGTATTTCCTTATGATTCATCTTCTGATCCTCTTCTTTATCCTGATTTTACACGATCCGGGACATGCATATGGCTGTATGCTTTGAAAAAACGGGAAAAATGTTACAATTGAGCGGTATGTATTCGGAGATGACATTATGATATTGAAACTGACTGCCGGTCTTTGCCTTTATATGATTCTGATGCTTTGGCTGATCAGACTGAACAAAGATTCCGGTATCTCCCGGGAACAGCTGATCCGTCTGACACTTTACGGAATATTCGGCGCTTTGCTTTCAACACTGATCGGTCTGATTGTGGGAATTAACGGTCATCTGAAGGGATGGCGTCCGGCGGGATCTCTGGTGTCCCTTGCATTCAGCGCGTGGATCATGAAAGGCCTGACTGAACAGACCGCAAGATACATTGCCCTGCGTATGGGAAGCAGAAGCGAAGAGATGATGACATGGTTTGATGCCGTATTCTTCGGGGCAGTGATCGGAACTGCGTTTGGTCTTGGCAAAGGAATTGCGGAACTGTTTGAAACGGGAAGCACATTGCTTGGGATTGCCCGTGAACTGCTTCCGGTGCATTTCGCTGCCGGGGTATGGACGGGATGGCTGTACGGAAAAGGCATCCGGACAAATAATCCTGTTTATACGGCAGGGGCATTCATTCTGCCGGCCCTCATACAGGGGCTTTATGAATTTCTCATCAGCTATCATTTCGCAGAGAACGGTATGTGGTATATTACATTTATCGGTACAGCTGCAGCTGCGGCCGGAGCCGCGTTTACCGTTTTATGTCTGCTGCGGTGGAAAAATCGGAAGAATATGAATGAGTTGTCCGCCTGAAAGAAGCGGCGAAGGAGAAATGTATGGGAAGACTGAAAGATCTGCGTTTACTGACTGACAGTAAGCTGACAAAGATGGAAAACTATGAGAAAAGAATGGCGGCAGAAGCCCATCTTTACGGAGTGTCTCTGGCTGCGGCAATGATTGCGAAGAAGCGCGGGCTGAACTGGGAACTTGCATCCATGGCAGCGATGATGCATGATCTGGCTGCGTATCTTTCCGGATCGTATGATGATCATGCCCACAGAGGGGCAGTTCTTGCAAAGGAGATTCTGAAGGAACTAGGTCAGACGACGGAAGAAGAGGACGGGATCATCTGTTCGATGATTTATCATCACGATGACAAGCATGTGACGGATTCACCGATGGATGAGGTCCTGAAGGATGCGGATGTGATTCATCACTGTTTCCATGATCTCTCAAAGCCTGTAAAAGAAAAGGAAAAAACCAGATATGAGGCATTGGTCAGGGAGTTCGGGCTGGATTCCCGAAACTGAGCGCTTACCCAAAATATGACATTTGTCATATTTTTTATTTTGACCATGTACGCACACTGTTTCAGACAATAACAATCCTTTAAAATGTAGTAATCGGAAGGGGGACTGCTGATGAATGACAGGAAAGAAAAGTATTTTCTGAATTTCAGCATTTTTCTGATACTGGCAGCTGCCTTTGGCGTGGCTTATGTTCTTTTCCTTCTTCCGGAGGATATTTCCCTTGGCGGAAAGGAAGAAAGAAATATTTTCGGCGCGACATATATGACGATGAATAACCCGTTCTATCAGACTGTTGACAGTCAGATGCGGGCTGATATTGAAAAGAACGGAGACGTTCTTCTGACACGTGATGCCGCAATGAATCAGGACAGGCAGAATGAGGAAATCAGGGAACTGATCAATTCGGGTGCGGAAGTGATATTTCTGACACCTGTTGAATGGGATCATGCATCCGAAGGGATAGAAGCTGCCCGTGCGGCTGGTGTGAAGATTATTGTTGTAGACACGTTTGTCAGTAATCCTGAATCTGTGACGTGCTCGGTTGTTTCGGATAACTATCAGGCAGGAGTGCTCTGTGCAGAGCATCTTCTTTCCGTGCGTGATGAGGCAAAGATCATTCTTCTCGAACATATTACTGCCCGTTCCGGAACGGAGAGAATCAGGGGATTTACCGATACGATTGCCGGCCATGACGGATTTGAAGTTGTCGGATCCGGTGAGTCAGACGGACAGATTGAGAATGCCATGCCTGTTATGGAAGAACTGCTGCGGAAATATCCCGATGCCGATACGGTAATGGCGCTGAATGATCCAAGCGCGTTCGGGGCAATGGCTGCGATTGAGGGAGCAGGGCTTTCGGACCGTTTTCTTGTGTACAGTGTCGACGGTTCGCCTGAGGCAAAAACACTGATTAATGACGGGATGATGACCGCAAGCTGTGCTCAGTTTCCGAATGTAATGGCGGATGAGGCAGTGTCTGCTGCCTACCGCTCGCTGAAGGGGCTGGAAGTGGAAAAGGAAATCATTATCAAGGTAAAACTGATTACGGAAAAGAATGTCAGCGAATACGGGACATTCGGGTGGCAGTGATGCGGAATGAAAAGCTTCTGAAGGATACTTCAATATTGATGTATGTTCTGAATGCAGTAATCATTCTGTATTACTGCATGATTGTTCCGGCAACCACATACCGTATCTGTCATTCGTTTTCTGCTTATCAGTTTATTTCCGAAGCAGACAGAATTCCGATGAAACCGATGAGGATGCCGCTGATGGCGGTGATGCTGTTTTTTGTTCTCTGGCAGATCAGTTTCCGTAAAGGAAGATCATCTGCCGGAAACAGGTTTCCGGTCTGGTCTGTCTGCGCTGTTGAGATTATTATCTGTGTTCTGCTGATTGAATCGCTGAATTTCTATTACAGCGGAATCGCGCTTCTGGTTCTGACGGATCTTGTGAATGATGTCAGAAACAACAGGGTACGGTTTCTTCTGATCGGACTGCTGACGCTGATCTTCGCAGTGGGGCGTTATGAAGTGCTTCCGGTAGCGTCATCAAGAACTCCGTTATCGGTTTATCTGGAATACTATAAACCGGGGATCAGAATGTTTCTGTCAGGTATAGAAAGTACTCTGGTTTCCGCCAACACGCTTCTTTTTGTCTTTTATATGGTGCAGCTGTTTGCCGGACAGAAAGAGGAGAATGAACGGATCCAGAGCCTGAACAATCAGCTGAGTGACGCCAATCTGCAGCTGAAGAAAATCAATGCCGAAATGGAGCGGATGACCGAAATCCGGGAGAGGAACCGGTTTGCCAGAGAAATCCATGATACGCTCGGACATACGCTTACCGGAATCATTATGGGCTCTCAGGCTTCGCTTGCCTTGTTTGACATAAATCCGGGTGAGGCAAGAAAAAAGATGGAAACAGTCACGCAGTCCGCCAGAGATGGACTGGCTGATGTCAGACAGTCAATTAAGGCGCTCCGTCCGGACGCACTGGAAAAACATAACCTGGATCAGGCACTTGAGGAAATGATCATCAAGTTTCAGGCAACGACTTCCGCTTTTATCCGTTACGAACAGGAGGCGGGAAGCCTTGATTTTGCGGAAGACGAAGAAGATACACTGTACCGGATCATACAGGAATGCATGACGAATGCTGTCCGCCATGGACACGCGGATTACATCCGGATCCGGATGAGCAAACATGACGATGTTCTGGTGATCGATATACGTGACAATGGAAAGGGATGCAGCAGTGTTACGGAAGGGTTCGGTCTCAGACATATGCAGGAAAGACTGGATCTTCTCAGCGGCTCTCTGACATACGGCAACCGCAGGGATGATCCGGGTGACGGAGAAAACGGGTTTTATGTGATTGCGAGTCTGCCCGTAAGAAAAAAAGAGGAGGAGCAGAAACATGATCAAAGTGCTGATTGTTGATGACCAGGAACTGTTTCGTGAAAGCCTGGGTATTATTCTGCAGTCATCCGGGGATATTGATGTGACCGGTTCGGTATGCTGCGTGGATGATGCTCTGCAGAGTATTGCGGAAAATAAACCGGATGTAATTCTGATGGACATCCGCATGCCGGGCAAAGACGGCGTGGAAGGTACAAGAGTGATCAAGAACAAGTATCCGGAGATCAAGGTGATTGTCCTGACGACTTTTGATGATGACGAATATGTATACGGAGCTCTGAAATACGGGGCGAGCGGTTATCTGCTGAAAGGATGCAGTCTGTCTGAACTGACAGATGCTGTACAGATTGCCTATGGCGGCGGAGCAATGATCAATCCGGAAATTGCCAGCAAAGTCATCAGTCAGTTTTCGGCCATGGCGAACAGTTCAAACGGAATCTACGTGGATGAACGTGTCGCAAAGGATCTGAATGAAAACGAAAGGAAGATCATCATGGCCATTGCGAGAGGTCTTTCCAACAAGGAGATTTCAGGGACACTGTTTTTATCCGAAGGGACTGTCAGGAATTATATCAGCAGTATTCTGATGAAGCTGAACCTCCGTGACAGAACACAGCTGGCAATATGGGCTGTGCAGAAAGGAATGAACCACAAAAGATGAGCAGAAATGAAAACAAGATATCTCTGCTTGTTGTTGTGACGGTTCTGATTGTCATGGTGGTAGGGGCATGGCGGATTTCCGGCCTTTACAATCAAGTGACACTGACAATCGGAGTCTATTCCGGAAGTTATTGGGATACGCCGAATGGAGACTGTTATCAGATTCTTGATACCGCGATTTCTGAGTTTGAAGAACAGCATCCGAATGTCAAAGTAAATTATGTGAGCGGAATCGGAGCAGATGATTACAGTGAATGGCTTGCCGAACAGATCCTGCTCGGAAAGGAACCGGATCTCTATTTTGTGCTGCCGGAGGATTTTACGCTTCTGGCATCTTCGGGAGCTCTGGCCAAACTGGATGACATGCTGTTTGAAAAAAAGGAATTCCATCGTGAAGACTTTTATTCACCCTGTCTTCTGGCGGGGAGATACAACGGGGTTCAGTATGCGCTGCCGCATGAGAGTGTGCCTTCCATCATGTTTGTCAATAAAACTCTTCTGGCGGAAAACGGAATTGAATTCCCCGGCAGTGACTGGACATGGGATGATTTCTACCGGATCTGCCAGAAGGTGACGGATCCGGAGAATCACAGGTACGGTGTCTATAACTATACCTGGACAAGCGCTCTGTATTCCAACGGAGCTTCACTGTTCTCCGACGACGGTAAGAAATGTTTCCTGTCGGATGATAAAGTGCAGCAGGCGGTACAGTTCGTTCAGAAACTGAAAGCACTGAATGAAGGCTATACTGTCACTTCCAAGGATTTTGACCTTGGCTATGTCGCATTCAGACCATTCCTCTATTCGGAATACAGGGCATATCAGCCGTACCCGTGGCGTGTGAAGCGGTATACACATTTTGAATGGGACGCGGTCACTATGCCGGCAGGACCGAAAGGTGACAACATCTCCGAACTCCATACGATGCTCGTCGGTCTGAGTTCCCGGAGCCGGCATACGGACCTGGCTCTGGACTTTGCCGTGCTGCTCTGCAGTGATCCCGATATTCAGCAGAACATCTACCGCTATTCCCACGGTATCTCACCTTTGAAATCCGTAACGGGAAACAAGGACAACGAACTGCTTCTGCGTCATGATATTCCCGGCGGCGGGGCGTTCGGCAATGAGCTGATCAGTGAGATTATGAGTACTGCGGCAGTCAGCCCGCGCTTCTCCAAATATGATCAGGCAATGAATATGGCGGAAGCGGCTGTAAATGAGAGTCAGAATTCATCTGTTTCAATCGGCGGACTGATGTATTCGGCAGAGCGGGAAATCACGGAATTCCTGAATAAAAAATAATATGAGCTTATCAGATCAGCCTGTACCCGGAAGCGGGGCAGGTTTTTTTATGACAATTGTCAGGCATCAAGATGACATTCTTCACCTGAAATCGGAAGTACGGTTTTCTAGAATTTAATCAGTGAAGGGAGGTTGAGTATGAGATACGTACTGCTCGTCAGTCATGGTGAATTCGCACCGGGACTGCATAAGGCAATCGAAATGCTCGCCGGTTCCGACAGAGAAGACATTCTTTCCACCAGCCTGAAAAATGGTATGGGTGCCGATGAATTCGCGGAGAATGTCAGAGAACTGATCAAAGGAATCGGCAAAGAAGATGAGATTGCGATGTTTGCCGATATCGTCGGAGGTTCACCGCTGACCACTGCCGCAAATGTTCTTGCGGAAGCCGGATTGATCGGAAAGACGGTCATGGTCGGAGGTATGAATCTTCCGCTTGTACTGAATACGGTTCTGTCAAAAGACTTCGCAGAAGATTTCGGTGAGTTTGTCCGGACAAGCGCAGTTTCCGAAGCCAGGGAAATGATTCAGGAATTCACAATCGCAGCTGAAGAAGATTCAGAAGATTTTATCTAAGGAGAAAAAAGATGTCAGTATCATTTGTTAGAGTTGATGACCGTATGATTCACGGACAGACATGTACAAGATGGTCTCTTGAGTATCCGTGTGACGGACTGATCGCTGTCAATAATGCGGCAGCGAAGAATCCGGTTCTCAAGTCCGCTTACAAGAGCGCAAGCGGAAAGAAAACGTTTGTATGGTCTATTGATGAATTCAAGGAAAAGAGTCCGAAGGTTCTTGCCAGTAAGGACAGATACTTTCTGATCACGAAGAATCCCATTGACATGGCAACGCTTCTGGTAGACCAGGGCTTTGTTCCGAGTGATGTCAAGACAGTCATTATCGGTCCGTGCAATGACCGTCCGGGTGCGGTAAAGTTGGGAAACAACCAGTCAATCACACAGGAAGAAGCGGAAGCACTCGAAAGAATCATGAAAGCCGGTTACGAAGTTGAATTCGCTCTTCTGAAAGAAGAGGCAATCGGCAACTGGAGAAAGTTCCGCGGCCGTTTCGGATTCACAGACTGATTTGAATAATAAGGAGATAGAAAATGGTTATTAGTTGGTTTCAGGCAATTCTGCTTGGCATATTCGCATCTCTTTCCAGTATGCCCGGTATGGGCGGCACTTCCATCGGAAACTACACGCTGGGCAGACCGCTTGTCGGCGGACTGATCTGCGGTATTATCCTCGGTGATGTCGCCACCGGTATCATGGTCGGTACGGCAATGCAGGTTGTCTATATTGCACTGGTTACTCCGGGCGGAACTGTTTCGGCAGATGTCCGTGCCGTATCCTATATCGGTATCCCTCTGGCAATGGTTGCCCTGAAGAGCTATGGTCTTGAAGCAAGTTCCGCTGACGGAGCAGCATTGGCCACATCCTTCGGCACCATGGTCGGTACAATCGGAACAGTTCTGTTCTACGGAACAGCAACGATGAACCTGCTCTGGCAGCACATCGGCTGGACAGCAGTTGAAAAGAGAGACTACAGGAAGCTGTATCTCGTTGATATGGTTCTGCCCTGGATCTCTCACATCTGCTTCTCACTGATTCCCACAGTCATTATGTGCAAACTCGGGGCAAGTGTTGTTGACGCAATCAAGGTAGCTCTGCCGATGGACGGTATCGCAATGAAGACACTGTTCACCGTCGGATCACTGCTTCCCTGTGTAGGTATTGCGATCCTTCTGAAGCAGATCGTCAGGAAAGTGACGGACTTTATCCCTTATCTGTTCGGTTTCACACTCGCTGCTTCTCTGGGAATCAATCTCGTATCCGCTACCGTTGTGGCAGGTATGTTTGCAATTCTGATCTACAAGCTGAAAATGCTTGAACTGAGAAAACCGGCTGCCGCAGGCGGGGCAGACTTCGACGATGACGAGGAGGAGATCTGACATGACAGAAGCTAAGAAACTTTCCAAAAAGGCTTTGACGAAAAGCTTCCATAACTGGTATTACGGAAATCTGACCTGTTTCTCACAGGAACACATGCAGACATTCGGCTACCTCTGCTCCATGCTGCCGCTCGTTGAAGAACTCTATGAAGGAGACGAAGACAAGAAAGCCTCCGCAATGAATACTTATACCGCTTTCTTCAATACGGAGCCTCAGCTCGGTGCAGTTGTCATCGGTATCACAGCCGGTCTTGAAGAAGCCAGAGCCAACGGTCAGGAAGATGTTGATGATGAAACAATCAACGGTCTGCGTGCCGGTCTGATGGGACCGATCGCAGGTATCGGTGATTCTCTTGTTGTCGGTACCGTTATTCCTATCCTTCTCGGTATTGCCATGGGTATGTCGGCAGGAGGATCCCCGATCGGTGCGATCTTCTATATCATTGCCTGGAACCTGTTCGCATATTTCGGAATGAGACTGCTGTACTTCAAGGGCTATGAGCTCGGTACAAAAGCCGTTGAATTCCTGATCGGTGATATCGGTGAAGCGATCCGTGAATCTGTCACAACACTCGGCGGAATTGTCATCGGTGCCGTATCCGCTACATGGGTAAGCGTAAAGACAAGCTTTCAGCTCGTAAATGAATCCGGTGAAGCATACATGGTTCTTCAGGAAAAACTGGACAGTGTATTCCCCGGTCTGCTGACCGCATGCTTCGTCATTCTGTGCTGGTGGCTGATGGCTAAGAAGAAGATGTCTCCGCTGAAGGTTATGCTGCTGCTTGTTGTTATTGCCTTTATCGGTGTACTTGTCGGCTTCTTTAACCCGAACCTTACATATTAATGAAAATCGAAACGGAAACTGATCAATACTCTCCTTTCTAAATCTATTTCGTTTCTCTGATGCAGAGGCTGCAGTAATCCATACTACTGCAGTCTTTGCATTCACGGAGGTAATTATGGACGTGAATAAAAGAAATGCTCTTCTTAAAGAAGCGGAAATGCAGTCTGCCGCATTGAAAAGACTCGCTGTATGGCGGACTTCGGCTCTCTGTCTTTTTGCATCCGGTTCCGCCGTTTCCTATGCCGGGTTTTTCGGGAGTTCGGGAAATCTGTTTCTGAAGACCGGCGGGATCATTCTGATGATACTCGGATTTACCGGGGCTGCCGTAATCAATCTGGGAATCAAAAACGGCACACGCAATGTTGAAAAGATACTCAAAGCCGCAGAGGAGGAATGAAAGCCTTCAGAAATGCGGTTTTTTTGAGCATCAATATATAAGCAGCATTCATTTTTCTCTATAATGAAGGCAGGAAGAGTCTTTTTACATATAATCAGGAGGACAAAATGACTTACACAAAATTATTTGCGCCCGGAAAGATCGGCGGTCTTGAGCTGAAAAACAGGATCGTCATGACGGCAATGGGTTGTTCTCTCGCAGAAGTAAGCGGCGAAGCCGGCCAGAGAATGATCCGTTACTATGCCGAGCGTGCCCGCGGCGGAGCGGGACTCATCATTACCGAAATTACCAGAATCGATGACGAAACAGGTGTCGGTACTCCGAATCAGCTCAGTGTGACAAACACACATGTTGTTCCTCAGCTGAGCCGTCTTGCTGAAGCAGTTCATGCGTATGACACGAAACTGTTTATCCAGCTGCACCATCCCGGCAACCAGACGCCTTCCAGACTGATCGGCGGAAAACAGCCTGTCTCGGCATCCGATGTTACCTGCAGAGTAATCGGTGAACAGCCAAGAGCCCTGACAACGGAAGAAGTAGAGGGAATGGTAAAGAAATTTGTGACAGGCGCCGTGATTGCACAGAAAGCAGGTGTGGACGGTGTTGAAATCCACGCTGCTCACGGGTATCTGGTTTCCCAGTTCCTTTCTCCGTATACCAATAAGCGTACTGACAAATACGGCGGAAGCTTCGAAGGAAGAATGCGTTTCGTCACAGAAATCGTCAAGGGGATTCAGGCATACTGCGGACCGAAATTCCCGATCTCCGTCAGGATGAACGGCAGTGACTATCTGCCGGGAGGAATTGACGAGGAAGAAGGCATTGAGATTGCGAAATATCTTGAAGCTCTCGGAATTCAGTGTCTGAATGTCAGCTGCGGCATGTATGATTCCGGTTCGACGATTATTGAGCCTTCATTCTACGCTGAAGGCTGGAAGAGACAGCTCGGCGGAAATATCCGCAAAGCCGTCAATATTCCGGTAATCGCGGTGGACAACATCAAACATCCCTCATTTGCCGAAGAGATGCTGGAAGAGGGCAACTGTGATTTCGTCGGTATCGCAAGAGGCTTCCTTGCTGATCCGGAATGGGGTCTCAAGGCAAAGAAAGGCGAAGACACACTGATCAGAAAGTGTCTCGGATGCATGGAGTGCTTCCGTATACTGAATGACGGACTGCCTCTTGGCTGTACGCTGAATCCCGTTCTCGGCCGTGAATTCGAATGGGGCGATCAGAAACTGACATGTGACGGTAACGGAAGAAAGACAGCTGTGATCGGCGGCGGTCCGGCTGGCATGCAGGCAGCTGTTACATTGGCAAAGAAGGGCTATAAAGTCACACTGTACGAAGCTGATGACAAGCTTGGCGGTACGGTAAATCTCGCAGCGGTGCCGCCGTTTAAAGGAATGCTTTCCGAGTTTATTGAAACGCAGAAGGCAGAACTTGAAAAATACGGTGTTGAAGTAAAGCTGAATACAAAAGCTGATGCCGGTACAGTTAAGGCAGACGGTGCGGAAGCGGTATTCTTCGCTGCAGGCGGAAAGCCTTCCGTTCCGCCGGTTGAAGGAATTGAAAAGGCTGTGACGGCAGAGGATGTTCTTGCCGGCAAAGCTGAAGTCAAAGGTGAAAACATCGTCGTACTGGGCGGTGGTGTCACCGGTCTTGAAACAGCTGAATATCTGGCAAAGGACCATAAGGTCACGGTTGTGGAGATGCTGAATAAGGTCGGAGGAAATCTGTATCCGAGTGTAACGATGCATCTTGTGCAGGAGATCATGAAGACCGGCGGTACGGTTGCCAAAGGAAAGATGGTAACGAAGATTGCGGACGGATGTATTACGGTCAAGGATACTGCTTCCGGCGAAGAAGCAGAGATCGCTGCGGATACGGTGATTCTGGCAGCAGGCGTCAGACCGGAAAGAGAAGGTTATGAGGCGCTGAAGGAAGCTTACGGCGATAATCTGATTCTGGTCGGTGATGCCGCAAAAGCAGGGCAGATCTATGATGCTCTGCACAGCGCTCACGACAAAGCATTCGTATTTGAAATTAACTGATATCTTTTCATCACTGACAGCTCTCTTCGGAGGGCTGTTTTTCGGTTCGGGTATAAAAAAAGATCTGCCGCAGCAGACCATATTCAGTTAACCCTGTGATTTGAGCCATTTCCTGTGGGAAACGGTACGCATGACACGGATTGCGGTTTCTTCTCCTTCAAAGTGGAAGGGGTTCATTCCGGTTTCCTTCCAGCCTTCGATTGCGTCTTCCGCGTCTTCGATGAATTCTTCGGCTGCCATCAGTCCGTAAAGACGGGTGGGGATGACATAGAACGGTTTGTCGGGATACTGTGCCGCCAGCTGTTTTGACTGATAGGCAAGATGAGGACATAACATGACAATATCAACACTTCCCACGAGATCTCCGATCCCGCCGAAGTCAAAGGGCTTAAAGACAAATTCTGCTTTGTCACTGAGTCCTTTTTCCTGTGTTTCTTTGTTGAGGTGTGTTACAAGCGCGCTGGATGAGAAGCCGCCGCCGCAGGTGATCATGATTTTCAGCATTCTTTTTTTCCTCCGATGACTGTATTCTAAAGGTGGTTGGAACAACCAGGTCAAGAAAAAAACGGAGTTTTCATGAAATATACACAAAGGGATATCTGCCGCATCCTGAATATCACCAGAGAAACACTGCGGTTTTATGAAAAAGAAGGAATCATCTCACCTGAGATCGATCCTGTTAACCGCTATCGTTATTATGATGATTATCAGATGTACCGGATCGCGGAATGCAGAAGATATCAGGCCAATGAGTTTTCCATCAGTGAAATCAAGGCGATGATGGACACTGACAGTCTGGAACAGTATGTGCTTCGGATGGAGAGAAAACGGGCGGAATTCGAGAGAAAGGCTGAGGAATATTTCTGGCTGAAGGAACATACGGAAGATTATCTCCGGATTCTCAGAAGTATTCCGAAAGAGCTCGGAAAGGTACATGAGTCATTTGTTGAAAGTATTGTTTTCATTCCGGAAAAGAAGGGAAATGAACTTCAGCTCGATCAGGAAAGCATAGAGTCAAACAGATATATCATGAACCGTCTTCAGTACAGTTTCATGATGGCGGTATTCCCGGATATCCGGAATGATGAATACGAATGGGGATTCGGGGTCAGAACATGGATGAGAGATCTGTTCAAATACAATCCCGTTAAGGCAAGACATCTTCCGGGCAGCCATGCCGTTGCCTCCGTCATTGATACGGGAGATGCCTGGAACTTCAGTATTTCGGTAGCCGAACCGCTGACTGCCTACGCTTCTGAACACGGTCTTGAACCGGCCGGGATGTTCTTCATGCGGCAGGTGGTCAAGACGGAGGAAAACGGAAAACCCCACAGATACTTTGAAGCGTATCTTCCCGTGAAGGAAGACGGCAGATAACGACAACAATAACTTAATGTCATACAATCTCTGATTCTGTATAATGAATTCAGAACAACCATTCGGATTTAAGGAGGAAACGAAAATGGATGAAGTAATTCTTGAAGCTGAACACATGAAGAAAATCTATAATTACCGTACGCCGAATGCTTTTGAAGCGCTCCATGATATCAATATTCAGGTCAGAAAGGGTGAATTCATCGGTATCATGGGACCGAGCGGAGCAGGAAAATCGACATTTATCAATAATATTTCAACGATTGACCAATACACGGAAGGCCATGTGAAGATCAAGGGCAAAGAGATCCGTACGATGAGTTCCAATGAGATCGGCCGCTTCCGTTTCAAGAATCTCGGTTTCATCTTTCAGGATTTCAATCTTCTGAATACCCATACGCTGTTTGAGAATATCGCGCTTCCTCTGAGTCTTGCGGATGTGCCGAAAAAGGATATTGAGCCGCGGGTAAAAGCGCTGGCAGAGAAAATGAAGATCATGTCTCTTTTGGACAAATTTCCCAATGAGTGTTCCGGCGGTCAGAGACAGCGTGCCGCGATCTGCCGCGCGCTGATTAATGACCCTGAGATCATTGTGGCCGATGAGCCGACCGGTAATCTGGACAGTGCCAATTCCACGGAACTGATGCATATTCTTCAGCAGCTGAATGATGAAAGAGGTGTAACGATTATCATGGTTACCCATGATCCGCTGATTACCTCCTATACAAAACGTCTAGTCTTTATCAAAGACGGATATATCGAACGGGAACTGGAAAAGGGAGATATGACGCAGGAAGAGTATTTCCAGAAAATCGTTGATCTTAATGCGGAGGAATCCAGAGAGGTATTGCAGAAATGACATTCCGTGATGCAGTACGGTCGCTGAGAAGCGATAAGTCCAGGACATTCTTTTACTGGATTACGTATTTCCTGACATCGATGTTTATCTTTCTCTTCTTCAATATCATGATGAGTGATCCGAAGGGAATGAAGCTGATTACTTCCGGTGAAGACCTTGTCGCAACATTCATCGTTGTTGTCGTTGTGGTGATCTGCCTGATGTGTATCAGTTTCGCAAATAACTTCTATGTCCGTTCAAAGGGTAAGGATATCGCCGTCAGAATGATCTGCGGCGCGACATTCACCAAGGTTACTGCATATCTGTTTGTTCAGATTCTGATCATCATGATCTGTTCGATTCCGCTGGGAATCCTGACGGGATATATCCTGATGCCGGTTCTGAACAGCATGATTGCGTCTTTTACATCGTCATCGCTTGTGATCGGTGTCCATTCCGAGGCAAATACTCTGGTCTATATTCTGCTCGGAATGATCGTGATCTGGTCCATGGCGGTAAATCTCAGCTTCACCTATACGAATGCGGCATTCTCAATGATGACCAATGACGGAAGCTACAGTACAAAGGAAGGCGGTACATTCGGCGGACTTCTCAGTTCGATCCCGCCTGTCTTCAAACAGATCTTTTATCTTGCGCTGTTTCTGATTCCGCTGTTTGCGATGTTCAATCCCAATGTATCCAAGATGACGGTTTCGCTGATGGGACTGATCGGTGTCTGGGGTATCATGAACTACATCATCATTCCCCGGATTACAAAGTCCATGGATAAGACGAATGTAAACAAGCCGTTAATCCTTGCCGGAAACGGGTTTCTGCGGAAGGATCTGATGATCAATAAAGGCAGCATCATTCTGTTTATCGGATGCGCGGTAGTACAGATTTCCATCATTGCCGAAAGACAGGATCAGATCTTTGACTCCATGCTCTTTTCCTTCTCGTATGTGCTGATGAACTTCCTGCTGGCGATGATGATCATGTTCAAGTCCTCAACGGAACAGACCGGCAGAAGAAAGTACTTCGAGGTACTCTATCAGATCGGTTTTGAGGAGAAGGATCTGAAGAAGGTCATCAACACCGAAGTGATTAAGCTCTACGGCATGGTGGCGGGAATTACGCTGATCTATATCGGTGTCATGATGACAGCGATCATGAAGGACGGAGGGCTCAGCCCGCAGATGATGGTGCTTCTGATTGCCGAACTTCTGAT
The DNA here is from genome assembly GCA_902766435.1 of uncultured Erysipelotrichaceae bacterium. Taxonomy (GTDB): domain Bacteria; phylum Bacillota_I; class Bacilli_A; order Erysipelotrichales; family Erysipelotrichaceae; genus Bulleidia. The sequence goes on along the minus strand of CACXDM010000019.1, from coordinate 7,758 downwards.
TCCCATTCTTCTGTGTATGGTGGTAAATATCTTCACATACAGAAGGGCGGTCCTGACGGATCTTTCCAAGCCGAGATAATGAAAAGGTATGAAAAATACGGAGAGATCCGTATTTTTTCTTTTTCTGATGAAGATTACAGGTATAATATTGCTTTGTATCCGGAAGGATGTGAGGTTTCATGATGAAAAAGAGAGTAACGGCGGTACTTGCCGCATTGACAATATTTGCGGGCTGTTCCGCTCAGCCGGCATCTTCTGCAGCAGCCGGACCGCTTCCTGCGCCTGAAAAGGAATCGGGAATCCGCGGTGAACAGTTCGGCATTGACAAGAACATCAACGAGAGCACAATCGATCAGTATCTCGGAAGAGAGGATACCGTATACCGTGATATGCGTATGCTGAAGGATGAAGCGGACTATGAAGCGATCGGCGGTGATTCCTATCTTTCCGGACTGGTGGAAGGATTTGAAGTAGTTCCGTATCCTTATCTCTGCAATGTTGAGGGTCTTCCCGCAGAGGTCGGGTCCGGTTATTCCGGTGATACGCTCTTCACCCATACGGAAGAGGGCTATAGCGCCAATTATGAAGAATCTCAGGCGATTCTCGAATATCTGTTTCCGAAGGATAAAAACATCATTCTGATGTGCGGCGGAGGCGGTTATGCCGGAATGACAAAGGCGATGCTTACAGAGCTCGGCTGGGATGAAAACAGGATCTATAATGCCGGCGGTTACTGGTTTTATGAAGGGGAGCATAACCTTCAGATCAAACACGAAGAAAACGGCAGTACCTATTATGATTTCTACCGTGTTCCGTATCACTTCATTGATTTTTCCGTCCTTCACCGCATAGGGGAAGAACAGTCTTCAGGCGATAAGGAGCCGGAAGAATCGTCTTCTTCCGTATTGACGCAGATTGACAAAGAGACACTGAAAGAGAAGATCTCTTCCGGGGATACATTCGCAGTACTCTTTACACTGCCGGGATGCGGATCGTGCGCGAAATTCCAGCCCGTAATCAGTGAGTATGCGGAAGCAGGTCTGATCGATATCTGTTCCTTCAGTATGCAGGATGCGGATCTTTCCGATACTGTTCTTAAGGATCAGGTGAAGTATACGCCGGCAGTTGTCATCTTTGAGAACGGGGAAATCAAGGGAGTGCTTTCTCCGGATTCGGATGAGGATATTCCCTATTATGAGAATGTTGACAACCTGTCTTCCTGGTTCCATGACAAGATCGGGACGGAAATCATCTCCGGTGAGGCGGAAGCTGAACAGGAGGAGTGTGAAACCGGCTGTAAAGTGGAAATCGGCGGAAACTGAAAAAGACGGAGATACTGAATTCAGCGGTATCTCTGTCTTTTTTATACGTTGCCAAGATATACATGCCGCAGATATTCCTTTGCGGTCTGCTTCAGTATCTTCATTTTCTCCGGGTCTGTGGGCGGCAGGGAGTAATGGTAGCGGGGAAAGTACCGTGTCAGATGGAGGATGATTTCCGGATCCAGTGAAGCCAGCCACGAAGCTTCCCTGCGGACGAATTCTTCACTGTCGTTTTTTCCGGGGATCAGCAGGATCGTTACTTCCAGATGACATCTGTTGTATACGGTTCTGATCGTTTCCCTGACAGTATCATAATCACCCTTCAGTTCCCGGTAGAATTCCCGGTCTCCCTTCAGGTCGATGTTCATCGCGTCTGTATAAGGAAGCAGCTTCTCCGTAATGTGAGGACTGACACATCCGTTGGTCACAAGAACGATCTTCTGACCGGAACCTTCCAGCAGGCGGGCGGTCTCAATAATGTATTCATAGGAGATCATCGGTTCATTGTAGGTGAAGGCAATGCCGATGCTTTCCGTATGTTCAAGAGAGATGGATGCGAGTTCGTGAGGACTGATTTCGGCGTATCTTACGGTATGTTCATCTGCCATCGAAATGGAATGATTCTGACAGAACGGGCAGCCGAGATTGCATCCATAGCTTCCAACGGAAAGAATTGAAGATCCGGGATAAAAACCGTAAAGCGGTTTCTTCTCGATCGGATCTACGGCAATCGATGTGATTCTTCCGAAGTTTGCCGGGAAGTTAGTCCCGTTACGGTTCATTCTCGCCCGGCAGAGTCCTGTTTTTCCTTCCGGGATATGACAGTGGTGGGGACATACATCACAGATGATCTCAGACATGACGCACCACCTCAAAGCGTTCGAGTATCAGATCTTCATCATCAGGATCGATTCCGCCTTTGCGGCAGGTGATGCTGATCTGTTCCTCAACCGTATCGACTCCCTCAAGATCAGGCAGAAGCAGTCCGGTTCTCTCATTGCAGCGGCAGATTACACCATAACGTTTAACATCCAGCATGGATGAATCCGGAATCACTTCCGGTTCACCGAGTACATCGGTGCTGATTTCAAGCCATTCCAGTTCACTTTCACTTACAGGCGGAAAACGCGGATCTTTTAAAGCGGCGGAAAGGGCATTCCGGCAGATTTCCTCACCGACACATGCAGTGACCGGTGATATCGTACCGATGCATCCCCGCAGTTCTCCCTGAATATGCAGGGAGACAAACACACCGGCTTTCTTTTCCTTCAGGACAGAAGGAAGGTTTCCGGGAAGAGGGAGAACACGGTGATGTCTGACTGCGTACAATACTGCTTTGCGGGCAAGAGAAGCATATATGTCACTGTTTTCCGCTTCTTTGCGGATCCGATCCTTTTCCTCTTTCTCATAGACGGAAAGGAAATGTCTGTTTTCATCAGGAGCGCCGATATCATATGTGACGATCCCGTATCCGACGCCGAACGTGGCTTCGTGAGAATAAACATGAGGTGTAACGGAAAGACCGTCAAGAATACCGGCCATGATGACAAAGGAACGGTGACCGCATTCCTGCGCTTTTTCCAGAAAAGAAGGCGGATAGGCAAACAGTTCACCGAAGTCTGCGCTTCCCATGGTCTTCATGATTCTTTCGTCATATTCCGGACCGGCCGGATCAAATCCGTAGGGACCGTCCTCTTTCTGACAGTGGGAAAGATCACCGCTGCCGATTACGGCAATCTTTCTGTTCAGCTCCTGCGCTGCTTCGGCAATTTTCATTCCGAGCCGGTAATGCATGGTCAAAGGCATTCCGCTGAGACCGATTCTGATAAGACGGTAATCCGTATATTCCTGATCCAGAAAATAGAGAGGAACCATCGTTCCGTGGTCCAGCCCGGGCATGCGGTCATAGTCTGTTCCGCCCGGTATACCGTCTTTCTCCAACATCTGATCCAGAAGAGAAGTAAGTTCCGTATCGTATTCCTTCTGAAATGAAACACTGCGGGCGCCGAAGCGCGACATGTTTCCGTAAGCGTTATTTCCGGAAGAAATCTGAAACCAGTCCCGGTACATCACCGCATGGGGTGAAAGAACAATCACTGTTTCCGGTTTTGTTTCGGCAATCTCTTTGGCTGCTTTATGAAATGCATCGAGTGTATTCTGTATTTTAGATTCTTCTCCCCGGCCGACTTCATGAAGGGCAATCGGCGGATGGGGGACCATCACTGCCTTAACGATCATATAACCTCCTGCTTTTATGCTTATCTTCATGATATAAAAAAATGACCCGGATAACTATCGGATCATTTCATTGATTCATTTATTCCTTGAATATGTTTGTCTTATCCAGCTGCATGACCAGAGCATAGCCGAAGATCACGTCAATGATTTCGCCTAGAGCAACCGAAGCGCCGTTGATCAGCAGACCGGCAAAGAAGTTGTCCGGCATGAAGAGATAAGCGAGTTCGGCTCCGACGATCACGAAATTGAATACGACCGGCATCAGCATTGACAGAACAGGAATACCCTTGATCTTTCTGTCACGGAATTTCCATGTGAAGTACGCTGCCATCAGTGTCGCGGATGTCCCGAGAACGGAGTCAAGCATGCCCGTGGGATTGACACCCGTAACTGCGCCAAGCAGATTCGTGATGAAGCATCCGAGTGTGACGCCGATGATTGAAGGCTTGTAGATCAGCGGAAGCATTGTCAGCGCTTCAGCGATTCTGACCTGTACCGAACCGAAGGCGATCATGGACAAAGCAGGCACAAAACAAATTGCCGTGTAGATTGCCGCAATCATGGCAATCCGGGAAAAACGTTTCATTTCCATATATTTTTTCTCCTTATTTTGGGTATACGTCGGGTAGCTGCTACCGACGGAAGTCCTCTCAGACCACGATTAACTATTATACGCTCTGAATAATCATCGTCAATGATAATCGGGAGCGGTCTGCTGGAGAAGCAGCAGGAAATCGGCAATAATAAAAGCAGAAGGAGACAATAAATCATGATTGCGGAAATAATCAGTGTGGGTACGGAGATTCTGCTGGGCAATATACTGAATACAAATGCCCGCTATCTTTCGGTAAAACTTGCGGAGGCAGGGATCGAAGTGCATTTTCAGACAGTCGTCGGTGATAATCCTGAAAGGATCATGCAGGCGGTAAAAACAGCCTATACAAGAGGAACGATGGTCATCATGACAGGGGGACTCGGGCCGACAAAAGATGACATCACCAAGGAGATGCTTGCGGCATATTTCGGAAAGAAGCTCGTCTATGATGAAACGGCGCTTTCCATGATGGAAAAGTCACTGAAAAGGGTACAGAAAGAATCTTTGCTGCAGAGTCTGAAGAAACAGGCACTGGTTCCGGAGAATTCAAGGATTCTCTATAATCATCACGGCACAGCGCCCGGCATCATCATGGAAAACAATAACAGGATCTGTATTCTGCTGCCCGGTCCGCCGAAAGAAATGGAGCCGATGTTTGAGGAATATGTGGCTGATTATCTTTCATCATTAAGTGACCGTGTTCTTGTATCATGGAATATCAAAATGCTGGATTTCGAACACGCTCCGGTTCTGAAAGTCGGTGAAGCTCCCGTGGCAGACGCTTTGGGAGATCTTCTGGATTCCGAGAATCCCACTGTTGCGACATACGCAAAGGATGACGGATGTCTGATCCGGGTAACGGCCTCTGCCGCAGACCGCAGCGAAGCCCTGGAAATGATCGCGCCGGTTGTCAGAGAAATCCGTTCGATTCTGGGAGATGAATATATACGTTATGACAGGGAAGATACGGCAGAATAAGACAACGGCGGGCAATATTCAAAAAGGTCTGTATATCGGTGCTGACGGCTGCCGCGGCGGATGGACTGCCGCCATACTGCAGAACGGACAGTTATCTCTGAAACGGTGTAAGACCATCCGCGAAGTGCTGAATACGTATCCTGATTTTGATGCGTTTCTGATCGATATGGTCATCGGTCTGAGAAGCAGAAGGCAGGAAATGCGGCCGGATGACATGGCAAGAAAAGAACTCGGTTACCGCGCTTCCACGGTTTTTAGCGCGCCGTGCCGTCAGGCGGTATATGCCCCTGATCATGAAACAATGCGGCAGGAGAATATCCGTATTCTGGGAAAAAGCCTTTCTGCTCAGACACTGAATATTATCCCGAAAATCAGAGAACTTGATGAACTGCTGGAGGAATGTCCGCAGTATAAGAACAGACTGCTGGAAAGTCATCCCGAACTCTGTTTTGCCAGACTGAACGGAGCGGTTGTCATGAGCCGGAAAAAAGAAGAAGAGGGACTGCGGGAAAGGATCAGTATTCTTGAAGCGTATCTGCCGGCAGATTCACTGAATGATATCAGAATGAAGGCATCAGAACTGAAATGCAGTCCGGATGATGCGGTTGATGCGGTCTGTCTTGCCGTGGCAGCGATGTTTCACAGCGCAGGCAGGAGTGAAGTGATCCCCGTTAAGCCGCAGAAAGATGAAAGGGGACTGTATATGAAGCTGACCGTGCCTGTTAAGCGCAGGGAAGGGAAAAAAGTGTGATGAAGCTGAGAAGAAAAAACATATCCTGTCTTCTGAAGATGATCGTCATTATCTGCGCTTTGAGCGGCGTATGGCTGAGCTATGTGTCCGGGAAGGATTCCTTCATGGGAGGAAGCAGGGTATTTATGTTTTTCACGATTCAGTCGAATATTGCCATCGCTCTGATTTCTGCCGTCGGTTTGTTTCACCTTTGTAAGAACAGAGAGATCAGTGAAGCGCTGTATACCGTAACATACGTCGGTACCGTTTCGATTACCCTTACCGGACTTGTATTCTGTTTTGTTCTTGCGCCGACACTCGTAAATCACGCATGGAATCTGCAGAACATCCTGACGCATGTGATCGTTCCCGCAGCAGCTGTAACGGATTTCTTTGTGATTAGAGCGGCAGAACATGTCAGCCGCAAAAACATTCCTCTTGTGACGCTTCCGCCGGTTGCCTATGCCGTTTATGCCGGTATCGGGTATCTGGCGGGATGGGAATTCCTGGAGGGTATTCATTATCCTTACTTTTTCCTCAACTGGGGCAGTCCTGCCGGCGCGTTCGGTTTTACGGATGAACTGCCGTTTATGGGGTGTGTCTGGTGGATCCTTGCGATCCTTGTTCTGCTTCTGCTGATCGGATGGCTGTATCTGTTTCCGGCGGAATTGGCTGCGGAAAAAGAGAGGAAAACATAACAAAAGGCGTATCTTTGCGGTACGCCTTCAGTTTGTTATTGCTCTTTATGGGAAAGGAACTGACTGCAAGCATCCAGAAGGCTGCTGAACGCAGCTGTTTCCTGTTTCAGAATATCACTGCCGAGTTCTCTTACACCCTTTGAGGATTTCAGATCGTATCTTTCATACAGGGGAATCAGGGCGTTGTGTATGTTGTCAAAACGGAGACCAAGCCAGTCTGCCGCAAATTCATACGGCCATTCCCCGATGGCTCTGGTATAGCGGCACTCCCCGTAATAGGTGTATCCTTTTCCGGAATCGTAAAATGTCAGTCTACCGGTTTCCTCATTGCGGTCAATCACGATATTGGTGTGCTGAATGCCGCTGTAGTAGTTGCCGATTTCCGTGACAGTATCCCTGTCTTTGAAGGAGGCTCCGGCGGAGTTGACATAAATCAGAATGTCACCTGGCATCAGATCTGCCGCATCCTTGATCAGCGTATAGTTCCATCCGTATTCGTTTTTGTAGCGGGAAGGGTAGTAACCGGGATCTGACCAGCTGTCATCGATCAGTCCGGCTTTTTTCAGCAGCTGGGCTACTCCCTGCGAGCAGTTGACAACGGCGAAATTGTTTTCGGGATCGCTGAGCATCGCATCGATTGTCAGAGCATCATTGCCGGCAATTTCCGGATCCGAGTAATTGACCCATCTTCTGCCTGTCATGCTTTTGATGTCCGGGTAGAAGGCACCTTTCTGATCATCAAACGCCTTGTACTGGAATTCACTCCATGATTCATAATCGGCTTTCTCCAGACCGTTGGAATAATCCACACCCCAGATATCATAAAGTCCCCAGACATACTCGGCGATATCATGGAACTGCTCCTGTGAGTTTACTGTTCCTTCAAAGTCAGCATATTCCGCAAAGACCCCGCCGAGTGAGCGGACATATTCCGTGTAGCCGCCGTGCTCTTCAAGATATTCGGCAGCGTTATAACAGTCAAAATCATACCGGTGTTCTTCAACGATCTTTTCCGTTTCTTCGTCATGTCCCTCCCAGCCTGTCAGGGAAGCGTGAACAGGTGTAATGACTGCACCGCAGCATACAAGAGCCGTCAGGAGATATACTTGTTTTTTCATACGGATTCCTCCCGGATTACATCAGTGGATTTTATGAAAAACTGTATTAAGATAATTGCATGCTCTATTATATCGGAAT
>CACXDM010000018.1 GCA_902766435.1 uncultured Erysipelotrichaceae bacterium | reverse complement strand
GGTGATCCTCCGTCAGATGAAGCAGCCCCTGAAAGATAATCAAAGCAAAAAAGATTGCCGGAAAGAACCATATTGCGCCGATTCTTGTGCCCATCTCCACCGTGCCTGCAGCTGTATAAGAGCCTGAAGCATAAAAGCTTCTCAGAAGATCCCGGAATATGATTCCGGTAACTGTCATGATGGAAGAATCCTTTACAAATACACGGGTATTAAAAAGATCAAAGATCATTACGGCAAAGCATGTAAAAAAGTAAGGCTTCATCAGTCTGGAGAATTTCTGACTGACATATTCCACGTTCAGCTCTTTCTTTCTGAAGGTATATCCGCTCAGCAGAAAAAACGTAACCAGATGAAATCCGTTTACGAATTCAAAATTCCATCTGTCTGACAATCCTCCCCACAAATGGCCGAAGATCACCAGCAGCATGGCCATGCCTTTTGCATTGTCAATCCACTTCTGACGCATAATTTCTCCAATATCACCGCCGCCGTAAGAAACGGTAAGCCACTTCATCATTACCCGGAAATAAACTCAAGCCCCTTTCCTGCATCAGGGAATAATCTTTCTGCCGAAAGGAACCTTTCGAATCAGCCATATAATACATACACACAGAAGTATAATCAGCCACGCCCCGAATATGCAGTAAATCATATTATGGTCATTCCAGCCGAACTGATGTAATAAGAATCTTCTGACAAACCAATGCAGAAGATAAACACCAAATGTGTAGTCTCTCAGATTAACGACCAGCATGTTCAGAAGCCTGTTGTTCATCATTCTTTCCGAATTGTTCTTCAGGAAAAGAAACAGCGAACATGCCATGAAAAACAGAGTTACACTGTCGGGATTCCGCCACTCATTCACCATCTCACCCCTGACGGAAGACTGAATGACAGTTGCCGCAATCAAAGCAATAACGGATACCAGACCGGCAGTATAGATAAGATGTGTCTGCTTGTCCGAAAACTCTTTTTTATTCATATAATAGCCTGCAAACACATAAATCAGATATTCCGAAACTGAGATCTGCCAAATGCTCCATTTTATGTTTATGCCGAAAACACGGACACATTCAGGAATCAGTATATTGAAAATAAACGCGGTAACCAGGGCATAAAAACAAACCCTTTCTTTATCTTCATCTTTGATGAAACCAAACAGGGGAATCGCCAGATATACCCCGAACAACGTGATAAAGTACCAGTAGTTTTCATTGAATCTGCTGTTCAGAATCCCATCCAGAACATAAGTAAAACTCACTTCCGAAGCATCAATACCATGCAGATAGAATAACTTAAACAAAAACGCAGCCAGGCTCCAAAATAAAAAAGGAATAACTGTTTTGGAACATCTCTTCTTAAAAAAATCTTTCGTACTGTATCTTTTTCCGTAGTCCAGCAATGTAGCTCCGGTAATCATAAAGAATACCGGCACGGCAAAAGAGCAGATACTGTGAAGAATGCAGGAAAGATACCATGACCGGGAAGTACTCATTACGTCATAGCATTTTGCATAATTTGTATGTAATGTCACAACAGCAGCCATTGAAATAACATTCAGTATATCGATGTGAAAATACGATTTGGCTCTGTCAATACGGTTACCGGTCATCGGCAGTGATCTCCTTCATGTTTAAAACGTCTGACTGATTATCATTTCCGCTTTCAAACAAATCCCGGAATACCGGAAAAAACAGAAACAGAAGCGGATTATACTCCAAAGTAATCCATGTATTGTTGATCATTGTGAACAGTGCCACGGCAGTAATCCAGATAAACAGCTTCTTCTTATTATTCTTACAACAGTAATAATAAATGACGGAATACATGAATATAATCAGAACAGTGAATACAATTCCGTACCCGAGCAGAGAATATGCATACCCGGAATCAATATAGAAATAATTATCGATTACTCTTCCGGCATTGTTGCCGAGCATTTCGATTTTCTGACCGAACAGACGGATCGGGTATTTTATAAAGCCGCGGTTCATTAATTCCAGACGTCTGGAAAGAAGAGAATTCATTTTTTTCCAGAGCCCGGTGCCTTTATAGTTCTTCATGATAAAAAACGTACAGACAGTAAGCGCGGGAAAAAGCGTAACCGACAGGTACCTGAACAGTTTCTTTGATATATCCGTCAGTCCGAAGCGAATCTGAATCACATAAAGCGCCAAAACAAAAATACCGAGCAGATACGTCAGTCTGATCGTCGATAGTGAATACATGTAATAATTAACCGCAAAGAGTGCTCCCAGCTCAATCCAGGATGTTTTCTTCCTGACATACAAATACATTACCAGACAGTAAAAAACAATGAACGGCAGATATGAGTAATAAGGAAATCCAAGACAATGCGCCGCTCTGTCCCCGTCAACATAGATATAGTCAGGAAGCCTGTTCAAGATGACCAGCAGTTCAACAACAGCCGAAGCAATAACCGTACTGATCAGGGATGTTTTCACGATTTTATCAAAGTCCGTATTGCCGGAAGCATTGATCAGCATGCCGCAGATCACCAGATAATCTCTGTCTGTGATATATGATGCGGCAGTAAAGAGAATCTGCAGTAAAATCCCGAAGAACAGTCTTTTACGGCTGATGCTGTTGTCTCTGTAGTTCAGATACAGAATCCATATGCTGATCAGTATGATTCCCAGATAAACAGGTTTTTTCAAGGGACCTACTGGCAGAAGAGAATCACTGAGAATGCAGAACAAAACATACATGCCGTATGCCGGCAAAAACAGATCAGCAGCATTAACTATACTCAGTTTTGTCAGCATTCCTCCGGCTCCTTTAACTCATCAGACAGTGATATATCCGATCACTTTCTTTTCTCTTGCATCAATCACTTTAACAATCTCATCAATACCTCTTAAAGACGACTCACCGGATTTCGTGATTAAGACCACTCCGTCAGAATCCGTGATTCTGCGTTTGCCTTCAAGACTGTATACGGGATTTTCCGCAATCACGGAATTCCTGTTCAAACTGAGTGATTTCTGAATTTTTTCCAATGTCTCAGCCGGCAGATCACCCGTCAGCACACATGAAGGCAGACCCTTTGTCAGCTCTTCAATCTCGACACCCGCCAGACGGTAACATTCATCAGTTGTCAGTTTACTTGACGGATTCCCGATATTCGCAAAGAAACGGCTGAGTCCTTTCAGCTCTTTATTTCCTTCGGAATTTACAGGGAAAGCCGAAAGCATTCTGAATCCGTAAATATTCTCCACATCATTATAGAAATACACTTTTTCAGAAAGTGTTAATCTGATCATCAGCAGAAGCAGCAGTCCGATCAAGGAACCGCCGGTATACGCGAGCAGATACTTCAGGATCATCTTCTTCGTTACCGTGACATGCTTTACCTCTGAAACAGCGCTTTCGGAGCTGTTGATAATCGTAGCTCTGCTGTCGGACAGTTTCTGTCTTGCGGTAACCAGATTATTAATATCATTGACTCTGTCCGTAAGCCAGGTAGTCGAAACACCTGTGGTCGGCACACCCGGATTCACATATGAAGAGAGTCTGTCGCCGCCCTCAACAACAGATAAGTAATAATCCGTCACTTCAGAAGAAATGAACTCGGAAATAGCGGTAGCCGAATCAGCGTCCGTAAAGAATACTCTGGCATAAACAGCGCCGTCTTCCACATATACAGTCACAAGCTCCCGTAAATATTTGCTGTCTTCAATACCGAGACTTTCGCTCAGTGAAGAATAATCCAGAGAATTGATTTTGTTTTCAATAACGGCGAGAACACCGTTTGAAGGACTGACGGTGACTTCCCCGTTGGCCTCATCCTCTTCAATCACAAACGAATTATTGCTTTCCGAAGAATCCACCGTAAACGTAACATAGGATACAAATGCATTTGTTCTTGTCATCTCTGAAAATCTGGAACGGTTGATATATTCCATTTTCTCATTAATCTCATTATCAATGCGGTCACGAACGGTCTCATAGACCTTACTGACATCTTTTTCATTTGCGGGCGCAGTCTGCTCTGCTGCTTCCTGTGAAGCCTTATTCTGTTTGGTTAACTGCAGATACTTGTAACCCGTCAGAAGAACCCCGAACGCCAGGGAAAACAGCAAAATACTTTTCCAGTGCACCAAGCTTTTGCCAAGCAAAGAAATAATGTTGATTTTTCTTTCTTTCCTGTAACTGTTCATAAAGATGTTTCCTTTCCGACCATTCAGACCAATTCTCAAATCTCGGTATAGTTCTTTTTAAAGTAGTATTCTTCCATGATGCCGGCAGCCGCTTCCGTCACATTCCCCTCAATATTGGAGAATGCTCTCTCATCTTCGATTGACTCGGCAAAGGCATGCAGTTCCTTACGGATCCCTTCCCCTTCAAGCTGGAAGAAATACCGTTTGTTGTCACGGATATCCTCATGACGGATCTCAAAGTAATCCGTCTTCCACCACGGTGCCGGAACATAGATATATCCTTCCGTACCGCTGATGACAAGATCACCTTCAGACTTGACACCCATACCTACCTTGACATCCGCTGTGGCATGATCATATACAAAGTGAATCTGCGTAAACAGATCAAACCGGTCATCCTTCGCGGATTTCTTCGTGATGATGTTTACCGTCTGATAATCCGTTCCGAGAATACGGAATACCGGAAGCAGTCCCGTAGGACCCCATTCCGTCAATGAACTCCACTGTTCGATCTCATCCACTTCCCGGATACTGGTACATCTTGCATCAACCGAAATCACCTCGCCGATCAAACCGCTCTTGGCAAGAAGCACCAGACGATTGAACGCTGTCGCATAGGCAGTTTTCAGTCCCTCCATGAAGATGCAGTGATTCTCTTCCGCGATCTTTTTCAGTTCCCTGATCTGTTCTGCCTTCAAAGCTGCGGGTGCCTCACATAAAACATGTTTCTTCTTCAGAAGAGCCTGCTTTGCATGTTCGTAATGAAGGGACGGATGTGATCTGACAAAGATGCAGTCCGACGCCTCAAGAAGCGCATCCAGATCAGATGTAATCAGAACATTCTCCGGAACACTCTGATCCAGAACTTCAGGATTCTTTGTCAGAATCGCCGCTGTCTCAAGACCGTTGACATAAGAGCACTCACGGCACACTTTATTGACATACGCGTTGTCACCGATAATACCGAGCTTCAGGTGCTGACCGCTGCGGATCTCGGTACTGGATATTCCCTTGGTTCTTTCCAGATACACAACCTTGCAGTAATCCGACAGATAGTCAAACTTACCTCTCCAGTCATCACCGATCGCGAAGATATCCACGTTGTATTTCCGGATATCGTCGATCTTCTGTCCCTCGTATTCCTCAACGATGATCTGATCGGCCAGTCCGGTATTGCGGACTGCCTGAACACGTTCCATAACGGACTGTCTGACGTTGATCTTTCCTCTGTTTTCATCATACGTATCACTTGTTACGCCAACGATCAAATAGTCTCCCAGAGCCTTTGCCCGCTCCAGAAGACGCATATGACCATAATGCAGTAAATCAAATGTTCCGTAGGTGATTACTTTTTTCACAGAAGCCCTCTTTTCCGCATATCCTTCAATGCGCTGACCAGCTTATCATTGTCCTCAGTCGTCAGATGTCCCATATGTCCGACTCTGAAGATTCTGTCTCTCAGATCTCCTCCGTTGGGACAGACGGTAATATCGTACTCATCCTTCAGTGTCAGGAAAATATCATACGCGCTGACTCCCGGCGTCAGCGGGGTAACCGGCGTACATGCATTTGACATGGCAGGGGAAGCTGTCTTCAGCGGAAGATCCTGAATCTTCTTGCGGAAGTCCTCAGCCAAAGCTGAGATATGTCTGATCTCCGCTTCAATTCCGCCTTCTTCCTGAATCAGTCTCAGTCTTTCATGAATCTGGATCAGAATCTGAACCGCAGGTGTACAAGGCGTCTGTCCCCGCTTCTGGTTCTCCAAAGCATCCTTCAGATCCAGATACATGCATTTCACCGGATTCTCATAGACTCTCTTTACTGCCTTGTCATCCATCACGACCAAAGATACACCCGGCGGACAGGCCAGTGCTTTCTGCGATCCGGTAATCATTACATCCACACCAAGCTTTTCCATATCAAACGGATCACAAAGAAACGAACTGATCGAATCCGCGATAAAGAGAAGACTGTTTCTCTTACAGAACGAGGAAACCATTTCCATATCATACAGAACACCGGTTGAAGTCTCGTGAATATTGATCAGGAACGCAGTCAGACCGGAATTCTCATACGGTTTAAGATCTTCTTCCGTAAGCGGTGTTCCTGCCGGAAGCTTAATCTCTTCAAACGGAATCTCATGAAGCTTACAGAGATTGACGAATCTCTGTCCGAAAGATCCGCCGTTGACAACAAGAACCTTATCATCCGTACGAAGAACACTCATGACAACAGCTTCCATGGAAGCTGTTCCCGATCCCGTGATGAATACACACTTACTGTTTTCAGGTGCCTTTGTCAGTTCCAGCACCATCTTTTCATTTTCCAGCATCAGTTCGGAGAACTCCGCTGTTCTCATATAGGGAACCTGCTGCGCGCCGATGGAAAGAATTCTTTCATCCCCCATAACGGGGCCTACCGCAAAATTCAGCATATCTCCTCCTTATTCAACAATTTCACTGTTGTGTTTGTTTCTCTCACTCTCCGGGGGAAGCTCCATGTAGTTCACGTCATAGATCGTTTTCAGAACCTTGTCGTAGTCACCCGGACAGTTCATCATCACACCTTCAAACTCTTTCTGAATCACTGTCTCAAAACAGCTGCGGGGGAATACTTCCCTGAATCCGAATGCCGCAAGATAGTTAATAACATCCTTTGTATCGGAATCATACGGATACTCCATCAGCGTTTCATTCAGTTTCTTCAGACAGACATGGTAATCAATCACATTTCCCAGTCCCTTGAATAATGAGGCGCCCTTTACCGCAATCTGTCCGACAACAGATCTCTTTCTCTTCTGGTCCACCAGTTCATCAAACTGCAGAATCTGATTCAGATCCCACCAGAAACTCAGCTTCGTCTTATGCAGGTTTCTCTTTACACCCTCATCCGGAAATCCGTCCAGGGGAATCAGGTCAATCCATGCATACTCCTCACGCGGCTTAACTGCCGAACGGTTGATGATCTTCATGTTTCTGCTGATCAGTCTCGGCCAGGAATACCGGTATTCCGGATCAGTCTCATATGACACATATTCATATGCATGTTTTCCGTCAGCGAAAAGCTCTGCCAGACGGTTCAGGTCTTCTCTCGGCATACATACATCCACGTCATCATCCCAGGGAATAAATCCCTTATGACGCACTGCCCCAAGCAGTGTGCCGCCGAGCAGATAATACCTTAACCCGTTCTCTTCACAGACACGGATAAGATATTTCAATATTTCCAGCTCTTCCAGCTGAAGTCTTCTGATATCATCCATAATCCCGCTCACTTATTCATCAGTTCTTTAATCAGATTCACGATCTTCTCCGACGCATGTCCGTCATCATATCCGTGGAACTTCTTGTAGAAAGCCTTTTCTTTCTCACCGTACTGCTTTTTGAATTCCTCTTCCGGCATCTGCAGATCACGGATCAGATCCTCTGTTGTCAGGGAAATCGGACCGGGTGCTTCTTCCAGGAAGTCAAAGTAAAACCCGCGCATCGCATCACGGTATGCGTCAAGATCATAACAATAATAATACATCGGCCGGTGCAGGAGACTGTAGTCAAACATAACGGAAGAATAGTCGGTAATCATCCTGTCCGCAATCAGATACAGCTCATTGATATCCGCATTGCCCTCAAACGGATACACAAATCCCTCATATCCGCTCCAGTCGATATGGTTGGCAATAAAGTAGTGATACTTCACCAGAACAACCGTATCCTCACCGACAGCTTCCCTCAGCTTTTTGAAATCCAGCTTTGGCGTAAATGTCTGATTTCCTTTGGAATCATACTCATCATCTCTGTATGTCGGGGCATAGAGAAGAATCTTCTTATCCGTGGGAATATGAAGCTTTTCCTTGATATGCAGGATCGCATCCGGATTGTTTCTTTCAAACAGAATATCGTTTCTCGGATATCCCGTCATTAACATCTCCTTGTCAAACGCAAAGCAGCTCCGGAAAATATTCGCCGAGAAATCATTCTGCGCCACAAGATAATCCCAGATTCTCGTATTCTCATAGAAATCTTTCTTATATGTCTCAAGATCCTTCCCGGAAGGAACCGCAATCGGATTATCCAGATCAAGCGCCAGTTTCTTCAGCGGTGTTCCGTGCCAGGTCTGAATGTAATACTGATCATCCCTCTTACGCAGGAACTGAGGATTTCTTGCGTCAAACACCCATACCTTTGCCGTGGACATCACATACATATACTCCGGTCCGCCGACCGTTACGACTCTGTGTCTGCCCGGAATATAGTCCGGCCTTTTTCCCGCTCTGAACAGCCATACGATATCGTATTTCATATCCAGACCGATTCTGACCATGTATTCATAGATTGCCTTCGGACTTCCCGTATAGTTCGTACTGTCACTGCAGTCAAACACGATGAGATTGTCACTGGTTTTCGTCAGATTGAAGATGCTGTTATACATCGCTACTGCCGCCTTCTTGGCGATCATATGCAGTTTTCCTTTTTTCACACTCATATCCGTTCTCCCTGCCGCTCTTACCAGTTGTTGTCGGCGAATTTCACAATCGGCCAGTAGGCAAGATATCCCGTCATCCGCATCAGACGGATCTTTTTGCTTTCCTTCCCGGCGCACTCCCAGAACTCAGGCATTTCCCTCTTCGTCCTCTTTTCGATTTCTTTGATTTCCTTCAGTACTTTCACCGAGGGCGGAAGCAGAAGAAGATTGAAGATCTCATTTTTATACTTTGCGAGGAACCGGTAGCGGATAAAACCGCAGAGCTGTGTTCCGTTTACTTCATAGAAGTATTTCTTGATCGTCTCAATAATATTCTGATATTCCAGATAATGCTTGTTTCTGGATACCTTTGAAACACTCTGTTCATCTCTTCCCAGCCGGTAACAGTAAACATACCCGGAATAGAATCCGACTGTTCTGACTGCAGGAAGAGGATAGGTATGATACAGAACATCCGTATACAGACTGTGTTCAGGCAGCTTTCTCAGTGTCTTCCTCAGCACTTCCGTCCGGAACAATACCGCCCACATACCGAAGTCCAGCTGATTGCTGACCTGTTCCACCGGAAGCACCTGCCGGTCATATTCCGTAAACTTCTTTTTGCTGTTCTGTTCGACACCGTCCACGACTCTCTGTACCTCGCTGAGATACATGTCGGCGTCTGTCGCCTCAATGAAACCGAGAAATTCATCCAGTCCCTTCGTGTCAAACCAGTCATCACCGTCAAGCAGTTTAAAGTATCTGCCTGAAGCGTGGTCAGCCGACCAGTTGACGGTAGTACCGTAACCGCCGTTTTCCTTATGCACGAGCCTGATTGAATCCGGGTACTGTTTTTCGTATTCCCGTACGATATCGGCAGTACCGTCAGTTCCGCCGTCATCCACAACAAAAATCTCGATCCGATCAATGTACGCAGATGCGGTTATCGAATCCAGATTCTGTCTGATATATTTTTCAACATTATAACCGGCAACCGATACCGTTAATAACTTATCCCGCATGTCTGAAACACCTGTATTTCCCGTATTCATATAAACTACCTCATTATACCTTTACCGCTGAAAATATACAATTGTCACCGCCTTACACACCTGCTCTGTACGCTTCCCTGCAGCGGCATAGATCATAAAAAGCCTCTTCATAAGGCTTTAAATGTATTCGGTATAGGGTTTGTCTGTATCGAAGATCGTATCCCCGTGCAGGGATGAGGTATGAACGGGTGTTTCCCAGCCACTTCCGTATTCCCTGTTCAGAAAGCTTCTGTAATCAGCCGGTACCGGGATCGTTGTAAAGGAGAACGGCAGTTCGGCAGTTTCTTCTATCCACGCGTTTTCATACCGGTATTCCTTCACCAGCGGCTTCAGTGTAACCATGCCGCATTCCTTTGTCTTCACATTCCTGTATTTCTGTGCGTCCCGGTCATACTTCCTGTAGACCGGATTTTTCCTGTTTCCGAGAATCTGATGCAGAGCAGCGCGCAGTATGCCTTTTACGCCCGTCTTCGGTTTGTACCTGGTGGAATACCATGCGTACTTCTTGAAGCTGAGTCTCGTCTTTTCCATCTTCTGTACGAACGCTTCCCTCTCTGTAAGATCATCGGGAAGATTATCCAGTACAAAGATATCAATGAAGATACCCTGATTGAAGCGGAAATGATCTTCCGATTCATACATCACAATGGCAGTCGTACGGCTGTTGCGCAGCTGGGCGTGTCCTCTTTGTGAGCCGGGATCCGTAAACTCCGTCTGAAAGAAATAGGGTTCTTTGAATTCCTGCGGCGCCACTTCACAGAGCTTTTCATAATCATCCCGCTTCATGGCAAAGTCCATATCATCATCCCACGGGATAAAGCCTTTGTGCCTGACTGCCCCGAGCAGTGTTCCCCCGTCGGCGAAATACTTCAGACCGTATTTCTCACAGACTCTGCGAAGCTGAAAATACAGATCCATTTCAACCGCCCAGATTTCCTTCGTCTTCCGTTCAACTTTTACGCCGTCAATCACTTCCTCTTCCAGAAATCCTTCCGGAAGCTTAATTTCCAGTTCAACCATAACTTATGCCTTTCTGAACCGCGAGAAGATTCTCTCCTTCACGATTCCGATCAGTTCGTCCTTCATCAAAGTCAGAAGGATAAAGTAAATCATTACGCCGACTGACACCTGCAGCACAAGACAAAGTATACCGGATGTTACGGTGTGACCGATCATGATAATGACCGCTGCCATGATCACTCCGGCAATAAACCGTTTCCAGCTGTACTGCCATAACGCAGACGCTTCAAAGTAACCCTTGCTGTAAATGACGTACAGTACAGTAATCGTAAGTTCAGCCAATACCGAAGCCAAAGCTGCCCCATAGCTGCCGATAAACGGTATCATCATTCCGTTCAGGACCAGGTTTACCAGTGAGCCGGTAATGATATACTTCGAGCTTTCCTTTCTCAGCCCTGCCGGGGAATAGTACTGTGATCCCAGACAGTTTGACACGCCGATAATAAACACGATCGGACTGAGGATATACAGTATCGTGGTTGTCTTTTCAAAACCCGGACCGAAGAACACAGGAACGAATCTTCTTGCGACACCGATCAGACCGAAACAGATGCCGATTCCCATAAACGCCACATAGTTGATCGAAAGATTGATTCTTCCCCGGATCTCATCATACTGTTTTTCCTTGAACAGATAGGAGATCCTCGCCCCGAGCACACTGTTCAGCGCCGTGAATGTCAAAGCCTTCATCATATTGATGATCTTCGTAGCTTCTTCATAGTATCCGTTTTCATATGTATTCTGTGTGATCAGACCGATCATCGTCTTATCCAGAATCGTATACACGGATGTGGCGATTGTCGGAATGAAGTAAATCAGCGTCTGTCTGAAGTGTACCCCGAGATCGATATGTCTGAAATCAGGCTTCACAATGAACTTCGGCAGGGATATCCACATGGACATCGTACCCAGAAGAGAAGTGAAGCACATCAGGAAGATATACAGATTCAGATCACTCTTCTGCTTGACAAACAGGAAGATCAGAACAACACCGAGAATCTTGATCACCGAGTTCTTTGTCACGGTATAAACGAACTGTTCCAGACCATTGTAGAACCATGAGATATCCAGCATCGCGTTCATGATGTTCATCGTCAGGATGACGAAGATAATCTGATATTTTTTCCATAACAGGATAAAGATACCCCATCCCAGAAGCACCACCAGTGAAACGCAGATGGAAAGCAGCTCAATCTCAAAAAACAGCTGGCTTCTCTCCTTCACATCATCTCTTGCCCTGGCGATCTCCCTTAAACCGTAGGACGCGGTTCCCAATGCCGCAAACAGAGAGAAGTAAGCTTCAAATGAAGCGGTATAGCTGTATGTACCTACACCGTCCGTTCCCAGAACACGGGCAATATAAGGCGCTGTAATCAGCGGTGTCAGCAGTTTCAGTATCTGATAAAACGTACTGAGTATAATGTTTTTCTTAATACTTTGTTTTTTCATATCCAAGTTATTATACACTGCTCAACAGCGGTTTCAACCATACCCGTTTCCCGGGAAATATTAAAATGAGGCATTCTGCCTCACTCATGATCACTTATTATGCAGATCTGATTTGATCTGTGTTGTGGAGATTTC
>CACXDM010000017.1 GCA_902766435.1 uncultured Erysipelotrichaceae bacterium | reverse complement strand
CTGTATTGTCAGCTTCTCATACTCTGTTTCTCTGAGCAGATTCCGTCCTCCTTCGATGATTATTTAGTTAGAAAAAACGGAATTCCTCAAAGAAAATGAAAAAAAGACAGGGTCTTAATCCCCTGCCCCTCATAATATCCGTTCAGTTTTTCTCTGATATCTTCAGAAGACGCATCGAATTCAGTACGCAAAGCATTGCCACACCTGTGTCCGCAAAGATTGCCATCCACATATTCGCAATACCGAACGCGCCGAGGATCAGCATACCAACCTTAATGGCGATCGCACCATAGATATTTTCGTTGACCACTTTAAGAATTCTCTTAGCGCTTCCGATTGCGAGCGGAATCTTTTCGATTTTGTCATCCATGATGACAACATCCGCCGCTTCAATCGCCGCATCACTTCCCATTGCGCCCATCGCGATACCGATATCCGCGCTGACAAGTACCGGTGCATCATTGACGCCGTCTCCCACAAAAGCAGTCGTACCAGACTTTTTCAGTTCATTGATCTTTTCAACCTTGTCCTGCGGCAGACATTCACCGAATGCCGCGTCAGCCCCGATACTTCTGCCGGCCATTTCCGTGATCTCTTTATTGTCACCGGAAACAATCATGCATTTCTTGCCGATCTGGTGGAGCTGATCGACTGTCGGCTTCGCTTCTTCCTTCAGCTGATCACGCAGAACCAGACATCCCTCATATTTGCCGTTTCTTGCGACATATACAAGTGTGCCTGTCTCAGAGCACTCGGAACACACAATATTTTTTTCCTTCATCAGCTTATAATTGCCGGCAAGTATCACTTCATCTCCGTCAGATACGGACATGCCTCTGCCGGGCAGTTCACTTGCGTCATGAAGGTTACTGTTATCAACAGCTTTGCCGTATGACCGCCGGATTCCCGCAGCCACCGGATGATTTGAAAGCATCTCTGCCTTTGCGGCATCCTCGAGAACCTTGTCTTTGAGATCCGCATCCGCAATGATTTCCTCTACGGCAAACTCACCTGAGGTAAGTGTTCCCGTTTTATCCATGACCACCTGATCAATTCCTGCCAGTGTTTCAATCAGGTTCGCACCCTTGACCAGAATACCGCGTGACGACAGTCCGCCGATTCCGGCAAAGAAGGAAAGCGGAATGGAAATCACAAGCGCGCAGGGACAGGAGATAACAAGGAATGTACAGGCTCTTTCAATACCTTCTCTGAGACCGGGTCCGAACAGAGCAACGATAATTGCCACGGCAATCGCCGAGAAGACAACAATCGGTGTGTAATACCTTGAGAATTTCGAGATGAACTGTTCCGCGTTTGCCTTTCTGGATTCCTGATTTTCCACAAGGTCCAGAACTCTCGCAACAGTACTGTCCTGATACAGAGAAGTTACTTTAATCTCCAGTACACCGGAACCGTTAACCGATCCGCTGCATACGTTGTCACCCTCATCCACGTCGGCCGGTCTCGATTCGCCGGTCAGTCCGGATGTATCAAGACTGGAAGCACCTTTGACAATCACTCCGTCAAGCGGTACTCTCTCACCCGGCTTGACAAGGATACGTTCACCGATATCCACTTCTTCGGGATCAACTGTCACCCATTCGCCGTGTCTGTAAACAACCGCGAATTCCGGACGGATATCCATCAGTTCACCGATGGACTTCCTTGACTTTCTGACAGCCAGTTCCTGGAAATACTCACCGATCTAATAGAACAGCATGACGCCGGCCGCTTCCTTGAAATCCTGCAGATAGATCGCCGCACATGTGGCAACTGCCATCAGGAAGTGTTCATCAAACACCTGTCCCCGGCCGATTCCCTTTACTGCTTTATACAGAACATCATATCCGAGTATCAGATAGGCAATAAGCATGACAGCTGTCTGCAGATTTCCGGAAAGGAATAATCCGCATACAAACAGAACAGCGCCGACAATCAGTCTGATCAGCATCGGATCCGTTTTCGGTTCTTCTTTCTTCACTGTTTCAGTACTTGTTTTCTCCGGGAACTTTTCAATCACCGCTTCCGGCTCTTCCTTTGCCGTTATTGCCCGGATCTGCTCTTCCGCTTTTGCCAGATCTTCATCTTTACAGTCAAAACGGAGAGTAGATGTCATAAAACTGATATTCACTGCAGAAACACCTTCTGCCTCTGCCAGCTTGCCTTCCAGCTTTGCGGCACAGTCAGCACAATCCAGACCTGTGATTCTGTATTTTCTTGTCAGTTCTGTTTCATGTACCGGACGTTCTTCAGAAACCTCATGATCATGGTGGTGTTCCTCATCGTGATGGTGATGATGTGAATGCCCTTTGGATGTAATTACCGCATCAGGTTCTTCCTTTGCGGCAAGAGCACGTACTGCTTCTTCGATCTTCTTTCCGTCATCGTGGTTACAGTCATAAGTGAGACTGTTATTCATAAAGGAAAGAGATACATTGGAGATCCCTTCAATCTCAGCGATCTTGCTTTCAAGCTTCGCAGCGCAGTTCGCACAGTCAATTCCCGTGATTTCAAAACGGTACGTAGCAGTCTCTGCCTCTTCATGATCATGGTGATGTTCATGATCACATTCATAGTGTTCACCGTGTTCATGATGATGTTCTTCATCGTGGTGATGGTGATGATGTGAATGTCCCTTTGCTGTAATTACTGCATCAGGTTCTTCCTTTGCGGCAAGAGCACGTACTGCCTCTTCGATCTTCTTTCCGTCATCGTGATTACAGTCATACGTCAGACTGTTGTTCATAAAGGAAAGAGATACATTGGAAATTCCTTCAATCTCAGCAATTTTACTCTCAAGCTTCGCAGCGCAGTTCGCACAGTCAATTCCGGTTATTTCAAAACGATATGTTGCTTTATTCTCTTCCGACATAAGCCACCTCATTTGAACAGTTGTTCAACTGTTTATATATTATCCCCCATTTATATATACGTCAATCCTTTCTGAAGATATAATGATCAGTGAGGTCTGACTATGTTGAAAACTAACTGGCATACCCACACAAAAAGATGCGGGCACGCAAAAGGTACAGATGAAGAATATGTTCTTGAAGCAATTGCGGCAGGTGTCAAAACACTCGGATTCAGTGACCACGCCTGTTATAAAGAACCTGATCCGGGACTTCGGATGAATTATGATCAATATGATGATTATAAACAGTCCATACTGGCGCTGAAGGAAAAGTATAAAGACCAAATCAATATATATCTCGGTATGGAAGTTGAATACTATCCGGACCAGTGGGAAGATCTTTCACGATACCGGAAAGAACTGGACTACTGTATCCTCGGACAACATAAACTTTCTTTTCACGGCAAAAGTGTTTACCGGGTTGACTGTGAAGAAGACTTCCGAAGTTATGTTGATATGGTTGAACTTGCCTGTGACCGGGGCTTATGTGATTATATCGCCCACCCTGACGTTCTGATGTTCCGGTATCCCGTTGTTGACGGAACTGCCATTGAGACGGCAGAAAGACTTGCGGATATTTCCAACCGGTATCAGATGCCGGTGGAACTCAACTGCGGATCAGGCGTCATCTATGGCAAACACCAGTTTGATGACTGTATACGTTACGGTTATCCTGTCAGGCAGTTCTTCGAAGTCTTCGCAAAGAAAAAATGTCCTGTCATTATCGGGCTGGATATTCATGATCCGAAGAATTTCCGGACGGATATCTATATCGACAGAGCCCTCTCAGTTATAGAAGGGCTCGGCTGTAATATTATTGATGACTATGATCTTCCCGCCGCTGCCGCAGAACGGAAGAAACTTTTCCGCTGATGAACTATTTCCCGGAAATACAAAACAAGGAAACAGGTGTTCCTCTGAACGCCGGCAAAGTCGCCGAACTTACAGGCCTTGACCGTAAAGTTGTCGACAAAGCCTTTGCTGCAATGAAAAAGGAAGGAACAATCGTTTCCCCCGTAAGATGTAAATGGGAACCCGCCGAAAAATAATAACCGCCTGCCGGTGAAGCACACTGCCAGCCGGCTTTGTTTTTATCCTGGCCTGCAGAGGGATTTACATCGGCAAAAAAAGCATCTCCCGTAGGAAATGCTTTTTCATTAACATTTAAAGTGCTTTGCATCTTCCGACCATTTGTCGAATTCTTCCTGCGTTGCAAGAACTGAGTGTGTATTTGTCACCTTGTGAATCCATCCCTGGGTATAATCCACACCTTCCTTAACCTTATCATAGGTCATGGCAACTCTTGCTTTTTCCACAATCGGGTTCGGTCTGGGAATCGCCGAAAGAAGTGATCTTGTATAAGGATGAATCGGATTTTCGAAGATCTCATCTGTCGTTCCGGTTTCAACAATATGTCCCAGATGCATGACGCCGATACGGTCGGAAATATACTTGACCATTGAGAGGTCATGGGCGATGAACATGTATGTAATACCAAGCTCGTCCTGCAGATCTCTCATCAGGTTGACTACCTGCGCCTGAATGGAAACGTCCAGCGCGGAGATTGCTTCGTCAGCGATAACCAGCTTCGGATTCATGATCAGCGCCCGGGCAATTCCGATACGCTGTCTCTGACCGCCGGAGAACTGCTGCGGATAACGAGTCGCGTGTTCTTTGGAAAGACCGACCTTGTCGAGAATTCCATAGACCTTTTCATCCAGTTCTTCCTTTGAACTGTAGAGCTTATGAATCTGAAGACCCTGCGCGATGATGTCATAAACCTTCTTACGGGGATTCAGACATGCCATCGGATCCTGGAAAATCATCTGCATATTCTGTCTCAGATACTGCTCATCTTCCTTGGTCAGACGTCCGCTGATGTTATGTCCGTTGAAGATGATCTTTCCGTCAGTCGGATTATACAGTCTGATCAGGGCTCTTCCGGTTGTGGATTTACCTGAACCGGATTCACCTACGAGTCCGTATGTTTCACCTTCCCAGATATCAAAGCTGATTCCGTCAACTGCCTTGGTCGTATAAGTACGGCTGATTTTGAAGTACTGCTTCAGTCCTTCAACATGAAGAAGAGGTTCTTTTGTGTAGTCAATCTGTGTCATATCACTGAACTCCTTCCCCTGCAGCTTCAAGCTTTTCCGCTTCCGCTTTCATCTTAGCCAGTCTGTCCCTCAGCTGTTCGGGAAGCTCAACTTTCGGAGCTCTCGGATCACACAGCCAGGAAGCGACTCTGTGCTGACCGCCGACATTGAACATCGGAGGTTCTGCCTTGTAATCGATCGCAAGCGCATAAGGATTACGGGGCGCAAACGCATCACCGACAATCTCTTCCAGAAGGTTCGGAGGAGTGCCCGGGATCGCAAACAGTCTGGTTGAATCCGTATCCGTATCCGGCATGGATGCCAGAAGACCCCATGTATACGGATGACGCGGATCATAGAATACTTCGTTGATGTTTCCCTTTTCAATGATACGGCCGGCATACATGACGTCAACATAGTCTGCGACTTTCGCAACAACACCGAGGTCATGAGTAATATAGATGACACTGATGTTGTGTTCCTGCTGCAGCTTCTTGATGACTTCAAGAATCTTAGCCTGGATTGTAACGTCCAGCGCCGTTGTCGGCTCGTCACAGATCAGGATATCGGGATTACATGCAAGAGCGATCGCGATAACAACACGCTGTCTCATACCGCCGGAGAGCTGATGCGGATACTGTTTGAATCTCTTCTCGGGATTCTCGATACCGACTTCCTCCAGAAGATGCAGCGCACGGGTCTTCGCTTCTTCTCTTGTAATGTTTTCATGCAGAAGCATGCCTTCCGTAATCTGCTTGCCGATTGTCATCGTCGGATCCAGTGATGTCATCGGATCCTGGAAAACCATCGCAATATGTTTGCCGTTGAAACGATATCTGATTTCCTTCTGGGAAAGCTTTGTCATATCAACGGTTTCTTTTTCACCCTTTTCATTGGTGAATGTATAGTCTATCTTTCCGCTTTCGATCTTACCGTTGCTGGCGAGAATACCCATAATCGTCTTTACGGTAACGGATTTACCGGAACCGGACTCACCGACGATCGCGATTGTCTCACCTTTGAACAGGTCCATACGGACACCGCGGATTGCATTGACTTTGCCGTTTGTCGTCTCAAATGAGATATTCAGGTCACGAACGGATAATACTCTGTCTTCTTTACTTCTTTTATAAGCCATCGTACCCTCCTTAGTGTTTCTGATTCGGGTCAAACGCATCACGCAGACCGTCCGCAAACAGGTTGAAGCTCAGCATCAGCAGTGCCAGAACGGCAATCGCACTCATGATCATATACGGATGTACTGTCAGAGACTTATAACCGTCTGAAATCAGAGTACCGAGTGAAGCTGCCGGTGCCGGAATACCGAGACCCATAAAGGAAAGATAAGCTTCGGTAAAGATCGCGCTCGGAACCGAGAACATAGCCATTGTAATCAGCTGTCCGAAGATATTCGGAAGAATATCCTTGAAGATGATTGAGAAGTGGCTTGCGCCGAGTGTTCTTGAAGCCAGAATATATTCAGACTCCTTCAGTTTCAGAACTTCAGCACGTGAGATTCTCGACATACCGATCCATCCGGTAATCATCAATGCAAAGATAATTGATGACATTCCGGGAGGAAGGACAAGTCCGAGCAGTGTAACGAGAACGAGCGTCGGAATACCGTTCAGGATTTCAACGAATCTCTGCATGACCATATCCACTCTTCCGCCGAAGTAGCCGGAAATCAGACCATAGGACATACCGATGATAATATCGATGATAACCGCAACGAATGCGATAAACAGAGAGATTCTCGTACCTTCCCATACACGGGTAAACAGGTCACGTCCGAGTGTGTCGGTTCCGAACCAGTAATATGTATCTTCCAGTCCCTTTTCGGCATAGATGTTTCTGCCGTATTCGTAACCGTTGAAGATACCGATTTTCTCAAGTCCGGGCATTCTCGGCGGCAGACCCTGATTGGCAAGGCTCTGCTCATAGTAGGTTCTGCCTGACATCATCGGTCCGACAATTGCCATGAAGATAATAATGGCAATAATAATCATACCGATAACCGCACCTTTGTTTTTCGAGAAGTTTACCCATACGTCCCGCAGGAATGAAGTTTGTTTATAGACCTTATCCTTCAGCCGTGTGTTTTCCTGGACAAAGACAAAATCTTCTTCATCATAGTCATTTTCGATGATGGGCACATGCTTTTCATATGTTTCGCTCATATTAACTGCCCTCCTTCGCAACACGGATACGCGGATCGATTATACCGTAGAGAATATCGATGATCAGCATCATTACAATGTACATTGCGGAATATACAAACGCACAGGCGATCGTAACATTGTAGTCATTACTCTGAATGGCAGTGACCATCATTGTTCCGATTCCCGGTACACCGAAGACTTTCTCAACAACCATTGAACCGGTCAGCAGGTTGACGAGAATCGGTCCCATAATTGTAATGATAGGAATCAGTGTATTTCTCAGGGCGTGTTTCATAATCAGATCCTTCTGTCTGACACCCTTTGCCTGAACGAGAAGAATATAGTCAGAACCGAGTACATCAATCAGCTCGGATCTGGTAAAACGTGAGACGTTCGCCATAGGACTCATTGCCAGGGCGATCATCGGTCCGATCATACTCTTCGCAACGTTCTTGGAATTCCACAGGATCGGAATCCACCCCAGTTTAAATCCGACAAAATATGCGAGCAGCAGAGCAAATACATAAGCCGGTACGGATACACCCAGAATAGATACAACTGAGCATAAAGTATCAATCCACGTATTATGACGCAGCGCAGCAGCAATACCGAGGCCGAGACCGAGAACCGTACCGAGCAGCATTCCCATTGCACCGACTTTGATGGAAACACCGAGAGGTGCTTTGATCATTTCCGAAACCGCCTTGTTCTTATTCAGAACGTAGGAGTTTCCGAGATCGCCTTTCAGCATTGCCAGAACATATTTTACGAAACGAACAAAGAACGGTTTATCCAAACCGTATTTCGTATACAGCAGAGCTTTCTGGGCGGCTGTCAGTTTTTCATCGTTAAACGGTGAACCGGGCATGAAGTCCAGCATCAGGAACAACACGAACACGATCGCCGCCAAAGTCATGATACTGATCAGCACACGCTTGATAATATATTTTGACATAAGCTGCTTCCTTTCTTAAAGCACTACATACAGAAACGTAATAGAGCGGATGATACCGCCCTATTACGCTAAACAATCAACTCTTTTTTTAGTAAAGAAATTCAGATTATTCCTTTACGATCTGGTTGACATTGAGTCTCCATGCATAACCCTGGAGTCTCTGTGTGAATCCGGGATCGGATCCATACTGGTCAACGAGGTCACCTGTCAGAGTAACGACATCGAGTTCGCCCTGCTGATAGGAGAGAGCAGCAGACTGTGCTTCAGAGATGAACTTGAAGACAACTTCGTCAGCATAATCGCCATAGTTTGCAGCATCCCAGTAAGCCGGGTTCTTTGTGAATGTGTATTCACTGTTTTCAACCCACTCTGAGAATACATACGGTCCACAGTAGAGAATGTCATCGATGGACTGTGCATAGCTGTCTTTGTGAGCTTCAAAGAATTCCTGGTTGAGCGGGAAGAATGACGGGAAGGACATCAGACCGAGCATGAAGCCTACAGGCTGTGTCAGAGTAACTTCGAGAGTCTTGTCATCAATTGCCTTGATGCCGAGATCTTCCGGAGCTGCAGATCCGTCGAATACTTCGTGAGCGTTCTTAACACAGATTGTTTCGAGCAGGAATGCATATTCAGACTGCAGATCGCCGCTGTCGAGTCTCTGCCAAGCATATACGAAGTCCTGAGCTGTTACAGGAGTTCCGTTGCTCCAGTTAGCATCCGGTCTGATATGGAATGTGTAAACAGTACCGTCTTCGCTGATATCCCAGCTCTCTGCGAGATCCGGAACCGGCTGGCCATCTGCATCGAGAGATACGAGTCCGCCGATAACCATGGACTGCATGATGAAGGACTGTCCGTCAGTAGCAACATGGTGATCCATTGTGTTCAGGTCAGCATTGATTGCGACTGTAACGTTCTTGTCAGCTTCTGTTGTCTTGATCTTACGGTAGTTGTCAACTGCAGCGTTGTGGAATTCGATTCCGGAAACTGCAGGGTTGATCAGCATAGCGCCGCCGTTCTGGAATACAGGGATAGCGCCCATGTCTTCAACGAACATCTTTTCAGCAGCGATCATGTCAGCCCAACGAGCTTCAGCGTCCGCAGCGTCTTCGCCTGTTTCAGCCTTGTTCAGCAGAGCATCATAATCAGGGTTGAAGTAGTATCCGTTGTAAGCCGTCTGATCAGACTTGAAGAGATCGAGATATGTCTGAGGGTCAGCATAGTCCGGGCCCCAACGTGTCAGACCGATTTCATATGTCAGGTTGTTCATGAGATCAAGTCTTTCCTTCTTTGTCTTGGAGACGAGAGTGACGTTGATTCCGAGAACGTTCTGCCACATTTCCTGAATCGCAGCACTTACCTTGCCGGGTGCTTCAGAGTCTGTTTCATAAAGGAGACTAACGGAGAAGTTGTCAACGCCGAGTTCTTCCTTTGCCTTGTTCAGATACTCAACCGCCTTATCGGGATCGTAAGCGAGCAGGTTGCCTGCTGTTTCACGATAATCTTTTCCATCCGGGCCGTAAGCGAACTCTTTCGGTACGAAACCTTCAGCCGGTACGGAACCGTCTTTCAGGACGAGGTCAGCGATCTGCTGACGGTCGATTGCATAAGAAAGAGCAAGACGGAAGTTCAGATTTGAGTACTGTTTACTCAGTTCTTCATTCTGTGTTGTGGGCGCAGCTGCTTCTTCGCTGCCTGCTGCACTGCTTGCGGGAGCAGATGCAGATCCTGCAGATGCGGAACCGCTTCCGCCGCTGCAGCCGGCCAGCAATGCCAGAGCTAATGCCAGCGCCAGAGGTTTTTTAAAACTCATTTGAATATTCCCTCCTTTTTGAAATATAAGTAAAGTATATTCAATGCGATACTCCTTCGCAAGAAAAAAATTCACATGATTTTCACATTTCATGAAATTGTTTTCAATTCTGAAAATGTTTTCATAAATATCAGGGTTTTCTTTGCCTGTCCGTTACTTATTTCCCGCTTTTATCTTTTACGGCATTTCATGATGAAAAAGGGCTTTTCTGCCCTCTGTCACTGCTGTTCTGAAGCACTCATCAGCAGATTTCTATTCATGATGTAATCCTGTTTATCCTTTGTCAGATTCCGGATCAATAATCTGAATAACGAAAGAGAAATAGATTATTACTTGTCCGAAAGCAGTATACTGCTTTGTTCTTGGTCTGATATGGTGATTTTAAGCGTCATTTTCTTCGTTATCACGCTTTTTTTCTATTTCACTCATATAGCCTGCAGTGATGATACCTGCAGGCAGCGCAACAATTGCAATGCCGAAAATTGATGAAAGCATTGTGATCAAACGGCCAAAAACAGTTACAGGATATATATCTCCATAGCCCACTGTAGTCAAAGATACAGTTGCCCAATATATTGCATCGAAAAAAGTGTCAAATGACTCCGGTTCAACATTAAATATCACTAATGCCGAAATAATAATATAGCCTCCTGCCAGGATGCTGACGGCAACAAGTGACTCCTTTGACTCATTTAATACATTCCCAATAATTTCAAAGCTTTTAGAATAGCGCATTGCTTTGAATACTCTGAAAACTCTCAATGCCCGGATCATCCGCAATACTCTGAGAACTTTGAATCCATTATTAATAATACTAAGCGATGGAAGAATGGAAATCAGATCAATGATTGCCATAGGTGTAAACGGATATTTAAGAAACGATACAATATTATGCTTTGCAAATTTATAATCCGCTGTTACCCATCTGAGAATATAGTCAACAATAAATATTCCGGCAGTCGCTTAATCCGTGAATAAGAAGAATGCCGATTCTGTTTTAAATGCCAAAGGAATCAGACTGACAATAATCACAGCAATCATGAAATAATCATATGCTGCGCTTGCCACATCATTTCCTTCTGATTTTTCTATAACAGCATATATTCTTTCTCTGGTAATCATCTTTCTTTCATTATTCGTCATCTAGCGCTTCTTATTCTTGATTATGTAGTCAAGTGCAGCCTCTGTATCTCTGAGCAGTGCTGTTGCTTTATTAAACTCCGCACCGGCTAAAGGCTTTGTAATAATTGGAATTTCTATCGTCGGCTCATCCAAGCTGTTCATTTTAAGAATAATTGATGCTTTACGTGTTACTGTTTTTGCAGAACCCGAATGTCTTCTTGTAGAAACACCCTTAAAAAGAGAAGTTTTTGAACCGGAAGAAATATACTCACGAGCATTATCCTTCTCTGTTTTATAGCTTATTAAATCATCAAAACTATACCATTCACGTGATACAGCTTTATATGCTTTTTCAGCCGCCAGTGATAATCCCGCTGTATAAAGTGCTGCCGTACCCTTCAAAATCTTTGCACCAACACCATCTTTATTGGCAGTTTTCAGAACTTTAAACCTTCGATTTGTTTCGTCCACTTCCAAAGCACCAACCCGTTTATAACTTGATGCCTCTTTAACTTTGTTAAATGCAGATTTTGCAATACCTCCAACAACATCTGTGGCATTTTGCAGATAACCACTTTCTTCTCTGCCGTTCTCATCAGACATAGTTTCTTCGTTTATCGGACATCCGCAAAATGGACATGCTTCCGCACGACTGCTAATTTCTTTGCCACACTCCGGGCATTTAATCAACGCCATATAGACCCCCATTCTTATTACATATAAGTATAAGTCATAATATTATCTGCAGCCAAGAGACAGAAAGGTCTGACTGCGAGCTCCATAAATCTTGTCCGAGTTAAATCCTGTATGGATCAGAATTCTTTGTTTTCTCAATATGAGTTTTATATCCTCAACAAATAGTTATTGATTGCTGAGAAGATTTCTGTTCGTGATGTAATCCTGTTTATCCTTTGTCAGATTCCGGATCACTTCCACCGCCAGATCCACTGCCGCATCGATGTCCTCTGCAGCCATGAAGTTGTTTGACGTATGAACATACCGGCACGGCACGCCGAGAACCAGTGTCGGAACATCCTTTGTCTTTGTTGTAATAATACCGGCATTTGTTCCGCCGCCTCTGCGTACGGCGCACTGGTAACGGATTCCCTTTTCCTCTGCGATATCTGCCGCATACTGAATAAAGCGGGGATTGGAAATGGTACTCCGGTCAAAATGACGGATCTGCACACCTTTGCGGAGACCGCCCTGAATCAGTGCGCTCTCACCGCGGAAATAATAATCATCCGCCGGGGTTCCTTCAAACACGACAGCGAAATCAGGCTTTACCTTAACGGATGTCACCATCGCGCCTCTTTCACCGACTTCCTCCTGTGAGGCAAATGCCCCGACCGGTTCAACCGGAAGCGTGTCAATTCCTTCCTCTTTCAGCCGGCGCATCGTTTCCAGGATGCATAGACAGCCGACACGGTTGTCAAAAGCCTTGCCGAAGCACATGTCATTCTCTTCCCGGTATGAAAATACAACATCCGGCACAACAGGATCACCTGCTCTGATCCCGTAGAGTTCCTTTACTTCCTGACGGCTCGTACAGCCGACATCGATATAGAATTTCTCAATCGGAAGATCCGTATCCGCCCTCTCCTTTGCGGTCATCAGATGCACGGGTCTTGAAGTGATGATGCCTCTGACTTTCTTTCCCGATGCACTTCTGACAATGACTGACTGGCCGACAACCGATGACATATCCATCCCGCCGAGCATGACAAACGGCATTAGTCCGTCATTCAGAACTTCCTGCACCATGAACCCGCATTCATCAAGATGCGCGTCCAGCATGAAGACAGGTTTCTCATGCCGTATTTCGCCGCTTTCGGTCATGTAAAGATTATTCATTGAGTCATTTTCCAAAACAAAACCGTCTGCCATGGAAGCGGCAGCCTGCACCACTTCTTCCTCGAACCCGCTCGGTCCGAATGCATTTGACAGTCTTTCCAGTTTTCCGATCAGTTCTTTTCTGTTTTCTTTCATGATCTCACTTCCTTATTCGACCAATCCATTGTAAAATTTCATCGCGCTGAAAGGAAGTCAAGAAAATGAAAAAACCTATCATCGGTATTCCTGCCCATCCGACAGTCATCGACCACTCCCAGTTCTTTACCCACGGAATCGGCGATCATTATATCGCTTCGGTAACTGCTGCCGGCGGAATTCCGGTTATTATTCCCATGTCGGATAACGATGATCTGCTTGCGGAAATGACAGATTACTGCGACGGGTTTCTGATTCCCGGCGGAATTGACGTCAATCCCATGACATATCACGAAGGTCCTCATCCTCTGCTGCAGATGACAAGACTGGATTTTGATCTGTATGAACTCAAGTTTCTGAAAATGATATTCGAAACCGGAAAGCCGGTATTCGGGATCTGCCGCGGACTGCAGATCATCAATGTCGCTCTTGGCGGCACACTCTATCAGGATCTTTCTCTCCATTCCCCCGATACATTTCTGCATGTTCAGAAAGAAAGCGGCCGGGAAGGCATCAGTCATGAGGTCACGATTGAAAAAGATTCCATACTCTTTGATATCTTCGGCAAAGACCGTGTACCCGTAAACAGCTTCCATCATCAGGCAGCCAAAAAGATCGGCAAAGGACTCCGTGTAACTGCCCGGGCAGATGATGGCGTAGTGGAAGCACTGGAAGGTACGGACTACCCTTATCTAGTATGTGTACAGTGGCATCCGGAAGGATTTATCCACACCCCGAACAATCACATGCTTTGTCT
Source organism: uncultured Erysipelotrichaceae bacterium (assembly GCA_902766435.1). Classification (GTDB taxonomy): domain Bacteria; phylum Bacillota_I; class Bacilli_A; order Erysipelotrichales; family Erysipelotrichaceae; genus Bulleidia. Next base: position 142 of record CACXDM010000017.1, on the reverse strand, counting down.
CTTTGAACGCTTTATTCAGGAAGCGCAGAAAAACAAGGCATAAAACCAGACAATAATCGAGTAGGAGGAACTAAGTAAAGGTTCCTCCTTTACTTAGTTCCGACCTCTCACACCACCGTACGTACCGTTCGGTATACGGCGG
>CACXDM010000016.1 GCA_902766435.1 uncultured Erysipelotrichaceae bacterium | reverse complement strand
TTTTTTACGGAGGTTATATATGTTTACTGCAGTATTATTGTTTTTGATCGGCTTTGTTCTGCTGATCAAAGGCGGTGACTGGTTCGTTGACGGCGCTACCGGAATCGCCCACAGATTTCATCTGCCTGAGATACTGATCGGGGCAACGGTTGTCTCAATCGGAACTACTCTGCCCGAGGTCATGGTATCCGCTCAGGCTGCCCTTCAGCATAATTCAGGTATTTCCTACGGGAATGCGATCGGTTCCATCATATGCAATACCAGTCTGATTGCTGCCCTGACAATCGCAATCAAGCCGGCCGGTGTCAAACGGGATACGCTTCGTCTGCCGGTGGCCGCATTCTTTCTGGCAGCTGCCTTCTACTGTTCCATTGCCTATACAACAGGTGTGTTTCAGAGATGGCACGGTATCCTTCTGCTCGTGATGTTTGTCGTCTATATGTTCATTTCCGTTGCCCAGATGAAAAAACAGCCGGAAGAACCGGCGGAGGAGGAAGAAGAAAAACCTGAAAGCACACTGGCTAAGGAACTGCTGCTTCTGGCAGTCGGTGCCGCTGCGATCGCTCTCGGGGCAAATTTCCTCGTTGAAAACGGAACGATTATTGCCGAAGCACTCGGTGTTCCGAGTTCGGTTATCGGTCTCACGATGGTCGCATTAGGTACTTCACTGCCGGAACTGATCACGGCGATTACATCCCTGATGAAGGGACACGGCGCATTGTCACTGGGTAATGTCATCGGCGCAAATCTCTTCAACTTGGTTCTGGTCAGCGGAACAGCCATCACGATTTCACCGTTTGCCATCCCGGCGGAAAAACTGATCATGGGAATGAATTCCTCTCTTGTAGTGGATATTCCGGTCATGCTTGCGGTCATGTCGATTCTCTGTTTCCCGGCGCTGATCAAAGAGAAGCTCTACCGCTGGCAGGGTATCCTGCTGTTATGCATCTATGCGGCGTTTACCGTTTATCAGTTTATGATCTGATTACCGTGCCTGCGGGCATGGTTTTCTTTTGCGTTAATTCTTCACAGCAGGTAACATAAAGACTAAGGAGGAACAATGAAGATCAGAAAACATACGGAACAGGATATTCCGGCAATGATTGAAATCTGGAATGAAATTGTGGAAGAGGGAAATGCCTTCCCGCAGGAAGAACTGCTGGATGAGGAAAGCGGCAGAGAGTTTTTTGCGGCGCAGACGTATACGGGATGCGCTGAAGATGATGACGGAAACATCGCCGGACTGTATATCCTTCATCCCAATAATGTCGGCAGATGCGGTCATCTGTGCAATGCCAGCTATGCCGTGAAAAAAGGAAGAAGAGGTCTGCATATCGGTGAGAAGCTTGTGACTGACTGTATTGAAAAGGCAAAGGAATACGGTTTTGGTGTTCTGCAGTTCAATGCGGTTGTGGAATCCAATATCCATGCCCGGCATCTGTATGAGAGGCTCGGCTTCCGCCAGCTCGGTACGATACCCGGCGGTTTCCGTATGAAAGACGGTCATTATGAGAATATATGCCCGTATTATTATGATCTTCGAGTCAGGAGGAACGATGATTAGAGCACTGATCTGCTGCGGAGGAGGTTTTTCATCCTCGGCTTTGATGAACCAGCTGAACAAGGATGCGAAGCTGAAAGGAATCGATGATAAGATTAAATTTATTTTCTGTCCCTTCACATTGGTGAAGGAAATGCGTGAAAACAGAATCGGGAGATCAAATCCCATGACGCTGATCGATATCGAGGAAGCGGATGACTATGACATTGCCATGCTTTGTCCCCATCTTGTTCACAAGGTAAAGGATGTGGAAAAGAACTTTACGCATCCGCTGTATGTGATTCCGCCCAAGCTGTATGGATTAATGGATCCCGTGGCGTTTCTGGAAGACGCGGAAGATGCCATTGAACTGTGGAAATCCGGTAAGACGGATTCAAACTGGATCCGTTTTGAAGAAGAGCCTGTTCCGATGAGAATCAGACGTCTGACTTCCCACCGCAGATGGCTTGAAGCGAAGAATAACCAGTAAAAAAGGCTCCCGGTCTGTGACCCGGAGCCTTCAGTGTCTTCAGGTTATTTCCCGAGGAGCTGACTTGCGATGTTGAACAGCTGGCTTACGTTGACTGTACCGTTGCTGTTGACGGCAGAGCTCGAAGAGTTGTTCAGCAGGGAGTAGATCTGCTGTGCCTGGGAATTGTTTCCCGTGTTGCCTGTAAGCAGAGAGTTGAGAACAGAAGAGATATTCTGTGACTGTGTCTGCTGCTGGGGCTGGGCCAGTCCGAACAGTGAGCTGCCTGAGGAAGTGGTCTGTGTCTGCTGTCCGCCAAGAGCGGAGGAGAACAGATTGCCGAACAGGCTGTAGGAAGGCTGTGTCTGCTGCTGAGGCTGTCCAATTCCGAACAGTGAATTGCCGGAAGTAGTCTGTGTCTGTCCGCCGAGCAGGGAATTCAGGATGTTGTTGAGGCTCTGTGTCTGCTGAGACTGCTGTGTCTGCTGCGGCTGAGCCAGTCCGAACAGTGAGTTGCCGGAAGTGGTCTGTGTCTGCCCACCGCCAAGCAGAGTGTTAAGCAGTGAGTTTCCGGAAGACTGTGTTGTTGTCTGCTGTGTCTTGCCCTTGAACAGTTTGAACAGAGCGATCAGCAGCAGGATTTCCTTGATGCTGAGCTTGCCGTCAAACAGTGCCTTGACAGCTGCGTTTTGATTCGGGTTTGCCTTGTCGCCGGAGAAGTCGCCGACATAATCCATCAGTTCCTTCGGATCAAGAAGACCGTCAGACTGCAGGAACAGCTGCATGACCGGGTTTCTGTCGATGTCATCGGCAGCGGAAGAAACTTCTTCCTTTGAAGCGGCATTGCCAAGCAGGGAACGGATGAACTTATCCTGTTCCGTTTCGGCAGCTCCTCTTTCCGGAATTGCTTTCTTTGCGGCAAGCAGCGCTGCCATCAGTTCAGGCTTTTCGCGCAGAGCAGAAAAGATCTTATTATTTGTCATTTTCGTAAATCCCTCCGATTTGATTGTAATTATTATAGCAGTCCTTTAAGTGTTACGGTATGGGAAAAGCGGCTGTATTCGGTACGATGTGATATGATTATGGAAAGCGGAGAAAGCAAATGACAAGTTTACAGACAATACTGGAGAATGATAAAGAACGTTTTCTGCAGAATGCTTCTGCTGCCAATAGCCGGCAGGAGGTAATCCGGGTATGTGAAGATGAGCTCGGAAGAATTCTCTATACGTACAATGAAGCTGAACCAAGTGATCTGGTAAAGGAAGAGGCATCACGGCTGATCAAGGCAGTCAAGCCGTCTTTGAATCTGGCCGATACCGAAGGGGAGACAAAGGTTTACCGCAAGTCGGCTGTAGGAAGGTCCCTCAGCGCCAGGAGACCGAAATCCTTTCCGTTTCTGCTCGGAGGAGGTCTGACTGCCGTATTTGCGGTCATGGTCCTTCTGTATGCGAACAATCATACGAACCCGCAGAATATCTATCCGATCATCTGTCTGACGGCCGCGGGAGGAGTTCTTCTGCTTCTTGCCGGCAGGATGATGAAAAAGACTGCGGCGGAAACGGATGATGATATTTCCACGGAGACAATGCCGGATCTGAACCGGATATACCGTTCACTGCTGATGACGGTGGTTACGCTTGATCAGATCCTCGAAGATGTCCGCGGCACGGAAGAAAGAGCAGTCAGAAAAGAGCGTCATGATACACAGGCAGGTCTTGATGACAAGACAATCGGTCTCTTTGCGAGAATCCTCGAAGAGGCTTATGCCGATCAGGAGAATACAGCATCTTCAACGATTCTTTCCGATGTGAAGTTTTTCCTTCATGCAAGAGGAATTGAAGCTGTGGATTATACGGATGAGCACAGAAACTGGTTTGACAGGATGCCGGGAAAGAAGAACGAAACACTCCGTCCCGCTCTTGTCATGGATGATGTTCTGCTGAAAAAGGGACTGGCGTCGGGAGGCAGATAATGGATAAATATTACGGGTTTGATCTGGGAGATGCGGAGAGTGCGGTCTCCTTGCTGAAGAAAGAGGACAAAGGTGAACCGGAAGTCCTGGAACTCAACGAACAGAAAAGCTTTATTACCGCATATGCTTTGCTGCGGGACGGAACACTGATCATCGGTGAGAATGCCTGCTATGAACCGGATGCAGTGCAGCGTAAGCTCCGTTTCAAAAGCCGTTATCTGACGGATACCGAGTCTTCAAAGGATATTAAAAGCTTTGCGGCAGGCGTGCTCGGGGAGATGTATCTCAGCGGCAGTCTGATCAAGGGTGAAGACAGCTGCTTCTATATCGGCTGTCCGGCCGGATGGAACCGGAATGCCCGTGAGAATTACCGGGAAATCTTTGAAAAGGCAGGTTATCCGCCGACAAAGATCATTTCCGAATCAAGAGCTGCTCTTGTCAGTGCCTGTCAGTCAAAGCACCTGCAGGTCGGTTATGACATTCTCTCAAGACCGGTGCTTGTCGTTGACATCGGCTCTTCGACAACGGACTTTGCCTATATCATGGGCGGCAAGGAAGTCGAACTGCAGACCGGCGGCGAAGTGTTCCTGGGCGGCGGCATCATGGATGAGATTCTTCTTGATGAGTCCCTTAAGGCTTCAGCGGATGAGAAAAAGATCCGGAAGATCTTTGCCGAGAGTGAAGCGTGGCGGACATACTGCGAATTTGCGGCGCGCAGACTGAAGGAAAAGTATTTCACGGATGAGGAATACTGGAAGAACAATGACTGTGTGCAGAATGTCAGTATCCGCTACGGATTCCTGCCGACAAGACTTACACTGCGGATGAATGAAACAATCGCCGCAAGACTGCTTGAGAGAAAGATGGAAAAGCTGGACAACAGGTCCTTCAAGGAAGTCTTTATTGACAGTCTGATCCAGGCAAGGGACAACATTGAGGAAAAACAGCCGGAACTGATTTTCATGACCGGCGGTGTTTCCCGTCTGCCTGCCATCAAGACATGGTGCCAGGAAGTATTCACCGATGCCGTTGTCATCTCGGGAAGTGAACCGGAGTTCTCGGTATCCAAGGGACTTGCCTACTGCGGCAGAATCGATGATCAGCTTCGTGAATTCAAGGAGGATATCGAAAACCTGAAGGCTTCCACCACAGTCGAGAAGATCGTGGAAAGACATCTGGATGAGCTGTATCACAGTACCGTTGAAACGATGACTTCACCGATTCTGACCAACGTGGCTGCGCCGGTCGTGGATAAATGGCGTGACGGTACGATTGAGAAGCTGTCGGATATTGACGGTGTTCTGCAGAATGACATTGACGCGTATCTGCATTCTGATGATGCCCGCAGGCTTCTGACAAAGGTCATCTCTTCCTGGCTGAAGGAAGTTTCATACGAACTGGAAGAGTATACGATGCCGATCTGTATTAAGCATAATGTGCCGTACTCGGCTCTGAATCTGACATCCTATCTTTCGGCAGGGGATATCAATATCAAGGTGGAGACGAAGAATCTCTTTGCGGTGGAGGAAATCACCTGGATGATCGATACGATCGTCTCGCTTCTGATCGGCTTCCTGTGCGGCGGCAGCGGCATTGCATTAATCGCCAACGGTCTGCCGGGTATCGTTGCCGGTGCAGTACTCTCACTGCTTGTTCTTGCATTAGGCAAGGACAAGATGCAGGAAGTGATACTGAATTCCAATATCCCATCTCCGGCAAGAAAGCTTCTGCCCAAGAGCGTCTTTACTTCACGGATGGACAAGATTACAAAGGAAGTCAAGGACAACCTGTATAAGAACCTCGAGGGTGAAAAGAACGAAGAGATTTCGGAACGTCTTGTTAAGGAGATTTCCGAACAGATCGAAAGCTGCCTGACAAGAATGGCGGAAGTGGTTGAAATCCCGATCGGATAAAATGGTTCAGGACTCTGCGGTATTTTGCGGCAGAGTTTTTCTTTTGGGTCTGTGATTCGGGAAGAATGTAGTAAAATAATCCATATATGTCGGAAAACAATATTAAAACAGAAAAGAAGACATCAGCGCTTGGCCGTATTTTCGGCGGGTGTTTTCTTGCGCTGCTGACAATTATGTATCTGGGACTCGTTGCCTTCTTTATTTTCATGTACAATTCTGCGCTTTATTTGGAGGATATGGTGGAAACCGCTTCTTTGATGGCGTATAAGACAGATGAAAAACTGGATCATATCTCTTCCATACGGAACAGTTATTTCGGCGTAATACAGAATGAACTGCAGATTGCCGGACTGATGTATGACCGCGGCGCTTTTGAGAATGATGACAGGGTGCTTGACCGTGTTTTCGGCAATATAGAATTCTATATTTTCGACCGTGACGGCAATCAGATCAGTACACGTTCTGACCTGGTGGGCGATCCGGAGGAAATCAGAGAGCTGATCAGACTGTGTGATGAGATGGAAACCGCAAGGTTTATTTCCTCAGACGGAAGTCTGCTTTACGCCAAAAAGCTTTCAGACGGTAATGTTGTGGTCCGGCAGCTTGATCCTGAGAGCGTTGAGGAATTCCAGAAAAATGTCGGCCGGATCGATGATCTGATTCTGGCGAATACAACGGGATACTCTGCGGTTCTTGTCAGCAGAGACGGGTATCTGACCAACGCACCGGATTTTTTTGCGGATGTAATCGGTTCGGAAGTTGAAGAGTTTCTTAAACCGGTATCTGATAAAACGGATATCCCGGGAAAACCCGGAACAATGTCTTACCGGGTGGAAATTGAAGGACGTGAGTATGCCGTTGTTGAGGCGCCTTCCGAAGACGATCATATTGTTGTTCACTATCTGGTTGAAAGCTCGCATCTGTTCAGATTGTCCGGGACGATTATTCTGGTGATTGTGACCATCACTGTTTTCGGTCTTGCCGTAATACTTTATTTTCTCCGCCAGTTCCGCAAAGCCCATCCCGATGCGGACCGCCGTACCGAACGGGAGCTGAATCTCAAATCAGGAATCCTTTCTTTGACTGCAGTATGTATCGTGGCAGTGACAAGTTTTTATGCATACTCTTTGTTCAGACTGAAAAACTATGTGGTTGATGACCCCTACGAACTGCAGATCATCAAGGACCAGTATGAGGATAATAAGACAACCGCAGATGAGATGAAGAGAATGTTCACTGCAATGTATACGGAACAGACGGAAATTCTCGGAAATTATCTCTCGGTGTTTCCGGAAGAAAGAACCGAAGAAAATCTGCGGACCTGGTCTGAGTCTTTCGGCATACAGTATATGATTATTTTCGACCGTGACGGCAGGGAAGTGATCAGTGATGCCGATTACATCAATCTTGTCCTCTCAGAGAAGAAGGATGTGCCTTCTTCCAAATTCCGGGCACTGCTTAACGGTACGCATACACTGGCTGCGGATATCGAAACGGATGATCTTACCGGTCTGTATCATCAGCTGATCGGTGTTTCACTGCGCGGGGAAGACAATCTGTCGGAAGGCATTTTAATGACGGCATATGAGTCCGATATTATCCAGAACGCAGTTGAAGCCTATTCGATTGAATCGGTTCTGAAAGCGGAACCGTTCTCCGGACAGAATTACTATTTTCTGATTGATCCGGAAACGAAGAAGATTGAATTCTCCACTATGCTCAGAGCGGACGGCGTACTTGCGGAGGATTTCGGCTTTACGGAAAAAGCGATGACAGACGGCTTTGCGGGCAAGGTGACGATTGACGGTGAGGACTGCCATGCCACACAGACGAATCTTGAAGGAAAATACCTTTACATTGCGCTTCCGTATTCGATCATATACAGAAACCGGATGCTGTTTACGGTTTCCATAGCGGCAGGCGCTGCCCTGTTCTATGCTGTTGCCGGGCTGATCATGAGAATGCTCGGCGGACACGGGGCAGAAACCGGACACAGCGGGAAGCCGAATGAGTTCTTCTCCAAGGTTTTCCGTCATGGATCACTCGGAACCAATCTCTACGCTGAGGAAAAGACAACAAAGCTGATTGTTCATCTGATTCATCTTGTTCAGCTTGCGTTTTTCATCCTGATTGTCTTCCGTGAGAAGATTACCGGCGGAGTATCCATGGTGGATTATATTGTCGGCGGAACGTGGGAGAACAGTGTCAACTTCTTCTCTGTTACCGCTGTGCTGATCATGATTCTTGTCGTGTCAATCTGCGTGCAGGTTGTCCGGTATATACTGAATATTTTTGCCCGTATTGTCAGCCGGAAGGCGCAGACATATATCCTTCTTCTGAAGAGCGCGGTTGAATATCTTTCAGTTCTGATTGTCGGCTATATTGCCCTGGCAATGTTCGGAATAGATATGGCGAAGATGCTCGCCGCCACAAGCATCATGGTCATGATTGTCGGTATGGGAGCTCAGGATATGACCCAGGACATTATTTCCGGACTGTTCCTGATGTTTGAATCGGAATTCCAGGTAGGAGATGTCATCGAGGTCAGCGGCCAGAGAGGCAGAGTAAAGGAAATCGGTCTTCATTCCACAAAGCTGATTGACCAGAACAACAACATTCTGCTGATGAACAACTCGAAAGTGAAGAATATCATCAACCTCACACAGAACAGCAACTATACAGTATGCCGGTTTACCATTTCTTCAGGTGTATCGATCAGTGATCTGGAAAAAATATTCGCGGCCGAACTTCCGGCCCTGAAGGAACAGTATCCGCAGTTTGAAAGCGCGCCGTATTTCCAGGGTGTCAAGAATTTCAAGGACGGAAAGATGGAATGCTGTGTGGCTGCCGAGGCTTCGGAAGCGAACCGCACTGAGTCGGTACGTATTCTGAACAGTGAAATACAGAAGATTCTGATGAGAAACGGAATTACGATCGGATGAAAGGAGGGGACTGATGGAAGAACAGAGCAACAATAAGAAATCCGGAAAGAAGTTCACTTTCCGCAGACTGACTGTCATCGGTATACTCCTGATGCTTGTGGGAACCCTGCGGCTTCTGTTTATCACGACAGAACAATGGTTTTCGGAAGAAGAAGTGCAGATGTCATGGCGCTACAGCAGACTGATGAACTCGATTGTGACTGCCGGCAGGCAGACAAAGTCTCTGACAGCCGATTATGACAGCTGGTATCTGGACAGACTTTCATTCCTTTCCTATGTGAGTGAAATGGAATCACCCAATTACAGACGGTTTATGGAACTGGGCAGCCGCTACATGGAGGATACTGAATTGTTTCTCTATAAACGTAGCGGCGGAACACTTGTTGAAGCCAGAGGGGAACCGGTAAAAAGTGAGTATATTACCCAGATTCTGATGCAGACAATGACCGGTGAGACAGAAGGCTGTATCGATTCAGAGGATAACCGGTATTACTACTATTGTATGGATCAGGATATGATGGCTGTCATGCGGGTGGGTCTGAATGAGTACAACAGCCTCCTCAGTAATATTTATACTCCCAGGGATCTCATTGACAGAAACATGATTGACGGCCAGAATTTCTTCTTCTCGGCTGTAGACGGCGTCATCGATAACTATCCCGGTGATGAGGTCGAAGGCATGCTGGTCGAAGATCTGCTGTCTGTCGGAAAAGCTTTACCTACGACTGTTTTCAGTCAGAAATCCGAGTTCTCGTTCCAGATCATCCAGGGCAGGCTGATGTTTGTCGTCTGCCAGCATGTTGAAGATACGAATATGGATCTGTATTACGCTGTTCCTTTTGCGGCTCTTTTCAGTGACTATGTATATCTTGTTCTTCCTGTCGTGGCAGCGGCAGTACTGCTGCTGATCCTCTTTGTCTGCTACATCCGCTTTCTGCGTATCGATTATCATAAAGGACGCATGGAAGGAGAAGGCAGGGAGTCAACGATTACGTACAAGGCATCTGTTTTTGCGGCTGCTTCTCTGCTGATCGTGACGGGCATTGCATATTATGTGAAAACGCTGAACGGACTCTCATACTTCATTGAGAATTACCGTGATACAGCAGAATCGGTCAGATACATGATCGAGGAAAACGAAAAAGCAGTCAGTAATATTCAGAATGAATTTGACCGTCAGGAACTGCGGGATGCCGAAATGATTTCTAAGTATCTCAGCGATTTCCCGGAACGCCGCACATCTGATGATCTGGGCATCATTTCATCCAGAATGGGTATGAATTACATCATGATGTTCGATACAAACGGAAAGGAAACGGTCACTGACTCCGATTATGCCGGTTATTCAATCAGTACGGATAAAGACAATCCTTCTTATATTTTCAATCCTCTGAAGAACGGCGTTCCTTCCGTTGTCGGGCCGCTGCAGCAGAATGATCTGACAAAGGAAACGGATCAGCTGATCGGTGTGACGACAAAAGACAGTACCGGTCATGTGGACGGCTTCCTGCTGTCATCTGTCAACCAGGAGAGTCTTCAGGAGGCGCTGAAAACTTCTTCTCTTACAAACATGTTTGACAATTCCGCAGTAACCAATGCGCTGACATGTTATCTGATCAATACGGAAACAAAAGAGTTCACATACGCGGAGGATCACGGCCTGATCGGGAAAAAGGCTGCGGATTACGGTTTCACCGAAAATGTTCTGCGCGGTGACTTTTCCGGATATTTCAACGGTGTAAATGAACGGCTGTACGGCCACGCGTTTGCGATCGACAATAACCTTCTTTACGTTACCGTTCCGGTTGAACCGTTATTCGCGGGCCGAACTGGATATACGCTGAATGCGGCAGCCATTATGGCAGTTATGCTTGCGGTTCTTGCTTTCCTCGAGCGTCTGATTCCGGTTGAGGATACAGAGCTGCAGGATAGAAGAGAAGAACATAAGCATGAAAAGCACAGCGGGCAGGTATACATTCTTCATCCGGAAAATGTATCATCCCTCTCCCTGCGTCACAGACTCCGTGTACTCAGAAGAAAATGGCCCAATATGACAGCGGAGGAAAAGATCGGAAAGTTTATCTACGTACTGCTGGTGGTTACGTCTGTTGCGGCAACTGTGATGATGATCTTCCGGAATCAGCTGTTCGGCAGTGGTTCCGTTCTGGCTTATATCTTCAGCGGCAACTGGCCGTTCGGCCTGAATATCTTCTCCGTTTCGGCTGTGGCGATACTGATTATCGCAGCTGTGGTATTCGGGACAATTATCACTGAGCTTCTTGATCTGCTCTCCAAGACACTGACTGCGAAAGCGGAAACAATCTGTCATATGATCCGCAGTTTCTTTGAATACGGTCTGGCAATCATGACCGCATATATGGGATTCAGCTTCTTCGGTGTTGACGTTCGGGCTCTGACCGCAACGGTCGGCTTTCTCTCACTGATGATCGGTTTTGGCGCAAGGAGCCTGATTACCGATATTGTTGCAGGTCTCTTCATTATCTTTGAACAGGAATTCCAGGTGGGAGACATCGTGGAAGTCGGCGGCTACCGCGGAATGGTAAAGGAAATCGGTCTGCGGACAACGAAGCTGATCAGCTGGGATAAGAACATCAAGATCATCAACAACCACGATATCAACAATGTCATCAACCTGACGATGTGCAGCAGCTTTGCAAATGTCAATTTCACCATCCCGGTAACGACATCCATTGATGATGTTGAAGCTGTCTTCAATGAGGAACTGCCGAAGCTGAAGGAAAAGTATCCCCAGATTATCGGCGAACCGTATTTTACGGGAATCCTGCAGTTCTCCGGCGGAAAGATGTCATGCCGCATATCGGCTGAAGTCAATGAACTGGAAAGAGGAGAGCTTGAAGATAATCTTCACCGTGAAGTACAGTCGATTCTGAAGTCACATGAGATACAGTTCTCTTAACAGAAATCATGATTCAGACAAAACAGGTTTTCCGAAGAGGAAGACCTGTTTTTTGGCAGCTGAAAATTGATCTTTCTGTGTTACGACGGAGGCCGGCGGCTTAAGTTTAAATGAACAAATACATGGATTTATGCTATATTTGAATTTAGAAATAAAGGAGATTACACAAAATGGGAAAACCGGTAGTTCTGGTTGTGATGGACGGAGTCGGATGGACTGAAAAAGACATGGGTAATGCCGTTCTTCACGCTTACAAACCTCAGATTGAAGAACTGATGACAAAATGGCCGCACACGACAATTAAGGCACACGGCACCGCCGTCGGTCTGCCCTCCGACGACGACATGGGAAATTCCGAAGTAGGTCATAACGCGCTCGGCTGCGGACAGATCTATTCTCAGGGTGCCAAGCTCGTCAACGAATCGATCGAGAGCGGAAAGATCTATGAGTCATCCGCATGGAAAGATGCTGTTTCCTATGCAAAGGAACACGGCGGAAAGATTCATTTCATCGGTCTGCTTTCAGACGGAAACGTACATTCCAACATTTCTCACCTGATCGCGATGGTCAAGGAATGCAAGAAGGAAGGAATGAATGAAGTCAGAGTACATGGTCTGCTTGACGGACGTGACGTTCCCGAAACATCCGCGCTGCAGTATGTTGATCAGATGGAAGATCTGTTCAAAGAACTCAACGACGGAACATTCCACGCATGCTTCGCTTCCGGCGGCGGCAGAATGGTCATTACAATGGACCGTTATGAAGCTGACTGGTCAATGGTTGAAAAGGGATGGAAGATCCACGTCATGGGCGAAGGAAGAACATTCCCGACATTCAAAGAAGCAGTTGAAACACTCCGCGCTGAAGGCGGATACACAGATCAGTTCCTGCCCGGATTCGTGATCGGTGAAGCAGAAGGCAAGCCTGCCGGAACAATCGATGACGGCGATTCCGTCATTCTCTACAACTTCAGAGGCGACCGTGCAGTTGAGCTTTCAAAGGCATTTGACTACATGAACAGCGGATTCAATTCCTTCGTACAGGAAAAGAAGCCGAAGGTATACTATGCAGGTATGCTGCAGTATGACGGAGACCTGAAGCTGCCTGAGCACTTCCTGGTTGAACCGCCGCACATTGAACATACACTGAGTGAGTTCCTTGTAGACAAGGGTGTTCATTCCTATGCATGTTCCGAAACACAGAAGTTCGGTCACGTTACATATTTCTGGAACGGCAACCGTTCCGAGAAGTTCTCTGATGAACTCGAAGTCTGGGAAGAGATTCCTTCCGATATCATTCCGTTCGAACTGAAGCCCTGGATGAAGGCAACGGAAATCACCGACAAGATGGTTGAAGCGATTGAATCCGGCAAGTTCCAGTTCCTGCGCTGCAACTATCCGAACGGCGATATGGTCGGTCATACCGGAAACTATGAAGCAACTCTGATCGGTGTGGAAAGCGTTGACCTGATGCTGAAGAGAATCATGGATGCCTGCGATAAGATGGACTACACTCTGCTCGTTACGGCTGACCACGGAAACTCCGATGAAATGTATGACAAGGGCAAGAACCCTGACGGATCCCCGAAGCCGAAGACATCCCACTCTCTGGCAGTTGTACCGTTTGCGATCTACAACGGACCTGAGGGAACAGAAGTCAAGGAAGAAGGCGACTTCGGTCTTGCCAATGTGGCTGCTACAGTCGTTAAGATCCTCGGTTATGAACCGCCGAAGGAATGGCTCGAATCCATCATTAAGTAATGGAAACAGAAAAGTGCAGAACTTCTGCACTTTTTTTGATGGAATAAAAAAGTTGAAGGAGATTTTCCTTCAGCCGCGGATCAGCTTCTCTTTTCCCGCTTCTTTGATTCCCTGCATAACTTCATCTTCGTACTGACGGCTGATGCAGATGATGAAATCCGTGTTTGAAGAAGGCACAAAGCAGAATGCATATTTTCCCTTCAGGATCATTTCAATATTCTCCCAGGGAAGCTTTACCATTTTCGTATCACTGCTGTAGGTGATGCCTTCATCATTGATCTCATATGTTCTGTTTCCTGCCTCATTCAGGAATGCGTCGATCTGTTTTTCGGAATCCTTCTTTGTCATATACGCGTATATTCCGATCAAAACGGCGAGAACTGCCATGATCAGGAAGATTATATTTTTGAAAATCATATTGAATACGAGAAACAGTGAGAATGCCAAAGCAGAATACAATGAGTATTTCTGCAGATGCTCGGTAACCCTTTCAACTTTTGTTTCGGGTTTTTTCCGGAAATACTTCAGGAAAGAGACGACATAGAGCAGCTCGTCATAACATTCACGGGGATATCTTTCTTTTACTTCAAGTTTCATATGAACCTCACTTTCCGCATGTCTGTGTTACTTTATGCAGCAACTCATTGTAGCACAGAAATCAGATACTGAATCATTAAGCAAAGGAAAAGCCGGGATAACCCGGCTTTCATGCAGTTATTCAGTCAAGATCTTCGCCGTTGGAACCGTAGACCTTTGCCATGTAGTAGAAGGAATCCTTCTTGGAACGTGACATGTCACCGTTGCCGTCATCATCTCTGTCAACGTAGATGAAGCCGTAACGCTTTCTCATTTCGCCTGTTCCTGCGGATACGAGGTCGATATGGCCCCAGGGTGTATATCCTCTGAGGTCAACGCCGTCGATTTCAATGGCGTCCTTCATGACCTTGATATGCTTACGCATGTAGTCAATTCTGTAGGAGTCATGGATTGAACCGTCTTCTTCGACTTTGTCGATTGCGCCGAGACCGTTCTCAACGATCATCATCGGCAGCTGATATCTGTCATAGATCTGGTTGAGGTTGATTCTCAGTCCGAGCGGGTCGATTGTCCAGCCCCATTCGGAAGCTGTCAGGTACGGATTCTGCAGGCCTCTGACCTGGTTTCCTTCAACCTGTTTGATCTCTTCCGGATGCGCCGCATAGGTAGCGGATGAGTAGTAAGAGAATGAATAGAAGTCAACGACACCCTTCTTCAGCAGTTCGTCATCACCCGGTTCCTTCTTGATTACGATGCCGTCTCTTTCAAGCTGCTTAACCTTGTATGCAGGGTAGTAGCCGCGGCAGAGAACATCGCCGTAGAACCATTTCTGATCATGAGCGGTTTCAATCTCGCACATGACATCTTCCGGGTTGCAGGAATACGGATATGTAGCGCCATGGGCAATCATCAGACCGATGAAGTTCTCCGGATCGATTTCGTGACCGATCGTTACGGCAAGGGCGCTTCCTACAAAGAGGTGCCATCTGCACTGTTCGGCATTCTGCTTGTTGGAGATGTGTTCATGAACACCGTTCATCATGAAGTTGGTGTTGATGTTGATCTCATTGATTGTCAGCCAGTATTTGACCATTCCCTTATATCTTGTGAAGATCGTCCGGCAGTATTTTTCAAATGCGTCAACTGTATGTCTGCTTACCCAGCCGTCATATTCATTTGCCAGATGGAGAGGGCAGTCAAAATGATAGATCGTTACGAGCGGTTCAATGCCGTATTTCTTACATTCTTTGAATACATCCTCATAGAACTGCAGACCTTCCTCGTTCGGAACTTCATCATCACCGTTCGGGAAAATACGTGTCCAGTTGATGGAGAGACGGAATACATTACAGTTCATTTCCGCAAACAGCGCGATATCTTCTTTCCAGTGATGATAGAAATCCGTTGCTTCGTGGCTGGGATAATAGACATCCGGATCAACGAAAGCCTTGGCACCGGCAGGAACTTCTTCTCTGCCGCCGATTGTCGTCTTTGTGCCGTCAGCGAGAATGATTGAGAACTTTCTGGGGATACCGTGGATACCGTCACCGCCGGTGAGTGTGTCCGCTACCGCAAGACCTTTTCCGCCGGAGATATATCCGCCTTCATACTGATTGGCAGCAGTTGCGCCGCCCCACAAAAAACCTTTCGGAAAACTCATGTAATCTCCTCCTTCTTGATTGTATTTTGAGTTTATGACTTTTGTTTTGATCTGTCTTAATTATACAGGGAAAGTGTTTGACAAAAAAGAAAAAGTGAGACAGGGATCATCTCACTTCATTGTTCTGAGAATTTTCTTCATGTCCTCAATATGGTCCTTGAGGCATTCATCCACCCAGGAGTCCGTCAGCTCTTTTCCGTTGGCGCTTGCGGCAGATCCCGCAAAGGCAAGGGTCAGCTGGTACTCTCTGGTAAACCAGGGCATATTCAGATACTCCTGATTTTCGGGAAGCTTTTTGGCAAGCTCCCATGCTTCATCGAGCAGTTTCTCTGTCTGTTCCAATGAATTGACCGTAACCGTATATTCCATAATGCCCTCCGTTTTTTTCATTATAACCGAAACACCGTCATCGTACATGATGGATTGTTAATGGTGAAACAGAAAGTTTGTGATATACTCAATTCGTTGTTGAAACACAAAAATACAGGGAGGCGGAATATGACAGCCAGAAAAGTGAAATGGGGAGACAGACGCGACGGAAAGAAAGTGTCTGCGCCCGGTCTGCAGACGGTAATGACCGCTTTGATGCCAAAGCGTACGGAAGCGGAAGTATATCTGAATACAACAATAGACGCGACAAATCTGATGAAATATCTGGAAGAGAAGAATGCCGGAAAAACAGAAGGGAAGATGACAATCTTCCACTGTGTGATTACGGCCCTTGCCAGAATGGTGCGGGAAAGACCGCTGATGAACAGGTTTATCCAGGGATACAGAATCTATGAACGGAATGAGATCAGTCTTTCCTTTGTGGCCAAGAGAAGATTCGGTGATGAAGCGGAAGAGGCGCTGATATATCTGGTTCCGGAAGACACCGATACAGTCAATGAGATTTCACGTAAGATCATCGGAGATGTAAAGGAAGCGAGAAAGAGCGAACACGCTACCGGCGGTGTGGATGAACTGCTGGACAAGTTTGCGGCTTTGCCGAGACTCGTTCTTGCCGGATCGGTAAAGGTAATCCGCTGGCTTGACTTCTGGGGACTGAATCCGGAATTCATCACGGCAGGAGATCCGAACTATTCGACAATTCTCGTATCCAATCTCGGCAGTATCAAATGTCCTTCCGTATATCATCATCTGAACAACTATGGAACGAATTCGATCATGGTAACGATCGGCACACTGCATAAGGATGAAGTTCTGATGGAAGACGGACACAGGGAAATCCGCGAAGTCATTGATCTTGGCGCGACACTGGATGAAAGAATCGCCGATGGCTTCTATTTTGCCCGCAGTCTGAAGCTGATTACCTACATTTTCGAACATCCGGAAATTCTTGAAAAACCGCTGAATGAACCGAGCGGCTACGATTATCAGTAACGGGAACCGAAGGGTTCCTTTTTTGATTGTCAGAATCAAAGAACGGGTATAATATAGTTAGATAGTACTAACTAACTGCAGAGAGGAATACTATGTTTCTTGAACTCAAAAACATCAGAAAATCGTATGGTGAGGCAGACAGCCGTACGGAAGTATTGAAGGGTATAGATCTCAGTGTGGAAAAGGGAAAGCTCTGTGTCCTGCTTGGGGCATCGGGTTCAGGCAAATCCACACTGCTGAATATTATCGGCGGAATTGATCAGGCGGATGAAGGAGAAGTGCTGATCAACGGTGACAGAATGTCACAGATGAAGGATAAGGAACTGACTGCTTTCAGACGGAGACATCTCGGATATATATTTCAGATGTACAACCTGATTCCGAATCTGACGGTACGGGAGAATATAGAAGTCGGTGCATATCTGAGTCATCATCCTCTGGATACGGATGAACTGCTTAATGTATTGGGGCTGTATGACCACAGAGACAAGCTTCCTTCACAGCTCTCCGGCGGTCAGCAGCAGCGTACCTCCATCGGCAGGGCGGTTGTCAAGAACCCGGATATTCTGCTTTGTGATGAACCTACGGGTGCGCTGGACTATCAGACGTCCAAAGAGATACTGAAACTGATTGAAACGGTCTCCGGAAAATACGGCAATACCGTAATCATGGTTACACATAATAACGAAATCAAAGGCATGGCTGATCAGGTTGTGCAGCTGCGTGACGGCAGAATCCGCCGGCAGTATTTCAACGAGCATAAGCTGAAGGCAGAGGAGCTGGAATGGTAAGAAGGAATCCTCTGAACAGACGGTGGAAAGCAGAACTGAAGTCGGATATCGGCAGATATCTGATGATCTTTCTTCTGCTTGTGATTTCGGTGGGAGTGGTATCCGGATTTCTGGTGGCTGACGGTTCGATGATTCTGGCGTACGATGAATCCTTTGAAAAATACAATATCGAAGACGGGAAATTCACTTCCGGCCATAAGCTGAACAGATCGCAGATCAAATATATCGAAAACGGGGAGGTTCCCGTGAAAGTGTATGAGAACTTCTATACGGAAGTGATGCTCGATGGCGGCAGTAAGATGCGTATCTTCGCCGACCGTACGGAAGTGGATCTGGTCTGTCTGATGAGCGGCAGGATGCCGGAAGGAACGGGAGAGATCGCTGTCGACCGGATGTATGCCGACAACAACAGTCTTTCCGAAGGAGATGTGATCACTGCCGGAGACAGATCATGGAAGATTACCGGACTTGTGGCACTTTCTGATTACAGCTGTCTGTTTGAAAACAACAATGATACGATGTTTGACTCGGTCAAATTCGGAGTCAGTGTTGTCACAAAGGAAGAGTTCGATTCACTTCCGAAAGACAGCCTTGTATATCACTACGCGTGGAAATATGTCAGTCCTCCTTCAGATGAAAAACAGGAAAAAGAATTGTCCGAGGATCTGATGGCAGTCATGGCTGATGAAACAGACCTGAAGGATTTCGTACCGAGATATCTGAATCAGGCGATCATCTTCACCGGTGATGACATGGGCAGCGACAAGGCAATGATGGAGATCTTCCTGTATATCATTATCGCGATTCTTGCCTTTGTCTTCGGTCTGACGGCCAGTGATACGATTGCCCGTGAGGCAACCGTAATCGGTACGCTGCGCGCTTCGGGATATACGCGGAATGAACTGATCCGTCACTATATGATGCTTCCGCTGATGGTTACCACAGCCGGCGCGGTCGTCGGAAACATTCTCGGATATACGTATTTCAAGGATTTCTGCGCGGATCTGTATTACGGAAGCTACAGTCTGCCGACATACCATACAATCTGGAGTTTTGAAGCATTGCTGAAGACAACGCTGATTCCGATGGCAATCATGATCGTTGTGACCTATATCATTCTTGCCCGCAAACTGCGGCTTTCACCGATCCGCTTCATGCGGAATGATCTTTCCGAACACAGACAGAAAAGAGCGGCGTTCCTGCCGTATTCCATTCCCTTCATGCAGAGATTCCGGCTCAGAATCATTCTGCAGAATACTGCCAATTACCTGCTGTTAGGCGTTGGTATTCTCTTTGCGAATACACTGCTGATGTTCGGTATGGGACTGCCGATGGTGCTGGATCATTTCCAGCAGACAATTCAGGAAAACATCCTGGCGGAACATCAGTATATTCTCGCTCTGCCGGTTTCTTCCGCTTCCGGAAGTCATCTGAACCAGATGGCGGAAATGGTGATGTTTGCGAACGGAACACAGACAGACAATCCCGATGCCGAGAAATTCATGGCTTCCTCTCTCTATACACCGGAGGGGCAGGAAACCGTCAGTGAAGGCATTATGATCTACGGCTGCGTACCGGATTCACGGTATGTCCATCTGAATATGACGGATGAGGATGTCTTTGTCTCCGCTCTGTTTGCGGATAAATACCGGCTGAAGGAAGGGGATGAAATCACCCTCCATGAGCGGTTTGAAGGAACCGAATATACATTTACCGTTACCGGAATCAGTGACTATGAAGGTTCTCTCTGCATGTTCATGACACAGAAGCATCTGAATGAGGTGCTGGATCTTGATCCGGATACCTTTGCCGGATACTTCAGCAATTCCGAGATTACCGATATCGACCGGAAATATATCGACAGTGAGATCAACTATGATTCGCTGACAAAGGTTTCCAGACAGCTTGATGTTTCATTCGGTGAAATGATGTATCTGCTGGATTTCTTTTCCGTCATCATGTTTATGATTCTGATCTACCTGCTCTCAAAGATCATTATCGAGAAGAACTCACAGTCCATTTCCATGGCAAAGATTCTCGGTTATACCAACGGGGAGATCAGCGGTCTGTATATCCATGCGACAACACTGGTGGTGCTTGTGCTGCTTGGCGTATCACTTCCTCTTGTCGTAACGGTTCTGAAAAACATTTATCAGACGGTCATGCGGCAGATGCTTTCCGGCTGGCTGCCGTTCTGGCTTGATTCATCACTCTATCTGAAGATGTATGCCCTGGGAGCGGGTACCTATCTTGCGGTCGCTGTTCTGGAATACCGGAAGATCGTAAAAGTTCCCATGGAGGAGGCACTGAAGAATGCAGAATAAAAAGAATGTAATATGCGCGTTTCTGGCGTTAATACTGTGCGGTTGTCAGCCTGCGGTTTCATCCGCTCCTGTTTCACACACGGAAGAGATGACGGAGGAAGCGAAAGGACCGGATACTTCAAACGCGGTGCCGGCAGAGAAAAAAGAGGAATCCGTATATGTTGAAACGGATGCCTCCGGTCTTGTCAAAAAGATCACCGATACGGTAAAACTGACCGCATCCCCGGATTCTCCGGTGAAAGATAAGACGACGCTTTCGGATATACGGAATACTTCCGGGGACGAGGAGTATGTCCTGACGGATGACGGATTGATCGTCTTTGAAAACAAGGGGAATAAGATAACCTATAAAGGAACTGCATCAGGTCAGCTTCCCGTGGGGGTAAGTATTTCCTATTATCTGGATGAAAAGAAAACCGATCCCTCTCAGCTTGCGGGCAGAAGCGGGCATCTGAAGATCAGGATCGACTATCAGAATTACACCGGGGAAAACTATATCCCGTTCCTGTTTGTCTCCGCTGCCGTTCTTGACCCGGACATTTTCAGTAATCCCAAAGTCACCAACGGCACATTGATTGAAATGGACGGAATGACTGCCGCGGCGGGTTACGGTATTCCCGGCATAAAGGATTTCATGCATTTCTCCTCTCATGAGATGACGGAAGAAATCGAAATCGCGGACTATATGGAAATCGAAGCGGATGTGAAGGAGTTTGAACTTTCCTTTATTTCGACTGCCGTCACTTCCGGATTGTTTTCGGAAATCGAAGATGAAGATCTGAAGAAGGGCGATGATCTGATCAGTGATATGAACGAACTTGGTGAAGCCTCCGGAAAGATCGCCGACGGGGCGGAACAGCTGAGTGATGGTGCCTCTCAGTTCTCTGAGGGACTCTCACAGTATGTCGACGGGGTAAATACACTCGCGGACGGCTTCGGAACACTCTCCGGCGCGCTCGGACAGCTCGATGAAAACGGTACGAAACTGAAGGACGGCGCTTCACAGATTTCCGATGCGTTAAACGGCATTAAGGAAAAGACGGATTCCTTCAACAAGGATCAGATCTTGTCTGCCCTGAGTCCGGAAGAGAAACAGAAGACGGAAGATGCAGTGCAGACTGCTCTGCAGGATGCGCAGACCATTACGGATATCCTTAAGGACTCTTCGGCTGACATGCAGGAGATTCAGGACTTCCTCGCCAATGCGGAAAGCTATGAAACAATGGTTAAGGATGCGGCTGCTTCGATCACCCAGTCACTGCAGAATATCGCTTCAGCAGATATTCAGTCCTCCGTCGTCAGAAGTTCTTCTGCGAGAAGTGCCATCAGCGAAGAGGATCTTGCGGCGATGGATGAAACCGTCAGAAATAAAGTGACGGAACTGATGAGTGCGGCAGAGGAGCTGGAAAACGGAACCGGATCCGTAATGGCGGAAATCGCCACCATATCGGAACAGCTGAATGGACTGTCATCCCTGCAGCTGCCGGATATCGATATTGATATCGATGCTCTGACACCGGCTGTTTCGGATCTGCTTACACAGACAGACTATCTCAGTAAGACAGCGGAAAAGCTCGGTTATACCACAGAAGATCTCTCAGATCTTGTCTCAGCTGCCCAGCAGCTGAAATCCGCTCTGGATTCTCTTGCGTCCGGCAGTCAGTCTTTGACGGATGGAATCGGCCAGTATACCGGCGCAGTGCATACTCTTTCGCAGAATATATCCTCGGCGGCAGAACATACCGGTGATCTGAAGGACGGCGGCAGAGCACTGAAGGACGGGTACAGTCAGCTTGAGGAGGGAATCGGTACACTGGCTGTGGGAATCCGGGAGTTTGATGAAAAGGGTATTAAGGAACTGACAAAGTTCGCCGATCAGGATCTCAGATCTCTTCTGAAAGACCTCAGATCACTGATCCGCAATGATTCGTATGATACCTATACCGGTCTGTTCAGTGAGACGGAGGGATCTGTTTCCTTCCTGTTTGAAACGGAAGAGATCAAAGCTAAGTGAGGCAGGGACAGAAATGTCTCTGCTTTTTGTTATTCAGAAACGGGACCTGTATGAATTCCTGGATTATAATGGTGCTGTAACAGATTTGGAGAATGAATCATGCCGAAAAGAGTATTGAAAGGAATTACGGCTTTTGCGCTTCCCGTTTTGACGGCAGGCTGCGCGGGCAGTACAGCCGCGGAAAAGACGATACCTTACCGGTATGCATCCATGGAAGAAGGAGAAGAGATCTTTCTTGCGAATACAGCATATTTTGACGGCTGCAGTCAGAATGACCTTGACTTCAAGATGCAGAAAAAAGATGCCGTACTGGATGAATACAAGGCATTCGGGGCAGAACAGGTACAGGAGTTTTCGGAAGAAGAGAAAAAAGTGATGGATGAATACTTTTCCTATATGGAAAAGGTACTGAAGGATAACGGATATACACTTCCGCCGCAGGATGAGATCGTACTGATCAAAACGACCATGGATGAAGAACCCGGCGCGGCAGCCTATACACACGGAACGGAAATCTAAATCGGCAGCGGGATGTTCAAATACCTCAGTATGGAACCGGAAGAAGCTGACGGGGAACTGAAGCATCTTGTTTTCCATGAACTTTTTCACTGTCTGACAAGATCCAATCCCGATTTCCGCAGAGATATGTACAGTCTGATTCATTTTACGGTACAGGATGAGGATTTCCCGATACCTCCCGGCGTCTTTGAATATCATATTTCCAACCCGGATGTGGAACATCATAATGCGTATGCCACGTTCCGGATTGACGGAAAGGATATCGACTGCTTTACCGATTTTGTCACGGCAAGGCACTTTGAAAAAGAAGGTGATTCATTCTTCGAAACGGGAACCACCGCGCTGATTCCGGTGGACGGAACAGTTACGTATTACACTCCCGCTCAGGCTGAGAACTTTGATGAGATTTTCGGAAAGAATACCGATTATGTCATTGATCCGGAAGAATGCATGGCAGATCACTTCGCTCTGACAATGAATTACGGTATGGAAGGACCGGAAGGAAAGGGTTATCCGAATCCGGAGATCATTGAGGGAATTCTGAATTATCTCAGCGGGAAGTAATATGTTTCCTTCAGGGATGATAACCGTACAATATGTTAGAATGAGAATACGATGATATATGTGACTGGTGATATTCACGGATCGATCGATATCCGGAAACTGTTGGACAACAATATCACGGAACAGATGACGGAAGAAGATTACCTGATCATCTGCGGTGATTTCGGTCTGGTCTGGAATTATAAGAAAGCGGATAAGAATGAAAAGAAGTGGCTGAAGTGGCTTGAGGAAAGACCGTGGACCACGCTTTTCGCCGACGGCAATCATGAGTGTTTTCCCCGCCTGTATCAGTTTCCCGTAAAGGAGTGGAACGGGGGAAAGGTCCATGAACTGAGGCCGAAGGTACTCCATCTGATGCGGGGAGAAGTCTTCACGATTGAGGGGAAGAAGATCTTCGTCATGGGCGGCGCGGCTTCGCATGACCGTGGACCGGCTGTCGGAGATACCAAACAGGTAATCGGAAAGTTCTGGTGGCCGGAAGAGATTCCGTCTGAGGAAGAGATGGAGAACGGCCTGAAAAACCTCGAAAAGAACAACTGGGAAGTCGATTACATCATCACCCATTGTCTGCCGACAACGTTTCAGACAATTGTCAAGAAGGATAAATTCAAGCCGGACGCAGCGACGGATTATCTGGAAAAGATCCATGAGCGCACAAAGTTCACCCACTGGTACAGCGGCCATTATCATTATGATCTCGATGTGGTGAAAAATATCTCCGTCATCTTCACCCGGATCATCCGGATCGGGGAAACGATTATCGGCAGTGAAACCATGCTGGGAGTGCCGAAGTACCGCAAAGGCGACGCCGTTCTGATTGAATACGAAGGGGAGGAGATGCTGGGCACCGTCAAGGAAACCTATCCCTGGGGAACATTGTTCAAGCATGAAGAACCGTATTACAAAATCACCTTGTTCGATACAGACAGAAAGAAACCCTATGTCACAATCATGGAATCACAGGTAATTGAAAAGAGTCTGATCAAATGAAAAAGGATATTCTCTCCTTACCGGAGTCAATATCCTTTTATTCAGCGGATTCGGTTGTTTCCGTAACTGCAGCTTCTTTGTTTCCGCAGATGAGCTTGATGATCAGCGGGAACAAGGCAATGACATACATGACAACGATCATTGTATAGGTGAAGTGTCCCCAGTGGCTGCCGAGAGCCTGATCAAGCGGAGCCTTCATGTATTTGATCATTGCCCACATCGGAATCAGACCGACGATGCCGACCGTAATGCCCTTTGTATTCAGTCCCGGTGATTCAAAGTTGATCCATCTGCGCTCAATGTATCTTGCGATGGGGAAGGCAATCATACAGCCGATGTCACCATAGCCGTCATTCATCATTTTCTGCGGATCCACAAGGAGCACGCCGTCCACATAATCCATCGGATACGGTTTGAATGTAATATAGGCAATACCGGCCCAGCCGAGAATGAACATTGCCAGTAACATAATATTTTCCTTTTCCGGATGTTCCCTGAGATACGGGAATATCTTTGACATCAGCCAGATCGCGCCCAATGACAGAAGCAGTCCCACAAGGACATCCTGCGGTGTATGAACACCGAGATAATTTCTTGAAAAGCCGGTAATCAGCAGCAGTATGATGCAGATAATGGAAATCCAGCGTTTTTCCTTCCAGTAAGTTGTGGCGATGCCGCCGTAGATCGGACCGGCTGTCATGGTATGACCGCTCGGGAACGAGTATCCTGTCGCGGTTGTGATCGCATCTCCTGCCGGAACAACTCTCGGATCTCTGATCCACGGTCTGTATACACAGCAGGTCAGTTTGACCAGAGCATTGATGCCGACAGCGAAGTAATATGTCACAAGTGTGTACAGTCCTTTTGTTTTATCAATAATCCAGTAGATGAATGTCGGAAACATAATCAGATATGTTACGGCAAACAGGGATATTCCTTCCATGAATGGAGTCAGCGCATTGTTTATGCTTTCCCGGAATGCCTGCAGCCAAAGCAGAATCATTATATCCATTGATCGCTCTCCTTTCGTTTTGTGCTTACGTATCATAGCTTTTTTCCACTGTCATTGCAATCAAAGAATCGGTTATTGCAATATAATAAACAAAAAGGAACAAATGATGAAAGACAGAATCAACAGACCGGTAACCACACTATTCATGTTAATGTCGGCAGACGGGAAAATCTCAACCGGAGTCAGTGATGAGAGGGATGTGGACAAAGACTTTCCGCTGATTCCGGGAGTAAAGGAAGGTCTGCATCAGTACTATGAACTTGAACAGCAGACAGATCTCTGGTCATTCAACAGCGGCAGGGTACAGGCAAAACTGGGTGTCAATGAAAAAGAGAAGCCGGAAAAGACACCGGTATCCTTTGTGCTTGCGGACAATACCCACCTGAATGAAAACGGCATCAGATACTTCTGCGCCCGCTCAAAAGAATTCGTTCTGATTACCTCAAATCAGAATCATCCCGCGTTTCAGGTAAAGGAAGATAATCTGCATATCATCCTGCAGGAAAAAACTGATTTCCCCGAAGCTCTGCGTATTCTGAAAGAGGAATACGGATGTGAAAGACTGACGGTTCAGTCAGGAGGCACACTGAACAGTATCTTCGTGCGTGAAGGACTGATTGACAGTCTGGACATTGTCGTGGCACCTGTATTGATCGGCGGAAAAGATACACCGACGCTGATTGACGGAGAGTCACTGGAAACCGGAGAAGATCTCGCAAAGCTCGGGATACTGAAGCTGCTGAGCTGTGATGTACTGGGAGATTCTTATCTCAGACTCAGATATCAGGTAAACCCGAAGGAGGAAAAGGAATGAAACAATATATCGTTGACGCGTTTACTTCTGTTCCGTTTGCCGGCAATCCGGCAGCTGTATGTGTGATGGAACAGTGGCCGGAAGAGACATTCATGAAAAATCTCGCACTGGAAAACAACCTGTCAGAAACGGCGTTTATCGTAAAGGAAGAGGATGGATACCGCCTGCGCTGGTTTACTCCCGCATCGGAAGTGGATCTCTGCGGTCATGCGACACTGGCTTCTTCTTTTGTGATTCTGAATTATATCGAACCGGAAAGTACTTCTGTCTCATTTCATACAAGAAGCGGAATACTGACCATAAAGAAACATGAAAATCTGTATGAGATGGATTTTCCCGTATATGAACAGAAGGAGATTAACGTAACGGAAGAGATGACAAAGGCATTTGGTGTCAAACCTCTGAAGGCATATCTCGGTACGGACCTTGTCTGTGTCTTTGCGGATGAGGAAACAGTCAGAACAATGAATCCCGATCAGACGCTGCTGAAGGTGCTTCCGGGAAGAATACAGAATGTGACTGCTCGCGGAAAGGAAACGGATTGTGTATCGAGGAGCTTTGCGCCGAAACTCGGTGTTGCCGAAGATCCGGTATGCGGCTCGGCCCATTGTCAGATCGCTCCTTACTGGTCAGAGATACTTAAGAAAGAATCAGTCACAGCATATCAGGCATCAGCGAGGGGAGGATATCTTCACTGCCGGATTCATGAAAACGGCAGAATTACAATCAGCGGGGAAGCAGTGCTGACAGCAATGTCAGAGATCATGGTGTGAACGCTCAGTCCGAAAAAATCTCAGCAATAAAAGAAGGTCCGGATCAATGATGATCTGAACCTTCTTTTCAATAATGTTTATTTTGTGTAATCGTAGAAGCCCTTGCCGGCATTGACGCCTGTTTCGCCTTTGTCGATCTTTTCCTTCAGGAGCTTTCCGATCTTGTTTTCGGTTGTGCCTTCCTGCTGGGCAGCCGGTTTCATCTGGTTGATGTTGTAGGCTGTTTCCAGTCCGACGATATCAAGGATCTTGAACGGTCCGGCCGGAGCGCTTGTGGCGAGCTGCCATGTCAGGTCGATCGTTTCCGGATCAGCGACACCGTTTGCCCAAAGACCCTGAGCTGCGGAGAGGAACGGCACCAGCATGGAATTCAGGATATAGCCCGGCTGTTCCTTGTGGAGCTGCAGCGGCACCATACCGATGGAAGCGGCGAATTTAACAACCTTCGCATAGATTTCGGGATCTGTACCGGGATGGCCCATGACTTCAGCTGTATTGTTCTTCCAGATCGTATTTGCGAAATGGAGAGAGCAGTATTTGTCAGGTCTTCCCGTATATTCCGCGAACATGCTGGGAAGCAGAGTAGAGGAATTGGTAACGAGGATTGTATCCTCATCAAGCAGATCTCTGAACTGAGAATAGACATTCTTCTTTGCCTCGGGATCTTCCGACATGGATTCGATGACGATATATGCGTCCTTAACGGCAGCTTCCCTGTCGAGTTCGATATGAATCCTGTCTGTCAGATTCTTCTTTCCTGTTTCGAGCAGTTCATCGATGGATTCCACTGTAGCGTCATTCCAGCTGCGGATCAGACCTCTCGGATACATGAAGGCACCCATGGGATTGCCGACAAGCGCCTTGGCTGCTGCGAGATCTTCCAGCATCAGTCCCGAATATCTTTCGATTTTCGGTGTGGTACGGCCGATTGAGCTTTCTGATCTCAGCCAGAATGTTGTGTCATACCCGTAGTATGCACACATCAGACCGATCTGTGTTCCGAGAACACCTCCGCCCAATACAACAACTTTGTTTTCATTCATTTTGATATAACCTCCGTATTTATTATAGCTGTTTGGAATGATGGATGGTGAAATAATTCACATACAAAAACAGATATCTGTATTCTCATTCAAGCAGTGGGGCAGGGAGTAAGTCAAGATGAATGGCCGGAAAAGAAAACCGGAGATACTCCGGTGTGTTTCAGGCAAAGAAGTTGAGATAAATCATGGAAGCCCCGAGTATGGTGAGAACCGCTCCCGTAACCAGTCCGACTGTCCGGTTTGAGACTCTGTTCGCAAAGCGGGCAGAGACAAGGGAAGCGATTGTGGCGACAGTCATACAGAGAATCATGACAGGCCATTTTTCCAGAATGATGGCAGGGTGAATCAGGATATGACTGACGGATGCGATCAGAGCGGTAAATGTCATGATAAACGTACTCGTACCCACTGCTGTTTTCAGATCCATGCCGAGGAAGGCAGTGAATACGACAAGCATCATCATCCCTCCGCCCGTACCGACAAAGCCTGTTCCAAAACCGATGGTGAGACCAAAGAAGAGGGAAATCAGTATGCCCTTCCAATCCAGCTTCTCACCTTTTGAGACTGTCTCTTTTCTGCTTGTGTCGGGCTTGATCAGAAAGCGGATGCCGATGCAGAATGTGAGAAACAGCGTAAAGCTGCCTAATACGACATTTCCCGCAAGATAGGCCGCATAGCTGCCTGCCGTACACATAATGATAATGCATACGAACATGATCCATCCCCGTTTCAGGTCGATGTTATTATGCCGGTAATAGGTATATGTTGTGACTGCCGAACCCAGAATGTCGGAGGCAAGGGCAATTGCGGTTGCCTGATAGGCACCAGTTTCCCCGGCAAATGAAGGACATAATACAATCATGATCGGAACCATGACCGTAGCCGCGGAAAGACCGGCAAGCCCCGTACCGATTCCGGCACCGAGGGAGGCAATGATCAGCCAGAAGATTTCCATGGGAATATTGTACAGAAAATATATCCGATATGTCCCATAACAATTCCGGGAACACAGTATTCTGTTTTCCTGTACAATATGAATGAAAAAACACTCAGAGAATCATCATAAAATTCAGAAAGGACACATCATGAACGTTCTTGTTTTAAACGGGTCGCCTTCGGGTAAAGACAGTATTACCCTGCAGACTGTGCTGTATATTGAAAAGCTGTTCCCGGATATTCACTTTGAAATACTGAATGTCAGCCAGAGAATACGGCAGTACAAAAAGGATTTTTCAGCCTGTCTTACGGCAATGGAAAAGGCGGATCTGATCCTGTTCTGTTATCCGGTCTATACATTTCTCGTTCCTTCTCAGCTTCACCGGTTCATCGAACTGATGAAGGAACAAAAAGTCAGTATTGCCGGAAAGTATGCCACACAGCTGACAACATCAAAACATTTCTATGACACAACTGCGCATCAGTTCATTGAAGATAACTGCACTGATCTCGGGCTGAAATACATCCGGGGTCTTTCGGCGGACATGGAGGATCTTCTGAGCAGAAAAGGACAGAAGGAAGCAGAGTCATTCTTCCGCTATGTCTTATGGAATATGGAAACCGGATGTTTTGAAACACAGGCAATACGGGAAGCAGGGAAAGAATTGAAGACCTCTTCTCTTCCTTCAGAAGGGGCAGACCATCAGAACGGAAACTGTGTGATTATCGCGGATTATGATGAACATTCCGTGAGACTGAAAGCCATGATTGACCGCTTTATATGTAAAGTTCCGATGCATACAAAGATTGTCAATATCAGGGAATTTCCGTTTGCGGGCGGGTGTCTGGGATGTTTTAACTGCGCGGCAGACGGAAAATGCATATACAAAGACGGCTTTGATACATTTTTGAGAGAGCAGATTCAGACGGCTGACGCAATGGTCTATGCCTTTGAGGTCAGAGACCATTCCATGGGATACCGCTTTAAGATGTTTGATGACAGACAGTTCTGCAACGGACACAGAACCGTCACAATGGGGAAACCCGTCGCTTATCTGATTGACGGGGAACTCAGTCAGGAGAGAAACCTGATGAATGTCATTGAGGCAAGAGCGGAAGTGGGAGGAAACTTCCTTGCCGGCACTGCCTGCAGTGAAAATGATCCGGACGGGGAAATTGACCGCACTGCCGTAAGACTCGGCTATGCCCATATGAATCAGTATCAGCCGCCGAAGAACTTCTGGGGCGTAGGAGGACTGACAATCTTCCGCGATCTGATCTGGCAGATGCAGGGCATGATGAAGGCTGACCATGAGTTCTATAAGAAAAACGGCTTTTACGACAGTTTCCCGCAGAGGCATAAAGTCAAAAAAGCAGCCATGTATCTGGTCGGTGCCATGATGCGGAATGAGAAGCTGAGAAAGAAGATGGGCGGCAGAATGACCGAAGGAATGGTGATGCCGTATAAAGCAGTGATCGATCAGGCGGGAAAGAAACAAAAGTAATGCCGGTCAGATAATATAAACTTTTGTTCGTATCTGATATCAGATGATACAATTCAACCGGTTAAAGAGGGGGAAATCAAATGATTATGAAAAGATTCTCGTTTCTTTCGCTTTCGGCTGCGGTGACGCTGACACTGCTCAGCGGCTGTGCAGGCCAAAAGGGGACAACAGGTAATTCCAAATATACATTGGCAGCAGAAACATATCCGTTCCGTATTCAGCTGGATAAAGAAAAGGAACCGGAAACAAGTGAGATTACTCTGTATTTTGTGAATGGCGGAGATATTCCTTATGTCGCATTAAGTGAATACATGCCTTTCGTCGGCAGCATCTATGCAGATGATAAACTCGGTATTCCGGCTGCTGAGTATGAGTTCAGTCATACGGCGGATAACCATACGCTGGTTAAGCGTAAGGATAATGAAGCCATTATGGATATCAACACGGCGGAAGATACAATCAGCTTCATCGGTTATGACTACTTTACCGCAGCACCGAAAAGTTCACTGCTGATGAGCGTAATCACGGTTTCGGAAAACGGCAGAGGCGGAGTTTCCGGATTGTTTCAGGATTCAGGCGGTTCCTACGAGCGCTCAGGCGAAACACTCATTGATTTTGATATGAAAGAGTATCTGATCGATCTGATTGAAGTGGATGGTGAATGTTATATACCGCTTCAGACGGTAAATGATCTGCTGGTCAGCCAGAATTATGTATATGTTGTATTCAACCGTGAAAAAGTGATTGCGAGTTCATACGGATCAAGCGTGCTTGATGAAATGTATGAAGCGCCCACCGGTACGATGAGTGAGGAATTCGCCAGATTCAACTATAATGAACTCCGTTTCATGCTGGATACGTTCTATGGACTGAAGGCGGAACACAATATTACGAATTTCGGTGATTTCTTTGCTTCAACCAATCTGTTCATGGATCTTTCGGGAACAGATCCGAAGGCTTTCGACAATGCAATCCGCAGACTGACAATGAAATACTTTGATGACGGACACAGCGGACTGCTGAAGAAATCCTATCTCGGAGGCATGGATGATCCGAATGATGCGGAAGCCAAGGTTTCCATGTTCGATGATATCGGTACTTCGTCCAACGACAGAGTCTGGGAAGGAATGAGAATTAAAGGAATCCGCGCAGGATACTATCCCGATCATCCGGAAATGGATCCGTATGAGGGCACCGGCGAAGTCTGGCTTTATGAGGAATTCGGTGATACAGCGGTCATTACATTCGATTCGTTTGATGTTAAGAAGAAGGATTATTACAAAGATGCAGATCTTTCAAATCCTCAGGATACGATCGAACTGATCGCATATGCGAATCAGCAGATCACACGTGAAGACAGTCCGGTTAAGAATGTTGTTGTAGATCTCTCCTGCAACGGAGGCGGGGCAGCGGATGCGGCAGTCTTCCTGATCTCATGGCTCAGAACAGACAATATAGGTGTGGTGACTTTGAAGAATACACTGACCGGAGCACAGTCTGTCGGTGCCTACAACGCAGATGTCAACCTGGATGGTGAATTTGACTTTGATGACTCGCTGCCAATTGAGATCAACCGGTATATTCTGACTTCGGATCAGTCTTTCTCATGCGGTAATCTGGTTCCCACTGCGCTCAAGGGAAAACCTTGTGTAACCCTGCTCGGAAAGACCAGCGGCGGCGGTTCCTGTGTTGTGCGTTCCTGCACCTCAGCCAGCGGCGCAGTCTTTGCGGTCTCCAGTTCAAACCAGATCAGTTCCATGAAGAACGGTTCCCTGTATAACGCCGATGAGGGGGCCGAACCTGATTTCGCCATCAGCAGGTACGAAACATTCTACGACCGTGAGGCACTGGTTGACTTCATTCACAATTTACCGTGATGAAATCAGTCTGAATAATTGAATCTGTTCTTTAAGAGGATGTTCCGGAAAGAAGTACATCCTCTTTTCTGACAGACATGTTTTCCGGGAAATGGCGATACATTGTGAAAAAATCCTTAGTGAAGGGATATAATAATAGTCATCGAAACAAACACAGGAGTTAATCAAATGAACAAATCAGAGCATCCCGTTTCTGTGGAAACAGAACAGAAGCCAAAGAAGAAAAATAAACTGTTTGAAAGAATCGGACAGACAGTGAGTCTTGTGAAAGGCAACTTCAAATCCCTGGTCAGTTTTGAGCTTGCTTACCGGGTACTTTGTCTTGTCGTGTTCTTTCCGATTCTTGTCTATCTGGAAAGGATGCTGCTGTATGTAAACGGGACGGATAATCTTGCCCAGTACAATGTGGGAAAGAGTCTGGTGAACCCGCTGACCTGGCTGATTCTGATCGTTGTATTCATGGCAGTTGTCTTCTTCACCATGCTGGAACAGGGCGGACTTGCCATCGCCATTCACGCTTCAAAAGACGGCACGAAGCTGAATGTCAAAGAGATCCTGGCAGAAGGGACAAGGTATGCGATCGATAAGATCAATGCCGCAAACTGGCCGCTGCTGCCGTATGTCCTGCTTGTTCTTCCTCTGACAGCATTAACAGATGAAACCAGTATCGTAAGATTCATTGAGGTACCGGGATTCATCATGGAATTCATTTATCAGAGACAATGGGCTACGACACTCTGGTATGCCGCAAATGTGATTATTCTGATTCTCAGTATCGGCTGGATTTTTACGTTTACGGTCATGGCAATAGAACGCACCGGGTTTTCCGATGCGGCGAAGAAGAGCTGGAAGGCAGTGAAAACAACAGGTGTACTGAGACTTCTGGCAACACTGCTCTGCTACTATATTCTCTTTGCGGCGGTCGTCAGTCTGACGGTATTCCTCGTCTTTGCCGTATGGTTTCTGATCTGGATGTGGATTGAGCCCGGAGCAGCCAGCCTGGATCTTCTGATGACAGCGGAAAATGTTGAAATGATTGTCATGATTGTCAAGACTGTATACATGTGGGTCGGTGCAGTCATTTTTCAGACAGTCATTCAGGAAATGTATTACCGGGCATGTGAAAAGGAAGGCAGGGAGGTTCCTTCTTATGAACCGAATCCGGCGCATATTGACAATCCGTTTCTCAAAGCTGCCTTCTGGACCGTCTGTGCCCTGGCGGTATTCTTCTCCGTTCCCCCGCGTGTAAGACAGGTGAAATGGATGCTGAATACGGACAACGGAAAGACAATGATCATGGCCCACAGAGGCTACAGTGAAGCAGCGCCGGAGAATACGATACCCGCGTTTCAGGCAGCGGTTGATGCCGGTGTCAAATCGGTGGAACTGGATGTACAGATGCTGAAGGACGGAACGATCATCGTCATGCATGATGACAATTTCGAGAGAACCTGCGGTGTGAAAAAGAATGTCTGGGAAGTCACCTATGATGAAGTGAAGACCTATGACGCGGGAAGCTTCTTCTCCGAAGAGTTTGCCGGGACACAGGTACCGACTCTGGATCAGGTCATCAAGGAATTCCGGAATGATCTCTTCATCAATATTGAAATCAAGCGCAACGGTCACGATGAAGGAATCGAAAAGGCAGTCGTGGATATCATCCGGGAGAATGACTTTATCGACCACTGTGATGTCACATCACAGGATTATGAAACCCTGGTATTGGTCAAAGAAGCCAATCCGGATGTTCTGACCGCATATACCACGGTCATCGGTCTCGGGGAAATCGATAAGCTGGACGCAGCCTCAATCATCAGTATTCAGGAAACATTTGCGACATTCGCGAATGTGGAAAGACTTCACCGGGCAGGCAAGCGTGTCTTTGTCTGGACAGTCAATGATGAAGATGTCATGGAACGTCTGGTCAGTCTGAATGTTGACGCAATTCTGACAAATGATCCCGTCAAAGGCGTAAAGGTACTGGAAAACCATAAGGGTGCTCTGGATCTGCCGCGAAGGATCTCTCAGATACTACGCTATGTCTGATCACAAAACAATGATGCCGCAAACCATAACGGTCTGCGGCTTTTTGTTATTCAGGCTTCAAAACGGCACATCATTTCAAGCAGAACAGCAGCGATCTCTGCCGGTGAACAGTCATCACGCATCAGCCATTCATGGATTGTTGAGACAAAACCGGACGCGAAGAAGGTAATCAGATACTGTTCCTGCGGCCCGGAATGATACTTTCCCTGTTCCTGCAGTTTATTGACGGTATGTATCAGGAATAATCCGGAAAACAAAGAAGAAGATATGATCCCGCCCGAAGAGGCGGGATTAATTATGCGGGAAATCCGGAGGAATGATGATTTTCCTTCGTCATAAACTTAAGCTTTTTATATAATTGAAAAGGAAAGTAAATCATTCTGTGTAAGGAATTTTTAACTGCAGAGAGGGGAATCATGAAGCTGTATTTTATCGGGGCAGCGCACGAAGTGACGGGAAGCTGCCATGTCATTGAAGTAAACGGCAGGTATATTATGCTGGACTGCGGTATGGAACAGGGAAGAGATGTCTATGTGAATGAGGAACTGCCTGTTCCGGCATCGGAGATTGAAACGGTACTGCTTTCACACGCGCATATTGATCATTCCGGTCTTCTGCCGAAACTGGTGAAGGACGGATTTCACGGGACAATCTGGTGTACAGAGGCAACGAAGCAGCTGTGTGAGGTAATGCTGAAGGATTCCGGTCATATTCAGGAGTCTGAAGCGGAATGGGCAAGCCGCAAGGCAAAAAGAAGCGGCAGAAAACAGGTGAAGCCGCTGTATACCGTTCAGGATGCGGAAAATACACTGCGGTATTTCAAAACGGTGAATTACGGAGAAACATTCACTCCGGCAGAAGGCGTCACTGCGAGATATGAAGACGGCGGACATATTCTGGGAAGCGCTATTACATATCTGACAATGCAGGAAGACGGAAAGCCAAGAACACTTGCCTATACCGGTGATCTTGGCAACACAGGCATGCCGATTGTCAATGATCCTTCACCCAGAGAAACAACAGACTATGTCATTACCGAAAGTACATACGGTGACCGTCTCCATGAAAAGACGGAAAATCCGGTTCAGCAGCTTGCGGATATCATGAACAGAACATTTGCCAGGGGAGGCAATGTCATTATTCCCGCCTTTGCGGTAGGCAGAACACAGGAAATTCTTTACTTCATCCGGGAAATCCTGGAAAACAACATGGTTTCCTACAGAGATTTTGATGTATATCTGGACAGCCCGATGGCGGAAGAGGCAACGGCGATCTTTGATGACAATACCTTCGGATACTATGATGAGGAAGCGATGAAGATCATCCGTGAAGGCGGCAATCCTCTCGTATTCCCGAATCTGAGAATGGTGATCAGTGCTGAGGAATCCAAACAGATCAACACTTCAACGAAGCCGTCTGTCATTATCTCCGCATCAGGAATGTGTACGAGCGGAAGAATCAAGCACCATCTCAAGCATAACCTGTGGCGTCCGGAGTGCACGGTAGCTTTTGCCGGTTTTCAGGCAGAGGATACACTGGGAAGAAGACTCGTCGACGGGGAAAAGGATGTCAGAATCTTCGATGAGGAGATCCATGTCAATGCCGAAATCGTACAGATGAATGATGTCAGTGCCCATGCGGACCGTGACGGTCTCGTCAGCTGGCTGAAGAATAATCCGGAAAACCCGAAGAATATATTTGTTGTACACGGTGAAGATTCCGTTGCCGAAAGCTTTGCGGAACTGCTGAAGAATGAATGCGGTTATGAGGCATCAGCTCCGTATTCCGGATATATCTTTGACCTTCTGTACAGCAGGTATCTGCGTACGGATGAACCGCAGCAGGTGGTTAAGGCAGAAGAGAAAGAAGAACTGATCCGTGAGGATCAGAACAGAGAACAGGATACCTACAGTCAGAACAAGTACTACAATGAGCTGATGGAAAAGGGTCAGAAACTGATCCGGCTGATTGAAAAGAGGAAAGACGCAAGAAACAGCGAACTGAAGAAATTCCTCAAGGAGCTCAGCAAACTTGTCAGCAGATGGGACTGATTCATACAGAACGGAGTTCTCACCATGAAACACAACAGTCGTTTAAAACGGATCTGCACTGCATTCACGGCAGTTCTGCTGCTGATGAATGGCTTTTCAGTGCGTCTGAATGCAGAGGAATATCCTGAAACAGAGGATACTTCCGAAACAGCCCCTGCCGAAGAAGAACAGCAGCTGCCGGAAGAAGAAACAGATGGGGAAGATTCATCCGGGGAACAGCTGAAGAGTGAAAAGGCTGCTCTGTCTGCGGAGGATGAGATTTCCGATAGACACGATGAGTTACCGGAGGAAACAGTTCAAGAAACCGTCTCTGAAGAACAGGATTATTAATGCCTTTTGTCACGGCAAAGACAAGTGATAATATCCATTTTAAGAACATGCGCTGTGCATGTTTTTTCTTTGCGGAAAGACAGGGAAGGCAATTTTGTGAATGAAAAAGTAAAGCTGTCTGCAGGGGATCATTTTGTTTTACGCACTGTATCGTTCTTCCAGAAAAGTGATCCATCGTTCATATCTTTCCCGGTTTTTCTTCAGGATGACACAGTGGTAGTGCAGTGTCGCTTCGGGATCGAGAATTCTGATGAATATACGGCCGTTGTCTTCTCTTGAACGGAAGAGGCGGATTGTCAGGTCGGAAGCAAAAGCCGGAAGAGTGGAAGCGTTAATGACTGCACTGAGAGCTTCCAGAGAGTCCTGCAGGACGAATCTGGAATCCGGCAGCATTTTCATTGTCAGATCACACCAGACACCGATATCGCCGGCCATGACAAATGTTTCTCCGTTCATCTGACTGAAGGTAAGACCCTGGTCTTTGAACAGAACGACAGGGTGGGCGGGAATCAGGGAAAAGTAAAGAGACTCACTTCCGCACGGAATACTGATTGTGTCCTCATCCCCGTATGCATGGGAAAGGATCACAAATCCGTATTTTCCTGTTCTTAACCCTTTTAACAAAGCATCATCATTTTCCATTTCCGAAGAGACTTTCATCTTGGGATAAAGCTGTGTCAGATGCAGAGGCATTTCCATCATCGGACCGGGCGTACAGTAACCGGCGGAAACCGTATGCAGGGAAGAATCATAATTCCTGACGGCAGTGATCATATCTTCTTCTGACTCCAGAATTCTTCTTGCCATGGAAGCTGCCATCTTTCCGGTTTCATTGAGGGTGATTCTGTTCTTTGTCCGCTCAAAAAGAGAGACACCGAGCTGATCCTCAAGCTTCTGCATCGAGCGGCTTAAAGCCGGCTGAGAGATATGGAGATGTTCCGCGGCGCTGGATAAGGTACCGTAATCATATAATGCGCACAAAGCTTCCAGCAGGTAGACTTCAATCATAACAGCTCTCCTTCACTATGCGTTTCAATTATAGCACGCTTAACTATCCGGCATTGTACACAGACTTGAAAAGTCATTATTCTGTAAGTGTAAACAGAAGGAGATACAGAAATATGGAATACCTGACACTCAATAACGGAAACAAAATGCCAATGGCCGGAATCGGCGTATTTCTCCTCAAACCGGAAGAAACAGAACTCTCCGTCCTCAGCGCACTTACTGACGGTATCCGTCTCATCGATACGGCAAATGCGTATATGAATGAAAAGGCCGTCGGCCGGGCAATCGCAAAAAGCGGTGTGAAAAGAGAGGATATCTTCCTTGTTACAAAGTTATGGCCGACCGTCTACACAGATGAAAATGCCGTCGATGAAACCCTGGCAAGACTCGGTACTGATTATATCGATCTGCTCTTCCTCCATCAGCCCGCAGGCGACTGGAGAACAGGTTATAAGATGATGGAAAAAGCTTATAAAGAAGGCAAGGTCAAAGCCCTCGGCCTCTCCAACTTCCCGATTGAATGGCTGAAGGAAATCATCGATACAGCTGAAATTAAACCGCAGATGGTTCAGGTTGAAGCGCATCCTTATTATCCGCAGACTGAACTCAAGAATGTTCTTGCGGAAACTGGTATGGGGCTGATGGCATGGTATCCGCTGGGACATGGTGATAAGAATCTGATCAATGAGCCGGTTTTTACAAAACTGGCGGAAAAATACGGCAAGTCCAATGCCCAGATCAT
>CACXDM010000015.1 GCA_902766435.1 uncultured Erysipelotrichaceae bacterium | reverse complement strand
GGTCTGCCGGCAGCCAGTCAACACTGTCCAGCTGATCCGCACTCAGCCATCTTGCATCCTCTGCTTCCAGCAGTTCAAGATCACCGCTGATGACTTCACACCAGAAGACATGCATCTTCAGATGAAACGCCGGATAATCGGTCTCGGTAATGCCGATCAGTTTTCCCGCTTCAATCACTGTGTTGTGTTCTTCAAGAATCTCCCGCTTCAGCGCTTCACGGGGTGTTTCCCCTTTTTCAATCTTGCCGCCGGGAAATTCCCAGCCGTCCTTGAACTCACCGTAGCCTCTCTGTACGGCAAATACTCTGTTTCCCCTGCGGATCACCGCAGCCACGACTTCGATCTCTTTCATACCGTTCAGTTTACCACTTTTCATTCCCTGAAAGATACTCCCGCTCAGACCTTGGCTGTCCTTTCAATCATTTCCGCAAAACGCTCCGGCTGATATACCGCAAGCCCGCCGTGGCCGCCGTCCGTATATTCCCTGAATACCGTATCCGGAAATTGTTCCTTCATCCAGCGGATAACCCAGTCTCTTGCCTTCCTCTCCTTCGCCGCATACCAGTAGTGCAGTTTCGGAAAAGACGAATTATGATTTTCCGGCATGGAATAGTTGTTGCAGGAGTCAAAGGTATTCCAGAGCGTCCTGTATGTCGTATGACGGAATACATCCGCAATGTATGCCGCATCCTCCCTGCTCAGCTCATCCGTGCTGAATGCTTTCTCAAGAAGTTTGATTCCGCCTGCCTTGCCGGCGGCCATCATGGCAAAGTCACGCACCGCGATCAGTCTTGTCACTGCCTGGGGCAATTGATACGGTGTAATTCCGCCGTCCATCACCACATGGGAAATATGCACCATCTGATCCGCCGCCAGACGAAGCGCGCAGGAGCCTCCCATCGAACAGCCGTACACCAGATGAATGTCGTTATACCCCTTCATTCTGAGCCACCTGCCTATTTCACGCGAAGTCTTTTCAACACTGATGAATTCCTCTGCTGTTTCCGGATCATATCCGGGCAGCGCCGGTATGACAAGATGATACTTGTCACGTAAAAGAGGAATGGCATATTCGAAATAATCCCACTTCACCAGTGAGGGATGAATCAGCACAATGATCTTTTCGTTTTCTTTTCCGAATTCATGAATATTCATATTTCATGTCCTTCTTTACTCTTGGTTAGAATATTCTAACACAGTTTGTGATACAGACAGAACATGACTGAAAAAAGACCGGATTTTCCGGTCTGCAGTATTTCTGATGATTCAGTTTCCCAGCGCTTCCTTCAGGACACTCAGGTTTTCTTCCATGATGGTAAGATATGTGATGCCTTCCTCACTTTCCTTCAGTCCTGCCGACTGCATGGAATTCATTGTCAGGATTTTCTGATCCTTTCCGGCTGTGTTGTTTCTGACGGTTTCGGCAACGGTATGCTGAGGACCTTCGATTGTCAGTATCACAGGAAGAGACAATTCGTCAATCTTTCCCGCCAGGAAGATCACTGTCTCAAAACTAGCCTCACTTTCCGCCGAACAGCCGGGAAAAGCCGCGTAATAGGTCAGCCCGTAATCATCCGTCAGATAGCGGAACGGAAAACGGTCCGCAAACAGAACGGTCTTTCTTTCCGATGCGCTGACCGCTGTACTGTATGCCTGATCCAGTTCATTCAGCTTCTGCTGATATGCTTCATTATCGGAACGGTATATTTCCGCATGTTCCGGATCCGCTTCGGCCAGTTTTTCCGTAATGACATTACACAGCGCTTCCGCGTTTTTCAAAGACAGCCAGACATGTTCGTCATATGCCGGACCATTCTCCTCTTCTTCTCGCGTCATTCCCTCGACTTCCTCTTCTTCCTTCAGACTGCTTCCCAGTTCTTCAGTAAGACGGATATCAATTCTTTTTTCCGAAGGATTATTTGTCAGAACATCGTTTACCCACGCATCTGATTCACCGCCGACATAGATGAATACATCACATTCCGCTATTTCGGCAATATCCGCAGCTGATGCCTGGAAGCTGTGCAGATCCGCTCCGTTTTTCTGTAACAACACCAGCTCAGCTCCTCCCGGATTATCTCCGAGTATTTCCTTTACCCAGTCATATTCCGGAAAGACCGTGGTTACAATCTTCAGATGATCACTGTTTTCTTCTGCAGCGGAAGCATTTTTTGTTTCACCTTTGCACCCGCACAGAAGCACTGCACTCAGCAGTAATGCCGCTGTCTGCTTTATTCCCCTGTATTTCATTACTCTGCTCCTCTGTCACTTTTGACGGCGCATTCGGCACATATGCCGTAAAACACCGTTCTGGCCGGATTAATCACAAATCCGTGTTCTGATGCGAGATGTTCCGCGAGATGATCGATTTCATGACAGTGTACATGAATCACTCTGCCGCACTTCTCACAGATGCAGTGATGACACGGCTCCTCACCGCAGCTGCCATCCTTATCCAGATAGATGAAACAGGAAGGAACGGAAGGATCAGCCGTATATTTGCTTAAGATGCCTTCATCCACCATGTTTTCCATCTGCCGGTATACCGTTGCCTGAGCGATCTTTATCCCCTCATCATGGAGGCACGTGCATACTTCAGCCGCCGTCATATGTCTTCCCGGTATTTTCTTAAAGAAACCGAGAAGTTCTTCTCTCTGTTTTGTTCTGTACTGTCTTTTCTTTTCCATGTTTCTCTCCGATTTGAGAACAGTTCTCATTTTATTGTCTTTTGTCTCAAAGTCAAGAAATTTGAGAATCATTTTCAATTTTACTGTCAGGCAGAAAAAAACGTACATCCGAAGATGCACGTCATCATATCCGCTCAGTTCAGGGAATGATCTTCCGGTACCATGAGTTCATTGGCCTTCTGCGG
The DNA here is from genome assembly GCA_902766435.1 of uncultured Erysipelotrichaceae bacterium. Lineage (GTDB taxonomy): Bacteria > Bacillota_I > Bacilli_A > Erysipelotrichales > Erysipelotrichaceae > Bulleidia. The sequence goes on along the minus strand of CACXDM010000015.1, from coordinate 6,788 downwards.
CCGCAGAATGAAAAGCGCCGCAGCCAGATAGAGAGCACCGACGATCATTACGGTGGTAACTGAAATACTGCTGTAGGAATTCAGAACATCATCCATCTTTTCACCACTGAGCATGCCGGAACTGATCATCCCCACAGCATCATACAGACTGTGTACGAAGATCAGATACCAGAGATGCTTTCCGGTGCGGAAATATACGGTGCCAAGGTAAACACCCATAAAAACCGCTGAAACGCATTGGGTAAGAGCTGCAGTAAAATCACCGCCCGCCCGGAATGCGTTTGCCAGATGAACCAGACCGAAAATTATGCCGGACATGACCACTGCCATAACAAGATGTATATAACTGTCCTCTTTGAACAGACGGAAGAATGCATTCTGAACGAGTCCCCGGAACAGCACCTCCTCCGTAAAACCGATCAGAAACACATAGATCAGAAACATGATGAATTCTCCGGCAGAACATGTAAGATGTCCCAGTTCAACGACTGCGCTGAACGCCGGCAGAACCATCATAACAAACACCATAAACGCCGATATCCACTCCTTCTTCAGTTTTTCCCCGTCACATTTGAAGATCTCCGTCTTTTTCAGCACTAAGACAAATGCCAGTGCACATCCCGCAAAGACGGCTTCTCCGAGCATGTCACGGAAAAACCCTTCAGGCAGCAGCTGCCCGAGAGGAATTTTGGCCAGTTTGAAAATCATCAGAGATATGAAGACGGCGCAGACTGCCATGATCAAATCCGTTACAGGTTGTTTCTGTTTCAAATAAACCTCCCGGCAAAAAGACCAGATAGCCTGACACAGTCAGTGATCTTCTTCTTCCTCCGCCAGCAGTATTCTGACCATATCCGTAAAGTAATACCCGTAGAACTGTCTGACGCCTTCTTCCGTCATTTCCCAGACGGAATCATGATTCCGCATATGTTCAATCAGATCTTCGGCATCATATCCCGAGCCGGCAGATGCTTTTTCCGCTTCTTCGTCAATAATCTTCCGCATTGTTTCCTTACTGATCATATCAATACCTCTTTTTCCTGATTCACTGTTATCTGATGTGATTCTTTTCGGCTTCCTTCCGCACTTCCTCATCACTCATGTTTTCAACCCGGACAAGATCGATGACTGCCATAGGCATGCCCTCAGCCACGGCAGTTCCGTAATAGTCCTTCAGTTTTTCTCTCAGTTCTTCCGTATCATCCGGATACATATATGCTTCCTTTCCCCCATACGGGTGATTCTTTTCCAATTATCGCATATTTCCCGAAACAAAAATGAGGTTTTCCTCTCAGATCACAAAAAGACACCTTCGCATAAAGAACGGTGCCCTTCAGCATTCACATTATCATATTCACAATCAGCCCGCTGCCCAGCGAAAACAGCATGATAAACAGGAGATACAGCAGAAACCTCCGCCATCCCATGACGATCTTCAGCGCGCCGAGATTTGTGATCTTGGTGGCAGGACCGGTGATCATAAATGCCGCAGCTGACCCGGGACTCATCCCGTCTGCCAGCCAGCTTTGCAGAAGAGGAATCGTTCCTCCCCCGCAGGCATATAAGGGAACACCGACTGTTGCCGCCATCAATACACCCCATGCCTCGTTTCCGCCGAATACACGGATCATCGTATCCTGCGGGACATACCTTTGAAACAGAGCGGAAAGCAGGATGCCTGTCAGAAAGTACGGTCCTGTTGCCCTTATGTTTCTGCCCAGATTTTTCACAAACCGCATCAGCAGATCAGGATCGGTATCACGGCTTTTCCTTTCTTCAAACCCGGTAAAGTCAAAGAACTCCTTTTCATGGTAAAAGAAGAAGATCAGCAGTCCTGCAGTAATACCACAGAGAAAACATGTGACGATCCTGACGGTCAGGATTTCGGTACCGAGGGCAGCGCTGTAAATGATCAGCTGGGGATTCAGCAGGATGGATGCCGTCATGAATGCGGCCAGCCAGTCTTCCCTCATTCCCTGCCTGCGGAAGGAAGCCGCAACGGGGATTGTCCCGTACATGCACAGAGGTGAAGCAATCCCGAGAATACAGGCCGGGATTATTCCGAGAACACCCCATTTCCGGTCTTTCATATTGGAAAACAGACCGTGTATCCTGTCCTTTGCGAAAACCGAGATCAATGATCCGATCACCATTCCCAGAGTCCAGTAGACAAAGATCTGCCGCAGCTGTGTTTCGAAATAATACCAGATGTAGATCAGTTCCCGCCGCAGGATCTCCGGTATGTCACTCATCGATATTCACCAGTTCGTATGACCGTGTGCCAAGACCGATCTCTTCCCCGTGTTCAAGAACATGTATGCCGTGTTTGGATTCGATCCTGTTTACCAGAGCGGTGTTTCCTTCCGCCTCATAGATCATGTCAACACATGCCTGATCCACTGCCACGGGATCAAACCCTGCCGCAATTCCGATATCATGGATATCCGGCTCAGCGGGATTTCCGTCACAGTCACAGTCAACAGACAAGCGGTTCATGACATTGATGTAAATAATATGATCTTCTCCGACATGGTCACGTACGGCACTGACCATCTCCGCAAGAGCTTCAAGCCATGCGTCCTGATCATCGTACCAGATGCTTCCGCTTGTCTTTGTGCCGGCTGTATGAACGTATACTTTGCCGCTGGCGGAGGACATGCCGATACCGACATTCTTGATGGCTCCGCCAAAGCCGGCCATCGCATGTTCCTTGAAATGGGAGAGAATGATCCAGTCCGTATAGTTTTCCGCATGTGAGCCGACAATGGCTTTATCCAGCCTTGTTCCGCCGGTTACCGGCCACTCTGTTTCCCCTTCTTCATCCAGAAGGTCGAAATCCGCTATGGAGGTAAAACCGTGATCTTCCGCCACCTGTCTGTGCATCGCGGATTCAGAACGTGAACCGCCGTATGCCGTATTGCATTCGACAATCGTTCCGTCAACCTTCTTCACGAGATCCCCGATCAGCTCCGGACGGAGATAATTGCTGGCGGGAGGTTCACCGGTTGAAACCTTAACAGCCACATTTCCGGAAGGCTCCCACCCGAGTGCGTCATAGAGACGGACAAGACCTTCGGCAGAGATATCAGAGGTGAAATACACAACAGCAGACTGTTCTTCCGTACCCTCTTTGACATCTGAGGATACAGGCTCTTCCGTTTCCGAAGCAGCTGATATTTCAGATGACGAACTGCTTTCCTTTGCACGGCTGTCTGCATCTGATAATACACAGCCGGAAGACAGCAGTGAAAATACAATTCCGAGTGCGAATACCGTTCTTTTCTTCATCGTGTCTCCTTTCCGCTCAGTTCTTATTTTATCCCGTTTTTCTCAAGCCATGCGGGATATCGTCCCGTTATGCAAATGGACGGTCAAACTTCCGTCCTGTTTACTGCATTTCACTGATCCAGGAAGAGATTTCCTCTTCAGAAGCGCCGCCGTCAAATCTGCGGCCTTCCAGCCAGTTTCCGCTTCCCGCATTATCCGCAAGATTCTTTCCGCTTCTGCCGATACCGCTGCTGCCCGAAGTGCAGAACGGGATCACCGTAATACCGTCAAAGTCACAGCTTTCCACGAAGGTATCCATGATGCGGGGTTCTTCTCCCCACCAGATCGGATAACCGATATAGACCGTGGAATAACCGTCAAGCGATATGGTTTCACTGCTGATCTCAGGCCGGACAGAAGGATCGTCCTGTTCATGTGTCGTACGGCTGTTACTGTCATTGTAGTTAAGATCTGCCTCTGTGTATTCCTCAGCCGCAGTGATTTCATACAGGTCCCCGCCGGTAACGGATGCGATCTTTTCGGCAATGCCCTTCGTCGTTCCCGTTGCGGAGAAATAAACCACAAGAATGCCTTTTTCAGGTTCTGTTTCTTCTTTCTCAGCTGCCGGATTCACTTCCGGTGCTTCGCTTTCCTCTGCTTCACTTACAGATGATACTGCTGCCTCTTCTGAAGGAACAGATGCCGCACTGCTGCAGCCGCTCATCCCAAGAGCCAGCATAAGCGCAACTGAAAGATAATGGATCTTCTTCATCTTCGCCTCCCTTTTCGTTCAGTCTTTCTGACGGTTCATCTTCGCGCAGTCGCCTGCCTTTTCTCCCGTCAGGAAATATTCATATGTCGGAAATTCAAACAGAACCGGCTTGAATTCATGGAAATTGATCTTACCCTGTTCATTCAGAACGGATTCATCCGCATATACGGCAAGTACTCTGCAGATAAACTGATCGAAATTCTCCAGCTCATAGTTTCCGTCAACTTCACATTCAATAGATACCTTTGCCTCATCAATCAAGGGTGCGCCGTTTTCACCCATTGTCCAGGCAAACGCTTCGGATTTGTCTTCTTTATTCCCACTGACTGTCCCCATCCGGTCTGCTTCCTTCAGCCATGAAGCGTCAACGATATTCACCGAGAGTTTTTTGTTTTCACGGATGCCTTTATTGATGTAATGCGCCTGTACAAGTGATACCATCAGATGGCTGTGGGCAACGGTTCCCGCATGCGCCACCAGGGTCCATGTCGGCTTTCCGTTAACCATTGCGCCGATCACTGTCAGCGGACTCGGATAAAGTGCGAGTCCCGCACCGATATTCTTCTTACTCATGTTGTTATTTCTCCTTTCAGTTTATCTGCTTTATTCCGCCTGCAGCAGTCTGATCAGACATCTGCAGGTAATCTCATAAACGGACTGATACATATAATTCACACCGGCTTCCTTCATTGCGGCCTTCTGCTTCTCAGTAACTACGGCATAGGGATATATGCCGAACATGAACGGGAAGAATACATAGATGATATTCTGCTTTTCATCCTCACTCATCTCCGGACAGAACTTGTCAAGAATCCGTCTGATGTTTTCTATTGATCTGCCGTACGCTCTCTTGAAGTCCGTCAGGTTCTCCGGTCTGCTGTTTGCCTCCATGTCATAGTTGTTCATGGCAAGAAGCTTCAGCAGCTGTTCTCTTTCCGCCAGTGAACCGGCGATCTTTTCTGCGGTTTCTTTTCCTGTCAGTGTTTCATTTTCCGCGATGATCTTTTCCAGTTCCTCATTCCATCTCTCATATTCCTTTTTGAAGAGTGCCAGGAAGATTTCTTCCTTTGTCTGAAAGTAGTTGTAGATCGCAGGCCGGGAGAATGAAGTCTCCTTTCCGATTTCCTTCAGTGTAATTTCCCTGAAGCTCATCGTCTGATAAAGCTTTTCACAGGCACGGATGATTTCCTCTTTCCGCGCTGCTGTTCTTTCCGGTGATCCCTTGGGCATAACTATATCCTTTCCGCGTAACTGCGTTTTATTCTGACATCGTGTCAGCTATATTTTATTCTATTCTGACACCGTGTCAATATTCTCTTTACACATTATGAAAAATGCCGCACCTGAAACAGCGCAGCAAAAGAAACGTCATTCTTCTTTTCATTTGTTCTTGTTCAATAACGGCGGCAGAAATGTAACTAGGCATCCGGCAAGAATAACACCGATCATCGCGAACGGCGGCCAGAACACAACCGCAAGAATCATTCCGAGTACCTTGATGATAAGATCGGCTGCGACAATCTTTCCGGATGTATAGTCATACGCATCCGGCTGTCCGTTAGCTTTGGAAACTGCTCTTCCAAGCGCCATATTGGCAAACGAAACACACATCACGGTAATACTGTAAACCATCTGGGCAAACAGACTCGTGAAGTGATCACCGACAAAGGATGTGACATACGGGAAAAAGGATGAGAAGAACAGCATGATAATGCTGCACCAGATCACTTTGTTGTCGATTTTCTCAATCGTGCTCCAGCGGTTGTGAATGTTCACCCACATTGCCCCAAGCCAGAAAAAGGATACGGTATAGGAGAAGAAATCAGACCGCAGTGCCCACAGGGACTGCCAGTCAGCAGCCGCAGGCTTTTCCAGTTCCAGCACAAGTACCGTCATGATAATGGCAAGGATCGCATCGGTGAACGCTGTCAGACGGTCTTTATTCATTCCGGCAGTCCTCTGTTTCCAGGATTTCACCGACAAACATCCAGTGTGGATTCCATTTGGCATAAATACCATTATTGATTTCCGGCGCCAGTCCTTCTCTTTGGAATTCTCCCTCATACAGCTTATGACAGACAAATGTCAGTTCCGCTTCTTCAAAGGTAACGCCTCCCGCCAGTTCCTTCGGCGTAAGACCTGCTTTTGTTACCTTATCCTCATCACGTCCGGAACGGGAGCCGAGATAACTGAGCGCGCGTCTGTATTCTTCCGGGAGAAATTCCACTGTAAACGTGCTGCTTTCCTTCAGAAACTCCCATGTATACCGGTCAGGATTGACGTAAACAGTCACAATGGGTCTTCCTCTGCCGGGTCCGCCCCATATTGTGCCGAGACTCCCCCAGCCAATCGTACATGTATTCCAGTGGCTGATGTCACCTGCCGTAACAAGCCCCCACTGCTGATTGAACATTTCGAATACTTTGTAATCTTTCATTTCAAACGGCTTCATCATTTACCTCCGTCTCTGCATGCATATTATAGCGAATCATTACGTTCAGCCGTAAGCAAATGACTGAACGGAAATCAAAGTGTAATGCTATGATATAGGTAACAACAGGAAGCATAAGCTTCGGAGGATAATTAATATGCTGCATGAAGTTACTTTTGACTCGTACAACGGACGCGACAAGGTTTACGGATGGATCTATGTTCCGGCGGAAGAACCTGTCGGCATCATCCAGCTGATCCACGGATTCGGCGAGCATTCCCGCCGCTATCTCCACATGATCACCAGTTTCATGGAAGC
>CACXDM010000014.1 GCA_902766435.1 uncultured Erysipelotrichaceae bacterium | reverse complement strand
CTGAAGGCAAGCAGAGATGCCACGGTTGATGAACTGCTGGATATCTGTTCGCAATACCTGAAGTCGGAAGTGGACCGTCTGATCGAAGTATATGACGCTGACTCAACACCGACTGTCTCCATTGAGGAACCGGACGAAGTGCTGAGTTATCTTCAGAATCATCTGGAGAACTATCCGGAAGGACCTCAGGTACAGTTCAAGGTTTCCTATCTTGATCCGTCCGTCGCAAATCCTTCCACTGTTGCGTACTATATGGAACCGCCGGTGGATGATCTTGTGGACAACGTTGTCAGAATCAACGGCTCGAATATTTCCGATTCCAACAGTCTGTATGAGACGATGGCCCATGAGGGATTCCCGGGACATCTGTATCAGATCACATGGTATCTGAATACGAAGCCGAGTCTTCTCAGAACACTGCTCAACAATATCGGCTATACCGAGGGATGGGCAATGTACAGCCAGTCGGAAGCCTGGACATTCAGCGGTCTGCCCGAGGATACGGCGCAGCTGTACGCTTCCGATACATCGCTTTCCTACGTTCTTCAGGCAGCGGTTGATCTCGGAATCAACGGTAAAGGCTGGACGGTTGAGGAAGCAGGTGAGTATCTGGAAAAGAACGGCTTCAACTCTGCACTTGCATCCATGGTTTACGATTATGTCACACAGGATCCGGCGCTGCTTGTGCCCTATGGTGTGGGACTTGCCCAGTTCGGTCTTCTGCGTGAGAAAGCGGAAAATACTCTGGGAGACAGCTTTGATATCGTTGACTATCACAGAGTGCTTCTGACTTACGGTGACAGACCGTTCCAGATCGTTGAAAGAGATGTCGACGCTTATCTCAACGGCGGCACTGTTGCTGTGACTCCCGCTCCGGAAGAGAAGCCGGAGGAAACACCGGGAACAACTGCTGTTGTGAACGGCGGCGGAAGCCATACTTCCGGTACACTGACAATCGGTATCGCTGCTGTGGCGGGTATCGCATTGATTGCCTTCCTGCTGCTGCGGGGAAGAAAGAAGAAGAAGAACAGTCTCTGATCATGAAGAAGAATACATGGACTCCCTGGCTGAGGGCGGAATTTGAAGCGCCGTACTTTAAGAGACTGGCACAGTTTATACATGAGGAATATGAAACAAAGAGGATCTATCCGCCGAAGGTACAGGTATTTTCCGCGTTTGAAAACTGTGATCTCGCTTCGCTGAAAGTCGTCATTCTCGGTCAGGATCCGTATCATCAGTACGGGCAGGCGCACGGGATGTGCTTCTCGGTAAATCCCGGCGTCAGGATACCGCCCAGTCTGCAGAACATATACAAGGAGCTGCAGGATGATCTTGGCTGCTTCATACCGGATAACGGTTATCTTATGCCGTGGGCATATCAGGGTGTATTTCTTCTGAATACCGTGCTTACGGTACAGGATTCAAGACCGAAATCCCATGCCGGAAAGGGATGGGAAATCTTCACTGATCACGCCATCATGAAAATCAACGAAAAGGAGGAACCTGTCGTGTTCATGCTTTGGGGAAGAGATGCGAGAAACAAGAAAAGTCTGATCAATACGGACAGACACCTCGTCCTTGAGGCTGCCCACCCGTCACCTTTATCTGCCTATAACGGGTTTTTCGGGTGCCGTCACTTTTCAAAGGCCAATTCCTTTCTTGCCGCAAAGGGCAGGGAAACGGTAAACTGGCAGATTCCGAATTTATGACAATGTATAACGCCGAATGGGTCATGGGAAGGAAGAACCGCTACCATGGCCTTCTTCCTTTGCAGGAAGCCTGCAGGCAGACGGGCTTTCCGCAGAGCGGACTGAAGATTATTCATGTGGCCGGAACGAACGGAAAAGGAAGTACGGTGAATTTCCTGAAGGATATTCTTGTGTCGCAGGGATTCCGTGTCGGAACCTTCACTTCACCGCATCTTACCGATCACCGTGACCGGCTCCGGATCAACGGTGAATGGATACCGGAAGATCTGTTTCTGAAGTATCTCAATGACAATATCGATCTGATTCTGGAATATGATCTCGGGATGTTTGAGATTGATCTTCTCATTTCCCTGCTCTGGTTTAGGGATGAGAAACCGGATTACGTCATCATGGAAGCCGGGCTCGGAGGCAGACTGGATAATACGAATATTTTCCTTAAAAAGGAACTGGAGATCATTACAACGATTTCCTATGATCATACAAATGTTCTGGGTGAAAGAATTCAGCAGATCGCATTTGAAAAAGCAGGCATCATCACACCGTATTCGCGGTGTACCGGGGGATATCTTGACCCCCATGCGGAAAAGGTGATCCGTCTTCAGGCTTGCCGCAGACACGCATCGTATATGCCTCTACCGTCTTACCGCAGTACAGGAAGAAACACATTTGTTTTCCTGGGAAATGAATACTGTATGCAGGGGGCGCAGTATCAGAAGGCAAACGCATGTATGGCATTGTATGCCGCAAAAATTCTCGGCATTGATATCTCCTCCGGTGAAGTGAAGGAAGCGGTATCCGAAAGCATGTGGGCGGGAAGATTTGAAACCGTATCCCATCAGCCCGATATTATTCTGGACGGCGCGCATAATGAAGAGGGAATCAGAAGTCTGATCAGATCCTTCTCAGGTCTTCCGAAGCCTCTTGTTGTGGTGTTCAGCGCGCTGAAGGACAAACCGGGCAGAAAGATGGCAGAGCTGCTGAATGAGAACTGTGATCAGCTTTACATGACACGCTTTGATAATCCGCGGATGGACAAAAATGATCCGGAAATACCTGCGGGAAGCCGCTTTATCAAAGACTGGAAAGAAGCTGTAAGAACAGCTGAGGAAACAGCCGGAAAAGAAGGGACAGTGGTAATTGCCGGCTCTTTGTATTTGATCAGCCTCGTGCGTGCATATTTGAATGAAGAAAAGTCCGGTATTGCTGAAAAGTTTCAATAAAACACGTTTTTCATGTTTAAAAAATGTTAACGTCTGTAATATAATGAAAGCGTATTCAAGTGTTTTTTTTCAGGAGGCAAAATAATGAGACCTAACACAATGGCGGCCATGATTCTGGCAGGCGGCAGAGGAACCCGTCTTCTGGATCTGACCAAAAAAGTCGCTAAGCCGGCTGTTCATTTCGGCGGAAAGTACAGAATCATTGACTTTCCTCTCTCAAACTGTGCCAATTCCGGCATCTCCACGGTCGGTGTATTGACACAGTATGAATCTGTTCTGCTGAACGCTTATGTTGCCAAGGATCAGTTCTGGGGTCTTGACACGAATGACGGTGGCGTTTATGTTCTGACACCGCGTGAAAAAGATCAGACAGGATTTGATGTATTCAGAGGCACAGCTGATGCGATCACACAGAACATCGACTTCCTTGACAGTGTAGCTCCGGAGTATGTTCTGATTCTCTCCGGTGACCACATCTACAAGATGAACTACGACAAGATGCTCCAGTATCATAAGGAGTCTCAGGCTGACGCTACAATCGCGGTTCTCGAAGTTTCCCTCAAGGAAGCATCACGTTTCGGAATCATGAACTGTGATGAGAATGACGTCATCTATGAATTTGAAGAGAAGCCCAAAAAGCCCAAGAGCACACTGGCATCCATGGGTATCTACATCTTCACATACAAGACACTGAGAAAGTATCTGATCGCTGATGACAAGAACCCTGATTCCCATCATGACTTCGGTAAGGACATCATTCCCGCATATCTGAACGACAACAGAAAGCTCTGCGCTTACCGTTTCAAGGGTTACTGGAAGGATGTAGGAACAGTTGATTCTCTCTGGGAATCCAACATGGATCTGCTGAAGCACAACAACGAGCTCGATCTCGGAGATCCGACATGGAAGATCTATACGGAAGATGTAAACGCTCTGCCGCAGTATATCGGCGAAGATGCGGAGATCGAGAATTCCTATATTACACAGGGAAGCGTGGTCCTCGGCTCAGTTAAGAATTCGGTTCTCGGCACAAACTGCCAGATCGGCAAGGGCGCAGTCGTTGTTGACTCTGTCATTCAGCCCGGCGCAAAGATCGGCGAAGGTGCTAAGGTTACACGCTGCATCGTTGCTGATGACGTTGAAATCGCACCGGGTGCGATCTGCGGATCAGCTGACAGCGGTGAAATCGAATTGGTTGCCAAGAAGTACGTGGAGTAGGAGGATAAGTTAACATGAAGGCACTCGGAATTATTAATTTTGAAGATAATACAGCGATTATCGAAGGTCTCGGCGAAGAGCGTCCGATTCCCGCAATCGCTTTCCTGGCCCGTTATCGTATCATCGACTTTGTCCTCTCAAACATGACAAATTCCGGTATTGATAATGTACAGGTCTACTGTAAGGAAAAACCGCGTAATCTGATCGAACATCTGGGTACGGGTTCTCATTACAACATCAACTCTAAGCGCGGAAAACTGCGTATTCTGTATGGTGAGAAGAGCTTCTCCTCTCCTGTATACAATCATGATATTGCCAACTTCATGCTGAACATGCAGTACATTGAAGAAGACACAAATCCGTATGTTGTTGTAGCTCCCAGCTATTTCATCTACAGCCTGGACTACAATGAGGTTCTGAAGCAGCATATCGACACAGGCGCTGATATTACCATGCTCTACACAAACACATCCGAAGCAAAGACAAGTTTCCTCGGCTGCGATGTTGTTACTGTTGACAAGGAAAAGAATATTACCGCAATCGATAAGAACCGCGGAAATACAAAGACAAAGTCAGTCTCTCTTGAATGCTATGTTATGTCCAAGAAGCTGTTCATCGAACTCGTTAAGAAGGCAGCTGCGACATCTTCACTGTATTGGTTCAAGGATATCCTGAAGGATTCCGTCGGCGAACTGGACATCAAGGGTTATCCGATCAGAGGATTTGTTGAGTGCATCAACAGTCTCGAACAGTACTACAAGATCTCCATGGCTCTCAGAGACAGAGGAACAGCAAATGGTCTGTTCAAGCCGGGATGGCCGATCTACACACAGACAAACGACTCCAGTCCTTCCCTCTATGTTGAAGGCTCCAGCGTTAAGGGCAGTGTTGTAGGTAACGGTGCCGTTATCGAAGGAACAGTTATCAACTCCATCATCAGCCGTAACGTAACGATCAAGAAGGGCGCTGTTGTCAAAGACAGTATCGTTCTGCAGGATTCCTATATCGGTGAAAACGCTAAACTGGATCATGTAGTAGTTGATAAGTATGCGATTATCCACCACGTAAAGGAACTCAAGGGAACTGCTGAAGAACCCGTTTACGTTAAGAGAAGAGACCGTATCTAATAGAAAGAGGAAATTGAATTATGACTAGATCCGTTCTGTTTGCAGCAGGCGAAGGCTTGCCGTATATCAAGACCGGCGGACTTGCGGATGTTATCGGAAGTCTTCCGAAGACACTTGCTAAGCGCGGACATGATGTACGTGTTGTTCTGCCGCTCTACAAGAAGATTATTGAAAAATACTATGACCAGCTGGAGAGACTCGGCACCATTCAGGTACATTCAGGATGGATCGATCAGCCGGCTACATATTACAAGGCTGTCAGTGACGGTGTTGTATACTACTTTATTGAACATCAGGGATACTTTGAGAGAGACGGACTCTATGGATACGAGGATGACGGAGAGAGATTCGCATTCTTCCAGAGAGCTGCTCTTGATATGATCTATTTCATTGACTGGTGGCCCAACATCATTCATTCGAATGACTGGCAGACAGGTATGATACCTTTGATGTGTCATGCATGCTACGCGGATGACTACCGTTATCAGCAGATCAAGCATGTATACACAATTCACAACATGGCATTCCAGGGCAACTTCGGCGTAGACATGCTGCCGAGCTGCCTGGGTCTTGACTACAGCTATTTCGACAACGGTTCCATTAAGTTTGATACAGGTATCAGCTTCATGAAGGCCGCGATCGTATACGCTGACAAGATCACAACTGTTTCCCCGACATATTCCAATGAGATTCTGACACAGGCTTACGGTGAGAGAATGGATGCCGTACTCCGTTACAGAAGAGAAGATCTCTGGGGCATCGTCAACGGTATTAATGTTGATGAATGGAACCCGAAGACAGATCCTCTGCTGGCGAAGAACTATGATGTCAGAAGCTGGGTGTCCGGCAAGAAGGAAAACAAGAAGGCTCTGCAGGAAGAACTCGGACTCGAACAGAGAGACGATGTTCTGCTGATCGGACTTGTTTCCCGTCTGACAAACCAGAAGGGTATCTACATGATTACAGACAGACTGTCTGAGATCATGGGTATGGATGTTCAGTTTGCAGTTCTCGGAACCGGTGAAACCAATGCCGAGAATGCATTCAAGTGGATGGAATCCGAATACAAGGGCAAGGGCGTTTACTACTGCGGATACAACGAAGAGCTCGCTCACCGTATCTATGCAGGATGTGACCTGTTCCTGATGCCTTCCCTCTATGAACCCTGCGGAATCGGTCAGCTGATCGCTATGCACTATGGTGCACTGCCGCTCGTACGTGAGACAGGCGGTCTGAAGGATACAGTTCAGCCGTTCAACCAGTACACGGGTGAAGGCAACGGATTCTCGTTCTGGGCAGCGAATGCCGATGACATGGTTTACACTCTGAGATGGGCTGTTGATCAGTACTACAACAACAGACCGGGCTGGAAAGGCCTTGTCAAGAGT
>CACXDM010000013.1 GCA_902766435.1 uncultured Erysipelotrichaceae bacterium | reverse complement strand
TTCCTATGGCAACTCCGGTCTGAACCGTTTTGCTCTTCAGGCCAAACAGATTCTCCCTTCGTTCAATTACGTGGAGCATAGCGAAGGTTCGGACAGAGTATTTACAGATGAACTGCATGAAGATCTGAAGAGAGTATTGCAGGCTTTGAAAGACGCCGGTGCAGATCCTTCCTACAAGGCTCCGAATCTCGGCTGCTCCGTCAGTGAATTCTGCAGTGAAGGCTCCATATCGATCCTGTTCGATGAAGTTTTCGGATGAGATAACTCATTGAGGCAGTGTGGGGCAATTCGCATATGCCGATGGGTTGCAGAAGCCGGTTTGAAGGACGATTTTGAGCTTGGTTCTTTTTTGACCGTGCACCATACACGTGGAGACGGTATGCTGCTTGTACCACCAAAAGAAGGATTTCATTTCAGTGCCTTATGAGCCAGAGAATGGAGATTATTTGAAACAGCTGAAATGAGATTGCCGAATCAGTGTGCGAGGTGAAAGAGTATGGAACATAACTGTGGGTTTATAGATGAAAACAGGTGGTTTCGATATAGGGCAGCGGCAATAATTGTAGAAATAGTAGAAAGATACTACTATGTATAAACACTTTATTTCTTTTCTTTTTCTTTCTTTTTGTTTTGTTTTATTTATAGAAATTTCATTTTCGCTGAATTCAAAAACAAAAAGTCGGTCCCAACTTTTCATTGAGTATATTCAACATGTTGCAAAAAGCTGAAAAATAAAGGGGATATTAAATATCCCCTTTATTTATGGTGGAGCTTACGGGGATCGAACCCGCGACCTCATGATTGCGAACCATGCGCTCTCCCAGCTGAGCTAAAGCCCCTTTGCACGAAACATTGTAGGAGTTTTTCGGCAATTTGTCCATGAATTATTTCAGTTCAAAAGATAATGCGGCTTTTCTGCGCCGGTATGTCAGGTGCAGGACGGCACCATTAATCATTGTCATGCTGGGGATTGTATGACCGATATCCGCCTGATACAGTACCGGAATATCCGGGAAAGCACGTTTGATGGCTTCTTCATAGGTCATGCCGGTTTCAGAGGATTCAAACAGCACTCTTCCGACAATAACAGCAGAAGCATTCTCAAACCAGCCGGCATAGTGCATCTGAAGCAGAGTACGGTAGAATACTTCGGCACTCAGGGAGAAGTTATCAAAATACCAGATGAATCCATCATCATTATACTTCCGGATAAACTTCTTCGTTCCGTCATATTTCGTTCCGATGAGATCTTTGAGAACATCAATGCAGCCGCCGATGCATCTTCCGGACACATCAAGTTCCTTTACTGTTCCTTCCCATCTTACGGGTGTATCAAACTCCACTTTTTCCGCCAGGAATCCCGGTGTCTTCATATACATCCGGAAGCTTTTCTGGAAAATCAGATTTCCCGAGATGATCTTCAGATTGTTTTCCAGATACTCCGGCAGCGGTTCGATATCATAGCTTCCCGCATTGGCACCATATATCGTTGCTACATCACACAGCGTTGTATAAGGATAAAGAATGCCTGTCGGATCAGAAGCGCCTGTCAGCCATTTCGGATTCTTTTTCATTACACGGAAGTCCGTATAAGGCAGTATTTCATCAAGAAAATCTCCGCCTGCGGCAGACATGACAAACGATACTTCCGGATCACGGAAAAGCGATGTAAGCTCTTCGCCTCTGGTTCTGCCGTCGGCGCTCCGCAGATCATTGACACGTACTGAGGCTGTTTCCTTTGTCTGATATCCTCTTTCGTGAAGAACAGAAAGAGATTTTTCGAAATCGGGTATCTTCTTGCCGACGCCGGCACTCGGGGCGCTGATGCCGATTGTATCGCCCGGTTTCAGGAATTCAGGATAGATCATAGATGTTTCCTCCGCAATTATTATACCAAAGCATGGTCATCGGAATGCTATAATCGCGGTATGAAAACAGTATTGGTTACGGGCGGATCACAGGGAATCGGATATGAACTGGCAAAGTGCTTTGCGCAAGACGGCTTCCGGGTGATTCTTGCCGCAAGAGATCCTGTGCGGCTGCAGGAAGCCTGTGCAAATCTTCAGAATCAATATCAGATACCGGCGGAATGGATCAGTATTGATCTTTCTCTTTCAGATGGAGCTGAGAAGCTGTATGAAAGTGTAAAGGATAGGAAGATTGATGCTCTGGTAAACAATGCAGGCACAGGCTATACAGGGAAACTGTGGGAGATTCAGGGAAGTGCCGAAGATGCAGTGCTCGGCGTAAACATCAGGGCGCTTACCGTGCTGACCAGGCTGTTTCTGAAAGACATGACTGAAAGGGGAGAAGGGCTGATTATGAATACTGCCTCAACGGGAGGCTTTCAGCCCGGTCCGTATACTGCTCTGTACTACGCTTCCAAGTCTTTTGTCGTCAGCTACAGCAGAGCCGCAAATCAGGAAGCCCGGCCGTATGGGGTATCTGTCTCCTGTCTTTGTCCCGGACCGGTTGATACGGGATTCTATGACAAGGCAGGCGGGAAAAAACCATTTTACGCAATGGATCCGGAAACGTGTGCCCGTTATGCATATAAACATCTGGGAGAAGAAGTGATTATCCCGGGGCTTTTGAACAGACTCGTTTATCATCTTCCCGTTTCCCTTAAAACCGGATTTGTTGAAAAGCGGAAAAAGAAGGAACTACAGAAATAAAAAAGATCTTCACAGGGAAGATCTCAGCTGAACAGTGCACCGGCTCCATAGGAGAGCGTTGTCATGATTACTGCCGCAAGGAATATGCCGAGCAGAATTGAAAGCGATGCTTTTCTGATATCCATATCAAACAGAGAAGCGACAAGACTTCCCGTCCATGCGCCTGTACCGGGCAGGGGGATGCCGACAAATAATACCAGACCGAGGAATCCGTATTTATCGATCTTCGGTTTGTTTTTT
>CACXDM010000012.1 GCA_902766435.1 uncultured Erysipelotrichaceae bacterium | reverse complement strand
GGTAATTACACGCATACAATGTGTTTCTACGGATATGATTCAGCCGGAAGAACATATGTCCATGATCCGTTCAATGATGCGAACAACGGATGGATTGATGCGAAGAGTCTCTACAACCGGGCTACAAATCTCTGGCTGGACAACGTGGACGGCGGGCCTCTCTACGCATTCTCAAGATAATCTGAATCAACAGGAGTATGAAAAGTCACGGATCTTGATGATCCGTGATTTTATTTGGCGGGTATTGTCTTTGTGTTACATAATGTTTCGTAATACTATTAATATAGTGTGAGGACACCGGATGAAAATTACAAATATAACAATGAAGAAAGCTGAATTTGCATTTGACAAGCCTTTTGAGATCGCCTTTGCGGTTCTTTACGGATTTGAGACGATGGTGCTGAAAATCGATACCGATGAGGGAATTACCGGGTATGGTGAGGCAGGTCCGCTGGAATATGTGACCGGGGATAATCTGGATACATGTCTTGTGATCGCTGAAGAATTCAAAAAGAAGCTGATCGGTATGGATCCGCTTGCCATACAGAGCATTCATACAGTGATGAACGGGATGTATCACGGTCATACTTCGGTTAAGGCTGCGTTTGATATTGCCTGTTATGACATTGCAGCAAAGAAAATGAACGTTCCGCTGTACCGTTTTCTCGGCGGGGATAATCCCTGTCTGGAATCGGATGTGACGATCGGCATCAATACCCCTGAGGTAATGGCGGCGGATTGTCTGGAGTGGAAGAACAAAGGATTCAATATCCTGAAGATCAAACTCGGTCATGATATCGCCACCGACGCAAAGAGGATACAGGCAATCCGGGAAGCTGTCGGAAGCGATGTAATCCTGCGGGTGGATGCCAACCAGGGGTGGTCGGTTAAGGAAACACTGCAGATTGAACCTGTTCTGCGTCAGACCGGAATTGAACTGATTGAACAGCCGGTAAGGGATTCTGACTTTGATGGTCTGCGGGAAATCAGACAGTCTGTTATTCTTCCGGTTGTGGCGGATGAAAGCTGTCATCTGCCCGAAGACGCCGCGAGGATTGCGTCTATGCGTGCCTGTGACGGGATGAATATTAAATTGATGAAATGCGGCGGTATTGAGCCGGCTGTCAGAATCAATGCGGTTGCAGAGGCAAATCATCTCTTCTGTATGCTCGGCTGTATGGGAGAGAGCGTGATTGCCAATACAGCTGCGATGCATCTGGCAGCGGCGATGAAGAATATTACGAAGATAGACCTTGATATTACGTTCTTTTCCCACTGTGACTGGATCACGGGCGGTTTTACATCCGAAGGCGGAAAGATTACGCTCTCGGACAAGCCCGGAATCGGCATAGAGGTTGACGGTTTCTGACAGGAGGACAAAATGGGAAACTATGTAAATAATCTGGACACAAATGCCAGCTCACTTCTGAAAGCCTGGAATCTGCAGGGCTTTTCCATCGGTATCATCAAGAACGGGCAGATCATCAAAGCAGCCGGCTATGGCAGAAGGAATGAAACGGATCCTGTTGATGCGGATACGATGATGCCGATCGGTTCTGCCACCAAGAGCTTTACTTCACTGATTCTGGGAATACTGGTAGATGAGGGAAAGCTCGGCTGGGATGTTCCGGTCATTAACTATATTCCTTCACTGAAGCTGTATGATGAGAATGTGACAAAAAATGTAACGATCAGAGATCTTCTTTCCCATCAGACCGGCGCTGCGGCATATGACGCGCAGTCCATCTATCCGGTTCCCGAAGACAGGAAAGATCTGATTCCGATGCTGAAATATATACAGCCACAGTATCCGTTCCGTGAGGGATTCAAGTATTCCAACCAGATGGTCGTTCTTGCGGCGTGCGCGGCAGAAGCGGTTACCGGGAAGTCCTGGGAGGAACTCGTTTCAGAGCGGATACTGAAGCCGCTGGGAATGGAAGACACGGTCTTTACAATCAGTGAAATGGAACAGCGTGAAAACAGATCACTCGGATATATCTTCAACGGACAGGAAAACATGGCGCAGCCTTATCTTGCGCTGAAATCCATCCGTCCTGCCGGCGGTATCAATTCGACGGTAAAGGATATGATGAAGTACATGCAGTTTCAGCTCGGTGACGGAACGTGGAACGGTGAAAGACTGATCGAAAAGAGCACACTTGATGAGATGCATAAGACACAGGTCAACGGGACACCGTATCTCTTCAGTTTGCCGGAAATTACCGAAACCACATACGGAATGGGATGGTTTACCGATCTTTACAGAGGCAGGAAGATGCTGAGCCACGGCGGAAATACGCTGGGCTTCTCGGCGCTGATGACATTACTGCCTTCAGAGGACCTCGGTGTCATTGTTCTTTCCAATGGAACAACAAATTTCCTGGTCAATGATATTACATACCGTATACTGGATGATTATCTCGGTGAGGAAAATGACTGGACAACAGAGCTGAACGGCGTTCTCGGTCCACTGTTCGCAGCTATGGCACAGGGGGCTCAGGCAAAAGAGGAAGCCCGCATCAAGGATACTGTTCCTTCCCTTCCCCTGCAGGAATATACAGGAGTATATACGGGAAAAGGCTTCGGTACGATTACGGTAACGGAAAAGGACGGACAGCTCTTCCTGCAGTGGAATACATATCAGGGTATTCTGACACATTACAACTATGATGTGTTCGATGCCGCAATGTTTGTGTACGGCGTGCAGTTCCCCGTTACATTCCGGATTGAAGAGGGAAAGGTAACCGGCTTCGACGCGGTGATTGAACCGGTGCCCGGCATTTCGCCTGTCTTCTTTGTCAAACAATAATCAGTGCATGAAAAAGGGAGTTTTGCATCCGGCAAACTCCCTTAAGACTTTTTCATGGAACCCTTGATCAGGTTTACGATGATGTGGTATATGCCGCGGATCACAGAGAATACCGCAAACATACACAGGAAACCGCCCAGTCCGTACACAACGTCGGCCATTTCCATCGCGCCTGTCCCGGAGAAGCCCTGACCGATCTCGATCGCAAAGGTCAGAACGATCAGCAGCGTAAATACGTAGATCCAGGCAATCACCATTGTGTGATTGGTCTTGGCAAGCAGCTTGAAGAGCGGGTAGATCACGAAGATCATGATCAGGCCGATCGCGCCGATTACCACGAAGTGTAGCTGTTTGTCATCAAGAGGAATACTTGTATAGTCATTTATCTTCAGCAGTTCATCATGCCATTTGGCAATCATCCGTATCATCCAGTAAAGTAATTCTGTTATCATTGGCATAACCTCCAATGGACAGAATCATAGTATGAAGCACCCGGAAAGACAAGTGAAATTTCGGTGATGACACAGATTGGAGATTTCTGAAAATATACTATAGTTCTTTCACTTATGGTAAAATCGGAGTATAGTTTCAAACGACATGTTTTTGTCATGTCCTGAGACTGTGAAGGGATTTTTGGAATGTCCAACGAGCGTGAAGGAAAAGAACTGATACTTCATATTGTTAATCTGACCGTGGTCGTACTGAACACGCTGTGGTTCAGCTGGCTCTGGTTTGAATATTATTTTGCCAGACTGTTTATTCCTTTTGTGACCAGAGGTAATATTGCGGTCATTGGTATTTTCGTTGTTGTCTATGCGTCATTTGCCAAGCTCTACGGCGGATTTGATCTGCAGACAAGCAGAACAAGTGAACTGGTCTATTCCCATGTGATTGCCAGTGTGATGACGGGTATTGTCATGTTTGTTATTCTATGGCTGCTGATCCGCTATATGCCGCAGATACAGCCGATGCTTTACGGAATTGTTCTCTGGTGTGTGACGGCGGTTCTCTGGTCAAAGCCGGCAAACCTCATCTGCAACAGTGTATATCCCCCGGCGAGAACGGTGATTATCTATGATAATATCGTCGCTTTCCGCAAGGGTGAGCAGATTACCAAGAAAGTCAGCTGGCGTTTCCGGGTTGTCGGAAAGATCGATGTTTCGGAGGGCAATGATACGGTATTTGCGTATCTCGACCGCAAACATCCTGAAGCAGTCATGCTGTGCGGTATTCATTCCTCTCAGAGAAACGATATTCTCAAAGTCTGTATCGAAAGAGGGATCATGGTATATATCCGTCCCAATATCGGTGATTATATTGTCAATTCCAGTAAGGACCTGCAGATGGCAAGTCTGCCTGTCATGCTTTGTCAAAGGGCCAATCCTTCGCCGCTGTTCCTTCTCGCAAAGAGAGTATTTGATATTATCTTCTCTCTTGCAATTCTGATTGTATTCAGTCCGGTTCTTCTGATTACTTCTCTTCTGATTCATTTCTATGACGGCGGTCCGGTTCTTTACAGCCAGGTCCGTCTGACAAAGGACAGAAAGGAATTCAGAATCTATAAGTTCCGTTCCATGAAGGTCAATGCCGAAAGTGACGGTGTTGCCCGTCTTGCCTCACAGGGAGACAGCCGGATTACGCCTGTCGGTAAATTCATCAGAGCGACGAGAATCGACGAACTGCCGCAGATGCTGAATATTCTCAAGGGTGATATGTCGGTAGTCGGACCGAGGCCTGAAAGACCTGAGATTACGGCAAGATATGAGAAGGGTATGCCTGAATTCACCCTGCGTCTGCAGGTGAAGGCAGGTCTGACGGGATACGCTCAGGTACACGGCAAATACAATACAAGTCCGTATGATAAGCTTCAGATGGACCTGATGTATATTGCCAAGCAGTCTATTGCGACTGATTTCCAGATTATTCTGGAAACCGTCAAGGTTGTATTCATGCCGGAAAGCACCGAGGGTATCGGTGAAGGTGAGACGGATGCGGAGGAAGCAGATCATGTTTAATCCGTTTATATCCGTAATCATGCCGGTATTCAATGTGGAGAGATATATCCGTGAAGCAGTGGACAGCGTTGTATCACAGACATATGAGAACTGGGAACTGCTGATCATAGAAGACTGTTCCTCTGACAGTACGGCGGAAATCATAAATACATTCAGCGATCCGCGTATCCGTATCCTTCAGAACGAAAGAAACAGAGGCACTTCGTATTCCAGAATGAAGGGGATCTCCGAATCAAAGGGAGAGTGGATTGCTTTTCTGGATGGCGATGACAAATGGGATCATACAAAACTGGAGAAACAGGTCAGAAGAATGAATGAGATTACTGATCCTGTTCTGCTTTTTACCGGCAGCGCCTTCATGAATGATGAGGGGAAAATGCTGGACTATGTCATGGAGGTTCCTGAGACCATTACCTATGAAGAACTGCTGAAGCAGAATTTGATCTCCTGTTCTTCCGTACTGGTGAAAAAGGATGTAATCCGGAGATACTCATTTCCGGATATCCATATGATTCATGAGGACTTTGCCGTATGGCTGGGTATCCTTAAGGAAGTAAAGTATGCCTACGGTGTCAATGAACCGCTTCTGATCTACCGTCTGGCAAGAAATTCAAAATCAAGCAATAAGTGGAAAGCCGCCAGGATGAACTGGAATACATACCGCTATGCCGGAGTTCCGCTTCTGACATCAATCCGTTCCATGGCGAGCTATACATTACGCGGACTGAAGAAATACAGCAGGCTGAAATAATATGAGTGTTGAATTACTGATATCCTGCATGCATCAGAAGGATTTCTCGGTTGCAGAGCAGATGAATATTCAAAGCAGAGCCCTGATGATCAACCAGTGTGATACTGAAGGGATAAATGAAACAGAGATTAACGGTTATCCCGTACGTATGATTTCGACAGCGGAAAGAGGTCTTTCCCGTTCAAGAAATATGGCAATACGGAATGCGGCAGCGGATTTCTGTCTGATTTGTGATGACGATGAAAAGCTGTATGACACTTACGTTCAGACGATTGAAAATGCCTATGAGAGGATACCGGACGCGGATATCATCGCCTTCCGTATGGCGAATCAGCGCAGCCGTCTGAAACAGGAGGAGCAGCTGCTGAATAAGTATACCTGTATGCGTATCTCTTCCTGGCAGATTACCTTCCGGGTTGACTCCATCCGGGCAAAGG
>CACXDM010000011.1 GCA_902766435.1 uncultured Erysipelotrichaceae bacterium | reverse complement strand
CATGAAGGAAGGATCAACGCCCATGTCCGTCAGATACTTTCTTGCCCAGACAGGATAAGCGCCTCTTACCTGTACGTCACAGCACAGATTGTTCTTGAGGTTCTCTTCCTTGTCACATGCCAGAACATCCTTGGGATCCGGTGTCAGAGGATATGCCGTCACATGCGCGATCATATTGCCGATCATGAAATCGGGGTTGATTTCATGGCCGAGCTTGACAGCCTTGGCGGAAGCGACGAATTCATTATGCAGAGCCTCATATGTTCTCTGTCTGTTGGATTTGAGGTCAGAAAGCTTGATGGGTTCCGTAGCGTTGATGTCTTCCTCTTCCATGATGCCGAGACCATAGAGGTTGCCGATGCCGCCTTCACCCATGCATGCGATGTTGATCTCATTGAATGTCAGCCAGTACTTAACCTTGTTCTTATACCGTTTGAAGATTGTCTCACAGTACTTCACGAACAGGTCAATGACCTTACGGTTGGAGAAGCCGCCGTAGTTGGTGACGATTGCCCAGGGAATCTCATAATGGCAGATCGTAACGAGCGGTTCAATGTTGTACTTCTTACACTCGTCGAACACTCTGTCATAGAATGCAAGACCTGCTTCATTGGGTTCTGCGTCGTCACCGTTCGGATAGATACGGCCCCAGTTAATGGACAGACGGAATACGTTCCAGCCCATCTCGGCAAACAGGGCAATATCTTCCTTGTAATGATGATAGAAGTCAATTGCCTCATGTGAGGGATAGAATGCGTTCGGATCGGTTACCGGCAGAAATGTTCTCGGTGTATTTACGTCACCGCCCAGAAGCATGTCGGGAACACTCAGTCCCTTGCCGTCCTCAAGATACGCACCTTCGCACTGATTGGCAGCAACTGCGCCGCCCCACAAAAAACCTTTCGGAAAACTCATAGATGTAATCTCCTTTCTCTGTTTCCTATCCTATTCCGATGAAGCTCTCCACGCTTCATGAAATTCCCTGATTGTCTGCCACCGCTCACTTCTTTCATATGAGACTGCCTTCATCAGCACTTCATATGATGCATCTGATCCGGTGTAATACTGTTTTTCATCCGGGATGAACATGCCTTTGTCATACCGTTTCTTCTCTGTTGTCTCAGTGCTGAAAAGATCCATGAGCAGAGCCCCTGCCGTAAAGACATTCGTCACTTCATCAATCAGCGCGCCTGTCTCATTTTCCTCCGGTGCCTTCAGCCGCTTCGTGCCGAACCAGCCCTCTCCCTGATCGTTGATCTGCGGGCCGTGCCGGAAGAGATCGATATCGCAAACCGTCAGTTTTTCCGTTTCAAAGTCATACAGCAGTGATCCGTCATAGAAATCCACAGCTGTATATCCCTTCTCTGCTGTTCTCTCCAGAAAACAGAGAATTCTCTCCGCTGTCTTCAGTTTTTCCGGAAGCGGCAGAAGACGGAAGCGTTTCCGGGGTGAAAGAACATCGGGATGCGCCTTGTAGTATTCAAAGTTCCAGTGATCAAACAGGCATTCCCCTTCAGCCCATGCAAATACGGTCACATACAGATCCCCGAAGGAATACTTTTCCTTCAGCAGGATCAGCGGCTCTCCTTTAAGATCCTCATAGATGACAGCAGCGTTCTTCAGCAGCACAGCGGATTCCTGCGGCGTTACTTCCCCGTACAGCGTATCCGCTCCTGCCGTTTTGACAAAATACTTCTCATTTCCCTTTTCCATGCCGAAGCTGATGCATCCGCTGCCGGTTTCATCAAACACCCTGAAGCACCTGCCGTATTGTTTCAGAAACGAAAGATCCGTTTCCTTCTTCAGCCGGTATGGAATACCGTCAATGATTCCCTGATATATCCCGTTCACTTAACCTCTCTGCTGCGAAGCTGCAGTATTTCCTCTTCATCCCCGATTTTCCCGGTGCGGGCAGTGATTCCCGCTTCATTCAGTTCCGCCGCCAGTTTCTCTGCTGCCTCTGCCGACATGAAGGAACCGATCTCATACGGCAGTCCGGAAAGAATCTTACGGATTTCCGCTATCTCAAGTCCGGTCACTTTCTTTAAAGCAGCCATAGCAGATGTCTGATTGTCAATCTTTTCAATGATGACCCTGCTGATCATCGGATCATTCAGCTCCAGTGTCAGCTCTTCCTTTTCACTTTCCGTACTGCCGAACTGCTTTGTGCCGCAGGAAGGACAGTACATTGCAAGATCAGGCAGTTCTCTGCCGCAGTTTCTGCATATCATAATGATGATTCCTCTTTCTGTTTCGTTATGTATATCTTACCAAATGACAGCCGGGATTTCACAGGAACTGATTGCTTTCACTGCCGGTCATGCTATGATTCTGCATAAGGAGAAACAGAATATGGAATTAATTGATCTCTTTAAAGGATTTGATCTGAATAAACTGAAAGACAAGGATCTCAAGGGCGTGGCTGCCGGGATCGGATACATGCTGATAACGGAACCGGTGATTTCCAAAGGGATAAAGGATCCCTCTCAGGCGGAAGCACTGATCTCTGAGGAAAGCATGAAATGGATGAAGAAAATCATCGGCGGTAATATCCTTGATAAGGCAAAGATGGTCGCTGCCGTATACAAGAATATGAAAAAGGCACCTGCCGGAACAGACCCGGTCATTGTGGATGTCGATGTCGAACCGATGATCCGCACAGTTGAGAACATGCATATCCATAACATGTCCGATGAAGACTACCGTAAGATCGGTGATGAGCTTGCCCGTCTTGCCGTAAGAACGGGAAACTTCAAAGATATCCTGAGCAGACCTGCTGTTTCCGAAACAGCGCTGACAACGGATGCGGCTTCAAAGATCTTCACCGCCATGAAGATTGCCCTGCAGCAGAAGGATGTTCTGATTCAGCAGGCAGAGGAAAGCAAGGCAAGAGCACAGAAGAAAGCAGAATGATGCTTTCTTTTTTTATCTTCAAATCCGAACGTTCGGATTTTTTATTTTATCCGAACCTTTGATAAATCCGAACTTTTAACCATATTTGGCTTAAACACAGTCAAATAAAGATCAAAAGGTTCGGATTTTAT
>CACXDM010000010.1 GCA_902766435.1 uncultured Erysipelotrichaceae bacterium | reverse complement strand
CTGCCCAGAAGATTATCAAGAGGCTTGCTGATATTGTTGTTCAGCAGAACAAAGATCACCATACCGACGGCGCAGAGAATGATGCCCGGTGTATTGATTCCGGTCGGTTCGAAACGGATCCATCTGCGTTCGATCAAGCGGCCGATACAGAAGGCGATCAGAAAAGCGGTATCCCCGTAGCCGTCATTCATCATCTTCTGAGGATCTACAAGCAGCGTACCGTTCACATAATCCATCGGATACGGTTTGAACGTAATATAGGCAATTGCCGCAAAGCCGAAGACGATTCCGCCGATCAGAAACAGGTCCTCTTTTTCCGGATTCTTTTCAATATAGGCAAAAATCTTTAACATGATAAACAGACAGAGAACGGATTCACATATTGCCACAAATACATCCTGTGGTGTATGAACGCCCAGATAGTTTCTTGAGAATGCCACCAGCATTGTACCCAGCACACAGATTACCGGAATCCATTTGTGTTTCTTCCCCTGTGTGGCTGCGATCCCGCCGAACTGCGGAGCGGCTGTCGCGGTATGTCCGCTCGGGAAAGAATATCCGGTAGCTGTTGTAATGGAATCTCCTGCCGGAACAATCCGCGCATCCCGGATCCACGGACGGTATACACATGCCGTCAGCTTTACCAGCTGATTTACGGCAAGTGTCAGACACATGGAGGCAATTGTAAAGAGACCATCCCTTTTATTGACTGCCCAGTAAATAAACAGGACAAACAGAATCAGATATCTCGTCGCGAAATTCGAAACGAACTCCATGAACGGTGTCAGTGCATCATTGATTCTGTTCCGGAAATCCTGCAGAAAGAGAAGATACTGTATATCAGGAGCGGGATTACCTTCATCCGTATCCCCTGCCGGTTCTCCTTCATATACCATCAGTTCCCATTGTTCATCCGCCACGTCAGTTATTTCCGGCATATATTCCTGTATACTTCGGACAGGTTCAGCCGGTTTATAAGAAACTGCGCAGGGCATCAGCAGTGTCAGTGACAGCAGGATATTTCCCGTAAAATTCATCATATGTCCTCCTTACAGCAAAGGAATGATTCCATCCCGGTAAGCTTTATGTATTACGGATTCATTGTACTCCGGAATCTCTTCATTTCACCACGCAGACACAGATTCCCCTGCACTTGCGGCTGTCCGGAATACGGGATATTCTTAGTGCATACGGAGGAACTGTCATGAAACACGATTCTGTAATCTTTGATATTGACGGTACATTAACCAACAGCATCCGTCCGATCATGGTCTCCTGGAACAGGTTTTTATCTTCTTCAGGATATCCCCACTGCCTGCTTACCAAAGAAACCACTGCTTCCCTGATGGGAAAGACGATGGACGAATGGGCGATGGCCGTGCTTCCTGAGCTTCCCCTCTCTCTTGCCCGTGAGCTGACAGAGATCATGGAACAGGAAGAAAACAGGGAAATATATACCAACGGCACGGATCTTTATCCGTATGTCAGAGAGACATTTGAAGAACTCAGCAAAACCTACGATCTCTTCATTCTCTCCAACTGCGGAAAAGGATACATCGAAGCCGTCATGGCCGCTGCCGGCATTGAACCGTTTGTCAAAGGACATCTTTGTAATGGGGATACCGGTCTGGATAAACCGGAGAATCTCAGAAAGATGATCTCTGATTATGATCTGAAGAATCCCGTATATGTCGGTGATACGGACAGAGACAGAGAATGCTGTGAAACGGCAGGCGTTCCGTTTATCTTTGTGTCGTATGGTTTTGGCAGTGTTCCCGATGCGGAGTACCGCGCGGATTCCCTGAAGGATCTTCCGGAAATCATTCCTCAGGTGAAATAAAATATGCAGATGATATAACCTGCATATCTGTCTGAATTACTTTTTGGTATATGAGCCAAGGAAAGCCAGGCTCGGTTTGGGTGTATGGATCTGATGTTCCCGGTCGAGGGATACCAGTCCGAACTGCATGGAGTAACCGGACTGCCACTCCCAGTTATCGATGAAGGACCAATACAGATAGCCCTTGATCGGCAGGCCTTCCTCACGGCATTTCAGAACACCGTTCAGTGCGGTTTCAATATACTTTACTCTTACGGTATCGTCATCAGTGGCGATGCCGTTTTCTGTTATAAGAAGATCTCCCTTGAATGATTCGTGAACTCTTCTGATCACATGTTCAGCGCACTCGGGATAGTATTCATAGCCCATCTGTGTGACCGGCATGCCTTCAGCCGGATCCTCTTCTCCTTTATCTGAGAAGATGGCTCTGGTATATGTCTGGATACCGAAAAAGTCATCGTTTTCAATCGTCGGCAGGTAATGGAGGAAATCTTTCTCCCAGTCCTTGTCGGCGTTTTCTTTGCCGCCTTCGGTATACTGAAGATCCCTGACGGAAAGACTTAAGCCAACCTTTGTCCCGGAAAGGATTCTGTGCAGAACTTCAACCGCCTTCTTATGGGCCGTACAGACAATTTCATCACCATGTGCTGTTCTGGGTGAAGTAAAGACCGCCGCGTTTTCAACACCGAAGACCTTGAGATTTTCTTCCTTTGTGAAAGATTCCTGTTCCGCCATCTTTTCCAGATCCATACCGATCTGCAGACCGGCGCCGTCCGTATGTTTCATGATCTTTTCCAGATAACCGGCAATCAGTGTACCCATATTGGCTTCATTAATTGTAACGATATAACGGATATTCTTTCCCTTAAGATGTTCTGCCGCGTATTCCACGTAGCGGGAAAAATATTCCGGGGTTGTGTCAGCTTCCCAGCCGCCTTCGCTAATCAGCCATTTCGGACAGACAAAGTGAAGAAGTGTGATGACAGGTTCAATGTCATATTCATGACATGCATCGACCATATCGAGATAATGATTCATCTCATTCTCATCAAATCTGCCCTTTTCCGGTTCGATTCTTGCCCATTCAAAAGAAAAACGGTAAGCGTTGAGACCGGCTTCATGCATCATACGGATATCTTCACGGTAAGTGTGATAGTGGTCTGCAGCGTCAAGGGAGGGCTCTTTATAACCTCCTGTTTTCATATACTCCTGGGCCCATGTGTCACTGTTGATGTTATTGCCTTCCACCTGTCCGCCGGCAGTGGCGGAACCGATCAAGATTTTTTCTGACATGTGTTCTCTCCTTCAAAACTATTCCTGTCCGCTGGTGCGGATGTAATGTCTTTTCATATACTGCAGAACAAGCTGGTCAACAACCGCAAGCACCGCGAATTTCCCGCTGTCGTCCTGATTTGTCACTCCGGCGGAAATAACGAGTTCAGCACCGTTCATCATATTTGAGTGAACATTCTGCGTGATTACAATTACTCTTGCCCCTGAATGCAGTATTTCAGAAGCGAGTTTCTGATAATAATTGAAATAGCTTCCCCCGGCAGTACAGATGATCGCGGTGCAGTTTTCATCCAGCGACTTCGCGCAGCTGAGCTGATTGTCATACGACTGAAAGAGCTCAACATATCTGTCCATCATAATCATCCTGCCCTGAAAGAAATGCCCCGCATCCCAGAGAAAATGGTGCGAGAAAAAAGCAATCCTCCCGCTGTCGTGGATCATGTCCGCAGCCTGTGCGATCTTTTTCATATTCTCCTCTGCCAGAGCCGTATTCAGATTGGCGGTGATTCTTTCCAGATACATTTCCGCCGCTTTGGCGGAGGAGGATTTCAGAAGCGAACGGAACTGATGTGTGTAGTCGTCAAGAAGTCTGAATTCCTGATTCAGATCCTCATGGAAATGCTTGAAGTTCTCATAACCGAGAAACCGGCAGAAACGGGAAATCGTTGCCTGTGATACATAACAAAGATCCGCCATTTCAGCGATCTGCATATGCTTAACCTTCTCATAGTTTCTGATCATGGTCAGCGCTATATCATAATAAGAGTCATGGATCTGCGCCGTATTGATATAATTCAGCAGTTTTTCCGAAACAGATCCCATTGTGATTTTGTCATTCATTATCGTTCTTCCGGTCTCAGTTTATCACAGTTGTTCCTCAATTCCGTTGGCTTTTATTACGGATTTGTACCAGTTAAAGCTCTTTTTGGGGATTCTTGCGCACTCTTTCGGATCCGTTTCCGTTCTGTCAATGTACACAAGACCATACCGTTTGTTAAAACCCTGGTGAGAGGAGACAACGTCAACGAAGCTCCACGGACAGTATCCGAAAATATCAATTCCTTCTTCGATCATCTTATGAATCTGAAGCAGGTGCGCGTGAATATATTCAATCCTGTAGGTGTCGTTGATTTCCCCGTTTTCATCCGGTGTTTCACTGACTGCCATACCGTTTTCAGTAATAATCATCGGCAGCTGATATCTCTGTGAGATCTTTTCCATGCCTGTACGCAGTCCGTCAGGATCAACGCCCATATCCATCCACTCTGTTTTTTCCAGATAAGGATT
>CACXDM010000009.1 GCA_902766435.1 uncultured Erysipelotrichaceae bacterium | reverse complement strand
TTCACCATTGAGGTGTATTTCTCCTTCAGGGAATTCCGTATCCCCGATTGAGAAGGCATACGGGTTAACGATATCCACACCACCCAAAGCATCAACGATACTCTTATATGTCGTGAAGTTGACCAGAAGATATCTTTCCAGGTCAATGTCAAAGTACTGAGATAATCCTTTCAGTGAATTTGTAATCGTATAGATACCAAGATGCGTTAATTTATCATACGAATCATCCATTGCCGGATTCGGTATATACGAGTCTCTCGGCAGTGAACAGATCATAATCTGCTTTGTGACCGGATTTACGGTCATGATAATATCCACGTCTGTTCTCGTCCTGAGAGACAGTTGTGAATCTCTGGAGTCACTTCCGGCAATGAATACAGTAAACGGATCTTTTGTAATATCAATCGGTTTCAGGGATTCATACTGAAGTCTGTTGACAAAACTGTCTACAATAAACGTATCCGTCTGGAAGTTCGGGAACTCTTCTTCAATTGTATCGGCATATGCCGTATTCATGATCAGAGCCTGTCCTTCACCGTTATATAACGCTTCCACTGCTTCCCAGAGATTCCCTGTTTCATTTGTCCAAAGAGAATCTATTTCAAGCTTCTCCGTGATTTTCTCAATGGCAAATGCCTGGTTCTCCTGGTCTACTGCTGTCTGCGTAATAAACTGCAGGTTCCGGTAATCCTTCAGATTAATAAAAGCCGTTACATATCCGGAAGCCCGGAATGTATCGATATGTGATGCCTTATAATCTGTTGTTAAAGCATAAACGGCAATTGTTGACTCTTCGGCTTCCGGCATATCCTTGAATACCTTCTTGATATCATTACCGGTCATGGGGATAAGCATTGCCACTACCAATAAAGACATACCTACAAGGATATCAATAACAGCCACAACAGTCTTACGGCCATTCTCCGATCTTCTTAAAGAGAAGAATCCCAGTATCCCGGCAATAACAGCTAAAACAGCAAATAACCCGATTCTGGCTAATCTTGGAGAAATAGGAAAACGGCAGAACAAGATAAAAAGGACAGCTGCTGATACGGCCATGAATATCCATGCTGCAACAGCCGTCTTTGATCTTCTTCCTCTTCTCTTTCTTTTCTTATGAGATTCGTAAAACGTCATTCCTTTACACCCTCATGCCGGAATACCTTAAGGAATGTTCCGAAGAAACATCTGCAGTCAAACAGGAAACTGATTCTCTGTACATATTCCCCGTCCATCTTTGCTTTCTCCGCATCATTCAATGCATCACGTCCGTTAATCTGCGCCCAGCCTGTAATACCGGGACGGTAGTTATTCGGCGTAAGACCATACTTGCCGACGTATTTATCCCTCTCCTGAATCAGATTATCCTGATTCCATAATGCAGGTCTTGGCGCAACAATTGACATATCACCGATCAACACGTTAAAAAACTGAGGCAGTTCATCAAGAGAATACCTGCGGATAAACCTTCCTGACCTCGTCACAAACGCATTGGGATCCTGAACTTCTTCCGTCGGTACATCGTGGGGTGCTTCTGTCTTCATCGTCCTGAATTTGACAATATAAAAGTACTTTTTATCTTTCCCGTACCTCTTCTGTCTGAAGAGAACAGGCCCTGCCGGATCATCAATCTTAATGATGACCGCAAGAATCAGAATAAAAGGCATTAATATAATCAGTGCGATCAGAGAAAGGATAAAATCCAGTCCTCTTTTTATATACAGATACATCCTATTTCCTGCCTGTTATGGCCTCCCATATATCCGGCATATGACAGCCGAAATACTTTTTAATACTAACATATAAAATGGAATGAGTCCCTATGTTTCATTACATCCGTGAAAGATAATCTCTCAGAACTCAATTGTTTTCGATATACTTCCAACCGAAAAGAGAATCACTGCATTTGAAACGTTATACGATATTAATCGGGTAATCAACCCTGCCTGCTGTCGTTCAGTCATGAATTGCCATATTTCCGCAGTCCTCCCTCACCTCAGCTTTCAGCCGAAGCGGGAGATGAAAAAAGAAGCATAAAAATTCAGGTTAATGATATATTTTCAGGAAATATGCCTTATTGCCTCTGTTCTGCTTCAGATAATTGCGGAAATCTGCAATTATCTATAAGTCTGTTGACTCCCTCTGCTGCTATCCGTATTTTAGATATATGCGGAATGGCGCAAAAATCTAAAATATAGCAGGATGATTGATCACAATTAACAGGCCGATTTACCCGAATGATGAATACATATGATTTCCTGCCGGACATAAACAGTCTGAACCGATCATGTCAATCATGGCCAGGTGCCTGAGCATAGCAAGCCGTCATCTCCGGCTGCACTTAAATCAAATGCTGATTCACGGATGGAAAGTGAGGATATCATGAACAGAAATCTGAAAATCGGGCTGATCATCGCAATGGTGTTTCTGCTGTTGTTCGGATATATCAGTTACGCAAAAAACAACGAAACAGTTCCTCAGGATCACAATTCTCAGGAAGTCATTACCGATACTATTCCTTACTGGCAGGAAGATTCTCCCGCCATGAAGTCAATTATGGATTATGTGAAGAGTGTTACGGATCCCTCGTCCGAGGCATATATCGCACCGGCCGACCGGATCGTTGTATTCGATTCCGACGGAACACTGTTCGGAGAACTCTTTCCGACCTACTTCGATACATGTCTGATGATTCATCGGTATCTCCATGACGATACATTCCAGGCAGACCCGGCCGACAAGGAATACTGCCAGGCACTCGAAGAAGCCGTGATTAACCGTCAGCCCGAACCCGATTCACCCCGTTCCGGCGCGCAGATGCTGGCGGAATCGTTCAGGGGATTTACGGTCGATGAATACAGACAGTACATCAGAGACTTCATGGAAACCGATGTTCCCGGTTTTGAAAACATGAAGTATCAGGACGGTTTCTTCAAACCCATGACCGGTCTGATTCAGTATCTTGCCCAGAATAACTTTCAGATCTATATCGTCAGCGGTACGGAGACCACCATGCTGCGGGAACTGATCAAAGGCACACTGGATGAATATATTCCCTCCGATCACGTCATCGGAACTTCATTCACGCTGACCGCCACCAACCAGGGAGACACCAACGGCCGCAGCTACACCATTACCGCTGACGACGAAATCATCTATGAAGGAAACATGACCTTCAAGAACCAGAAATCCAATAAGATCTACAGTATCATTGAACGCATCGGCAAAGAACCCATCCTCGCCTTCGGCAACAGCTCCGGCGACTTCGCCATGGGTGAATATACTCTCCGTAACAACGGCAAAGCATATATGCTGCTGTGCGATGATACCGAACGTGATTACGGCAGTATTGAAACCGCCGAAAAGTTCCGGACGCAATGCAATGAATACGGCTTCGAAACCGTTTCCATGAAAAACGAATTCAAAACAATCTACGGCGAAACAATCACCAAAAACTGAATTGTATATATTGTAAACAGGAGGACTGAATCACCTTCCTGCTGTCATTTCACCGGTTCATTATTATGTAATGATCATGAAGCATCGGTACAGGCCGACGAACATTTCATCAAACGATTGATATCGTCGAACTGTATCTCTGTCTTCCAAAATTGCAATACTTGCAGTTTTAGCACTTTGTCATAATGCTAATTGATCGCTGCCAATTTCCGGCGCAGCATTTCATGCATAATTCTCTCTATACTGTACC
This sequence comes from uncultured Erysipelotrichaceae bacterium, assembly GCA_902766435.1. Lineage (GTDB taxonomy): Bacteria > Bacillota_I > Bacilli_A > Erysipelotrichales > Erysipelotrichaceae > Bulleidia. Next base: position 183 of record CACXDM010000009.1, on the reverse strand, counting down.
TCTTCCCCGGAAAACCATGGGATTTTCAGGACTACTGTCTCAAAATTCCCATGGTTTTCGCAGATACAAGATATTCGACGCTTACGAATCCTCATAAAAAGGACGGTGATCCATCGGATCATCGCCCTTTTCTGTGTGTCAGAATGACTGCTTTATGCAGCTCTTCTTCTCATCAACAATGCC
>CACXDM010000008.1 GCA_902766435.1 uncultured Erysipelotrichaceae bacterium | reverse complement strand
TTCATCGTCGGGAACAGAAGTACGTCACGGATTGATTCCTGCTCTGTAAACAACATGCAGAGTCTGTCGATACCATATCCGATACCACCTGCAGGAGGCATACCGTATTCGAGAGCTTCTATGAAGTCCATATCGATATCGTTTGCTTCATCATTGCCGAGATCTCTTTCCTTAAGCTGTTCCCGGAAACGTTCAAGCTGATCAACAGGGTTGTTCAGTTCAGTGTATGCATTGGCGAATTCATTGCCGCCGATAAAGAGTTCGAAACGGTCAACGAATCTCGGATCATCGGGATTCTTCTTGGTAAGAGGGGAGATCTCGAGGGGATGTCCGTAAAGGAATGTCGGCTGGATCAGTGTTTCTTCAACATACTTCTCAAAGAATTTATTGATGATGTGACCGTATGCTTTTTCATGTTCTGCGAGTTCAATCTGATGTTCTTCTGCCAGACGCAGACATTCATCAAGATCATTGATGGCACGGAAATCAATACCTGTCTTTTCCTTGATCGCATCCGTCATGGACACACGCGCCCATCTGCCGTCAAGGTTAATGTCATATCCGTTGTATCTGTAATCCATCTTGCCGATGACTTCACGGGCAATTGTCTGATACATTCCTTCTGTAAGATCCATCATTCCTTCAAGATTGCTGAAGGCAAGATAAGCTTCCATCAGAGTGAATTCGGGATTGTGGTTGAGGTCCATTCCCTCATTACGGAATACACGGCCGATTTCATATACTGCTTCCATACCGCCGACAAGCAGTCTCTTGAGCGGAAGTTCAAGGGCAATACGCAGATACATATCCAGATTCTGTGTGTTGTGATGTGTCACAAACGGACGGGCGGAAGCACCTGTAAGCAGGGTGGAGAGAATCGGTGTTTCAACCTCGGTGAAACCCTGTGTGCTCATATAATTACGGATACACTGAATGATGGCGGGACGCAGGAAAGCGACGCGCTTGGAGTCCTCATTCATGATCAGATCAACATATCTTCTTCTGTAGCGTTCTTCCTTGTCCGTAAGACCATGGAATTTCTCGGGCAGGGGACGGAGGGACTTTGTCAGATGTGTATACTCATGGACCTCAACGGAGAGTTCACCGGACTGTGTCTTGATGATGTTTCCGCTGACGCCGATGATGTCACCGACATCGCTCTGCTTGAAGAGTTCATAAACTTCTTCACCGACAACCTGCTTCTTGACAACAACCTGGATTCTGCCGTCTTTGTCCTGCAGATGCATAAAGCCGATCTTTCCCATTCTGCGCTTGGACATGATTCTGCCGGCAATGGAAGCGGAAGGGACAAGTTCCTCCAGTTCTTCTCTTGTCTTTTCTGAATATGCCTTAAAGATGTCAGATGAAAGGGCAGTTCTTGTGAATGCCTGCCCGAAGGGGTCAATGCCGCTTTCCGCAAGATCGTTCATCTTCTTGAGTCTTGCTTCCTGCTGGTCATTTCTTTTGACTTCCTTTACGGCATTTTTGATTATCTCTTTCTTTTCTTCGGCTTCTGCCTGTCTTCTGGCGAATTCCTTTTCAAAAGCGTTTTTGGCTTCTTCGAAGGCTTTCTGTTTTTCTTCCATTACTGCTTTGAGTTCTTCGATCGGATTTCTGTTTTCACTCATATCTCTTTCCTCCATATTAAAAGCTCTCAATCCAAGGGACGAGAGCTTGTTCGTGGTACCACCCGTGGTTCACGGCAGTCTGATGTCTGCCGCCTCATTATGACCGGTAACGGAGTCTGCCGTTCCTGCTCGGGAGTCCTTGTAAATATGCTCTGAAACGCTTCATTTTCACCACCGGAAGCTCTCTTCTGGAATCGCGGCATATTCTTTCTCCGTCATTGCGGACGCTGATATTCTAACACGCTTCTGCGGAAATGCAATGCAGGGCGGTAAAAGAAAATATCTTCTGCGTCAGACAGAAGATATTTAATTTACGTCAGTCTTTTTCGTAATGTTCCGGTGTTCTGTTCGGATCATTCTTCAGCAGGTTGTTGACGATGATGCCGAGAATCATGGCGCATGCGATGGAAGTGATCGTGATGCTGCCAAATGTCAGGGACAGGCCGCCGATACCGGAGATCAGGATCGTTGATACGACATAGAGATTCTTGTTGACATCGAGGTCAAGACGCTGGATCATCTTCAGACCGGATACGGCGATGAATCCGTACAGGGCCATACATACACCGCCCATAACACAGGCAGGGATGGAAGAGATGAATGCGACGAAGGGGCTTAGAAATGAGATGATGATACATTCGATGGCAGCCGTGATGATTGTTGAAACGGAAGCGTTTCTTGTGATTGCGACACAGGCAACACTCTCACCGTATGTTGTATTCGGACATCCGCCGAAGAATGCGCCGGCAATGGAACCGACACCGTCACCGAGCAGTGTATTGCCAAGACCCGGATCTGTCAGAAGATCGGATTCGATAACAGAGGAGATGTTCTTGTGGTCAGCGATATGTTCGGCGAATACGACGAATGAAACCGGAATATACGCTGCTGCGATTGTGGCGATATAGCTGAGTGACAGTTCTCCGAATCCCGCTTTCAGGAATGTAAACTGGGGAATGGCGAAGAATGTATGGAGTCCGACTCCTCCTTCCGTCAGGGAAGCGAAGGATGCGAAGCTCATAATCTGCATTGCTTCATTGCCGGAAACTCTGCCGATCAGTGTCAGAATAAGGGCAACGATATATCCTGCCAGGATACCGATAATAAACGGAATCAGCTTTACGGTCTTTTTGCCGTATGTTGAAGCGAGCATGGTTGTGACAAGAGCGATCAGTCCGCAGAGAACCGCCCACTGTGTCGGATTTCCTGTGGCACTGCTTGTCTGCAGATCACCGATCGCGTTTCCTGCCAGGGAAAGACCGATAATCGCAACTGTAGGTCCGATGACGACCGGCGGCATGAGCTTGTTAACCCAGTCAACACCGACGTTCTTGACGATCAGCGCGAATACGACATAGACAAGACCTGCCATTGCCGCACCGACGATAATACCTGCATAGCCCGCTGATACGCTGACTGCGCCGGCGAATGCGGCGGACATGGAGCCGATGAAGGCAAATGAAGATCCGAGGAATACGGGACTCTTATGTTCCGTAAAAGCCACATAGACCAGTGTGCCGACACCTGCGCCGAACAATGCTGCAGCCGAACTCATTCCGTTGCCGATAATCATCGGGACGGCAATTGTTGCGGCCATGATTGCAAGTACCTGTTGGAATGCGTAAACGATCAGATGAGACATCTGCGGTTTGTCATCCACTTTGTAAACCAGTTTCATGAGAATTCCTCCCTTTTAGCCGCAATCATACTATTTATGACTTCGCATGTCCAGAAAGGAAATGAATGACAGCGCTTACAATTATGACAAATGTATGTTTATTGAATGAAAAATAAAGTGTAAAATGAACTCAGGTACAAAAGGAGTCATTATGAGTGAAAATAATTTCAAAGAGAAGTTTGATGTAGTCGCATTGGGAGAGCTTCTGATCGACTTTACGGAGAACGGTCTTTCCGATCAGGGAAATCCTCTTCTTGAAGCAAATCCGGGCGGTGCGCCGTGCAATGTTCTCAGCATGCTTGCCAATTTCGGAAGGAAGACAGCGTTTATCGGAAAAGTCGGAAATGACGGTTTCGGAAATCTCCTGGAAAAGGCAATTGTCGAACAGGGTATTTCGGCTGAAGGTCTGAAGAAGGACAATGAGATCCATACCACACTTGCACTTGTTCTGAAGCTCGCAAACGGAGACAGAGATTTCGCATTCTACCGTAATCCGGGCGCTGATGTGAATCTGAAGCCGGAAGAGATTGATGAAAATCTGATTAAGGGTTCCAGACTGTTCCATTTCGGTTCACTGTCTCTTACCGATGAGCCGGCAAGAAGCGCGACAATTAAGGCAATCAGTCTGGCAAAGGAAAACGGTCTTCTGATCTCCTTCGATCCGAATCTGAGAGAACCGCTGTGGCCGACGCTCGATGCCGCAAAGGAACAGATTGACTACGGAATGAAGCAGGCTGATATCATGAAGATCTCCGATAATGAGATTCAGTGGTTCACCGGAAAAGAAGACTTTGATGAAGGCATTAAGTATCTTCAGGAGAACTATCCGAACCTGAAGATGATCTGCCTCTCCATGGGACCTGACGGCAGCCGCGCTTACTGCAACGGTCTGCGGGTTGAAGCTCCCGCTTTCCTGCAGAAGGGTACGATCGAGACGACAGGTGCAGGCGATACATTCTGTGCCGGCATGCTGAACAGTGTTCTTGAATACGGTATTGAAAACCTTGATGAAGAGAAGCTGAAGAAGATGCTGATTACGGCAAATGCAGCTGCTTCCATCGTTACGACCCGCAAGGGTGCTCTGCGTGTCATGCCGACAGTTGAAGAGATTGAGGCATTCATCGCTTCAAGAGCCTGAATAACTGACTGAACGGTCTTCCGTTATGCGGAAGACCTTTTTTCTTCCTGAAAAAAGATCTCACGTTTTATTTGTGAGATCTTACGGAGATCAGTTGTTTTCGGCGTAAACCTCGTTGATGCCGAGTATCAGCTGTCTTGCAACCGGGTAAATGTCCTTGCTTGTCAGCGCGTTGTTCATGCTGATGCAGAATGAAGCGTCTTCAGTAAAGCCGATCATATAAGTATGAATTCTGTCGTTGGCGCATTCTGCCGTGCCTGTCTTGGCATATACCATACCGAATGTTTCTTCATCAATGCCGTATACTTCCGCTGTTGAATGCATGATGTTCTTCAGCTTGGCATCGACGGACTTACCGATGGAAGTGGTGAGTTTGCGGTCGATATGGTAATAGAGGGGAATGTTTCCGCTGAATACGCTTCTGACGATATACGGACGCATCATATTGCCGTCATTGGCGATTGCCTGGGCAACCATGGCCAGATGGAACGGAGTAACCTGTGTGAGACCCTGACCGAAAGAGGTCTGGGCAACCGTAATCGGTTCACTGTCCTCGAACTCGATGCTGGAATTCAGCGTACAGAGGAAGGGAATCTCGATCGGTTTGCCGAACATGAAGCTTTCTGCTGTTTTGGCCAGTGCTTCACTGCCGGTGCGGATACCGAGATCCGCGAAGTAGCAGTTAACCGAGTAATTGAGGCCGGTCTCAAGACCGATCTCTCCATATATCTTGTCGTTGTAGTTCTTGATTGAATAATCGGATCCTTCGGGAATGTATGTTCCCGTGTCGTAGAAGCGGAACCAGTCTTCACTCAGTTCCTCATCTTCGGCTTTCTGCAGCGCTGCTGCTGCCGTAATGACCTTGAAGGTACTTCCGGGGGGATCGTTTTCAAATGTGCCGCGGCGGAACTGAGCGCCTTCGACATCACTTTCCAGCAGGTCATTCATGTTGTTCACATTGTAGGAGATCGTGCTGTGGGATGTCATGCAGAGAACTGCTCCGCTTTTGTTGTCAATGACCGTAATGCTTCCTTCATTGCCGTTCAGCAGACTGTAGGCAAGATTCTGAAGTCCGGAATCGGTAGTCAGATTGACAGTCGCCCCCTTGTTCTGCTCATCCAGCGTGAAGAGAGAGTATTCATTCAGGTTTCCCCTGAGTCCGAATTTGTTTTCGGTGGAGGAGTTGACCGAGTAATATCCGAGCAGCCATGCATAGCTGTAAGCCTCCGGTTCATAGGCGAATGACCCGGTTCCTTCCGAGGCGTTTCCCATGATCAGATTTCCATTGCGGTCAAGGATGTCTCCTTCGATGACTTTGCTGCTGATTTCGTTATAGGTAACCGTGTTCTTTGTGGAACGGTAGGATTCCTTGATCTCGGGAAGAACCACATATTTCGCGCCGAAGCCGCAGATGAAGCCGACGCATACAATGACGCTTGCGATCTCAAACAGTCTGATCCGGTTCCGGGACGACTTCGGGCTGTTCCGGTTCGTGTTGCTCAAGCAGATCACCTTCTTTCAAATATCCTGTGCCGTTGTTCTCGGACATCCTGAGAAGCAGTCCGGCAAAACAGAATGCAATCATCTGATATGTCCCGCCGCGTGAGAGGAACGGGATCGGCAGTCCGGCAAACGGTATGACATTGCAGGAGCCGAGAATGACAAGCATTGCCTGCAGAAAGAGCAGGGATGCGGCGCCGAATGAAACGACGGAATCCTGAAGATCATTCTCCGCCAGACGCCTGCTGAGTTCCGCACCTGAAATCATGATGATCAGGAACAGGATTACGGCAAGAAAACCGAATACAAAGCCGAAGCTGCTGACAAGAGAGATAAATGCCATATCGGATTCCGGAACAGGCAGCGCGCTGAAGTTGACGGTATTGCCGAATAAGCCGGCCATCCACAATGCCTTCTTTCCCTGCAGAAGCTGATAGCCTGCTCCATAGGGATCGTTGTTCAGGTTTGCCGTCAGGGAGAATCTTGTATGAATCTTATTTACAATCGGCCAGAGCACTGCCGTTATGCTGTTAAGAGTGCCTGCTTCCGCCTGCGGGGCAAGCAGATGGTAAAGACCGAACGCGCCGGCAAACGCGGCAGCCGTTCCGGCCACAAGCAGTGTCAGATATATTGTCTTTGCCTTTCCTTTTCCCATGAAGATAAACAGTATCGACAGATGGAGAAAATAGAGGACAAAGAACGATCCGAGTTCATGAATCAATACCGCTCCGGCCAGATTTACCAGAAAGAAGATATTTGACAGCAGCAGAATCTCACCGTCTTTCCGGCTTGTTTTCGAAGAGAACAGAGCGCTGTAGAACATAATCGCAATGACTTTCGAGAAGTCAGTCAGCTGCAGTGTGTAGCTTCCCACCTGAATCCATGCGTTTGTCCCGTATCCGTTTGGATCGATTCCGTAAAGATACAGACAGACATAGAGACCGATGGAAGCCGCGATCATCAGATAGACGGTAAATGACCGGTTGAGAATCATTCTGAACAGCTTGTAGAGAAGCACGAATACCACAGCCACCGCAAGGGCAATTCCCGTTTTGAGCGGGCTGAACGTCGTCAGCGGGTGATAGACATGGTCAATCAGCACCTGCAGCGCCATACCCAGCGCAGTCAGCACCGAGAAGGACATGAACATCTTCATATCCGCATCATGGTTGTACAGATATGTTCCTAGAAGCGCTGTGATCAGAAGCAGCGGAACCAATGCCGTCAGAAACGGTATTGAATCCACGGATATTTTAATGAACGTCAGAAGGCCAAGCAGAAGCTCCATGACAATGGAGATGACGATACACGAGGAACCGTGTTCCCGGGATACCGTTATTTCTTCCGCTTCTTCAGCCGGTTCATATTCAGTTTCGTTTTCTTTTTGTTTTCTGAAAAGCATATTTCCTTCCTCAATATTGAAAGTCTAGCATTTTCAACGGACAGGTCAAGCGGATAAATGGAAGGGGCATCCATGTAACCGAATTCATGGGTATTCACTTGCAAAGAAAGCGGATTCACATGATAATTTATAGGAATGAAGGAATATGATATAAAAGCTGTATTTCTTGATTTTGACGGCACTGTTTTTTCCCACGGCACCGGTTCGGTTCCTTCTTCGGCGCTGAGGGCAGTGGAGATACTGCGTGAAAAGGGGATACTTGTTTTCTGCGCGACCGGAAGACATATTCTTGAGATCCGGGACATGCATTGTGAGCATCTTCCCTTTGACGGATGGCTGACCCTGAACGGGGCCCTTTGTCAGGCAGAAGGGGAAACATTTTTCTCGGTGCCGCTGGACAGGGAAGATCTGGAGCTTCTGATCAATGAAAGCAGCAGAATTCCTTTTCCGCTGCTGTTTCTTGAGGAAGACGCCATGTATATTAACCGGGATGACGAATCGGTCCGGCGGGACATGGAGAAGATCCATACACCGATGCCTGAGATCCGCTTTGTGAACAGTGTGCCGGAAAAGGAAATCTATATGCTCGTTCCTTACTGCAGCGATGAAATATGGAATTCATTCTGCGGCAGACTGAAGAAGACAAAATGGACCAGGTGGAGTTCCGCTCTGGATGTGATGTCAAAAGATGTCGGCAAGGGGACTGCCGTACAGCAGACGCTTAAGCGTTACGGACTGCGCATGGATCAGTCATTGGCTGTGGGTGACGGTCCGAATGATGTTGAGCTGCTGCAGGCATGCGGTTTTTCCGCGGCGATGGCAAACGGAGATGAAATACTGAAAAAAGAAGCGGATTATATTACGGATGATATTGACAATGACGGATTATGGAAGGCTTTTGTGCATTTCGGACTGATACAGGAGGAAATATGAAAAAGGAATTCGGCAGGAAAGCAGACGGAACACAGTGTTATCTTTACATACTTGAGAATGAAAACATGATCATGAAGGTCTCTGACTACGGTGCCGCGCTGGTATCCCTGATTGACCGGAAAACAGGGATTGATGTCGTACAGGGATATGACAGCACCGAAGCATATGCCGCTCAGACTTTCTATACCGGCGCATCGGTGGGACGGACTGCCAACCGGATCGGCCGGGCTCAGTTTGAACTGAACGGAAAAACATACCGGCTCGCAGCCAACAACGCGGTGAACTGTCTTCATGGCGGTATTCACGGCTTTAACGAGAAGGTTTATGAAACAACGGAAGAAGCAGACAGGGTGATCATGAAAACGGTCAGTCCCGATGGCGAAGAGGGATATCCCGGAACACTGCATCTGACGGTGACGTATATTCTTCTTACTGATGGTGTTGAGATTACAACGGAAGCAGTCAGCGATCAGGATACACTGTTTGCCTATACCAATCATTCCTACTTCAATCTGGATCAGTCGGAAGATGCGACAGGGCATGAGGTGAAGATCTGTTCCTCTATATATTCACCGGTGGATCCGGACGGACTGACACAGAACGAATTCAGGGATGCGGCAGGAACACCGTTTGACTTCACCTCATGGAAAAAGGTTGGTCAGGATATTGACGCCGATGATGAACAGATCAGAAACGCCAAAGGTTATGACCATTTCTTCCCGGTAAAGGGAGAGGGAATGCGTACGATGGCATACTGCAGGGGCAGTAAGCTGCAGATGAAGATGGAATCTGATTATCCCGGCTTCCATTTCTACTCCTCCAATTATCTGGAAGGATATGCCGGCAAATACGGCATGCATTATCCCGAGCGTTCGGCGCTCTGCTTTGAAGCGGAATATATGCCGAATGCGGTAAATTATCCCGATGTGGAGCCGAAGCCGGTTCTTCGGGCCGGAGACAGACAGATTCATCACATCCGGTACACATTTGCCGGTGTGAATGAAGAGCAGTAAAAGGGGGATTACAGATGAAGAACTGGACAAGAGAAGAACGTTACCGGACATTAAGCGAAAGTGACCGGGCAGAACTGGAAGCCCTCCATGATCAGATCCGTCAGTCTTCCTGGCGGACGGGATATCATGTGCAGACGGTTACCGGTCTGATGAATGATCCCAACGGATTTGCCTACTATAACGGAAAGTGGAATCTGTTCTATCAGTGGTTCCCTTACGGGGCAGTGCACGGCATGAAGCACTGGTACAGAGTGGAAAGCATTGATCTTCTGCACTGGAAGAACTGCGGATGCGCCCTGAAACCCGGGCTTTACGAGGATAACAAAGGATGTTACAGCGGCAGTGCCTATTCCTCTGACGGAAAGCTGTATCTGACCTATACCGGCAACTGCCGTGACAGCGAATGGAACAGGATTCCCTATCAGATTGCAGCGGTAATGGATACCGAAGGAAAGATTGTCAAAACCGAGGAGCCGATCATTACCCCGCAAAAAGGGTATACCGAGCACCAAAGAGATCCCAAGCTCTTCGTATACGAAGGAAAATACTATATTCTTCTCGGCGCGCAGAATGATGCGGGTGAAGGAAAGTTCCTTCTTTACCGCTCGGAAGAAATCACAAAGGGATGGGAATTCCTCGGTGAGCTGAAGGTCAGAGGCTATGAGAGCTTCGGCTTTATGGTTGAATGTCCCGACATTGAGAAAATCGGTGACAAATGGGTTCTTCTGTTCTCACCGCAGGGACTTGAAAGTGAACGGTTCCGTTTCCGCAACAAGTTCAATAATGTCTATTTCATCGGTGATCTGGATCTGGAAAACCTTGAATTCATTCCCGACGGGCCGTTTGAGGAACTTGACCGGGGCTTTGATTTCTATGCGGCGCAGTGTGCCGAACAGAAACTGTGGTCTGACAGAGCAATCATGACCGGCTGGTTCGGTGTTTCCGATTATCTTTATCCGCCGACTGATGCCGAAAACTGGTCCGGTCTGCTGACACTGGCAAGAGAGCTGACAATCAAAGACGGAAAGCTTCTGCAGAAGCCGGTCATGAGTACGCGTTCACTGCGTAAGGAAGTTCTGTTTGAAGCGGTCAACGGCGAAATCAGAACGGATCAGCTGCAGGGAAGAATGCCTTCTTCCTGTATTATCCGCATTGAAGATCCCGAACATGAATCCATCCGCTTCAATCTGATGGCGGCCAACGGCAGGAGAGGCTTTGAGATCAGCTATGACAGAAACAACAAGCGTCTTGTTATTGACCGCAGCGGCATGATGCGTCTGCTCAATACCGAATACGGCAATGAGCGTACGGTCGTTGTTGAAAACGGACTGTCGTCACTTGAGATCTTCTGTGACAACAGTACGATTGAGATCTTTGTCAATGACGGTGAATTTGTTCTGTCCTCACGTGTTTTCCCGCTGAAAGAAGAACATATGATCCGTATGGGCGGCAAGGATATCAATATCACACTCTGGCAGGCGGAAAAGACCGTTGAAGATGATTTTGTGATTTAGAAAGAAGGAAACTGAATGGTTAAAATAAGAAGGGCATGTGAAAAGGATATTCCCGCAGTGATCAGGCTGCTTGAACAGGTACTTGCAATCCATGCGGAAATCAGACCGGATATCTTCATTCCGGATACGGCAAAATATACCCGTGAAGAACTGATTGTAAAATTCGGGAATGATCAGACGCCTGTATTTGTGGCGTGTGATGAACAGGATGAGGTGAAGGGCTATGTATTCTGCGCCCTGCAGAAGCCTGCCCATACCGGAAATATGTGTGATATTCTGACACTCTATATTGATGATCTCTGTGTTGATGAAAATGCCCGCGGCATGCATGTCGGAACGGCCCTCTTCTCATTTGTCAAAGACTATGCCAGAGAGCTTGGCTGTCACAACATCACGCTGAATGTCTGGGAGGGCAATGACAGTGCCCGCAGATTCTATGACGCAATGGGATTCGGCATTCAGAAGACACTCATGGAAATGATTATTGAATAACAAAAACACGGATTGTTCCGTGTTTTTGTTATGGGATTCGTTTGTCGGCGAGATAGACGATGGAGAGGAAGCCGGGACCGATATGACTGCCGATGACAGGTCCGAGTTCCTGCAGTGTCACTTCCGCTGCGGGATATCTTTCCTGAACTGTCTGCAGCCACTTCAGACCATCCTCTTCACAGTCACTGTGGGAAAGAATGATCTGTTTGCCTGTGGTGTCACCGATATCCTTTTCAGTGCTTTCGAGAAGTCTGCTGATGGCTTTCTTTCTGCCTCTGACCTTTTCGTAGGCGACAAGACTTCCGTCATCGGGAAGGTAGATCAGTGGCTTGATCGAAAGAAGGGAACCGACGATCGTTGCCGCATTGGACAGACGTCCGCCTCTTCTGAGCCACTGCAGATCATCGACCATAAAACGGTGAACAATCTTCAGCTTTGTCGCTTCACCCCAGGCAATCACTTCTTCCTTTGATTTTCCCTGTTCCTTCAGTTCCGTCATGCCGCGGATCAGGAAACCGAGACCGGTTGTGATGCAGCGGGTATCCATGATGTAAAGATCGGCATCCGGCATTTCTTCTTTGATCTGGTCGGCCGCCCGTCTGGAATTGAAGTAGGAAGAGGATATTGCCTTATCCATATCGGCAAATATCACAGACTTTCCGTCTGAAAGAAGACGGCGGAAGAATTCATAATAGTTGTATGTCGTGATCTGAGAAGTGTTGGGCATTTTGCCTTCGCGCATTTCCCGGTAGATGATACGTCTGGTATCCGGCCGGCAGTCGTCTTCATATACTTTTCCTTCGATTTCGAATGTATAAGAGATCAGCGGTATATTATGTGCATCCAGCCAGCTTCGGTCAAGATCGCAGGTGGATGCGGTAGCTATTACATAATCGCTCATCGTAGTCTCCTTTGCCTGTTTTACCGTATTATTGTAAAAGAAAATAACAATAAATCAATCAGAATAAAAACTGTCCCTTATAAAGCGGGGACAGCTTTTGAGCGGTTATCGATCACTTTGATCAGTTCATCCATAACACTGCATTGGAATGAATCACTTCTTACGGCAAATACGACTTCCAGAGTGGCATGGGGACGAAGCGGTACGGCAACGACACCTTTCTGCCGGGCGATCATCAGACTGGATACGGGAAGAAGGCCAACGCCTTTGCCTTCGGAGATGGCAGGCAGGATCTTGTCGATATCGGAAGTCTGGACATTTTCCGTGGAAATATGATGATCCTTCAGGAGTTTCCAGCTGTAGCTGTAAGTGGAAGTATACGGATTTGTCAGGAAGAACTGTTCGTTTTTCAGCTCTTCAATCCGTATGCTCGACTCACCGGCCAGAGGATGGCGGGCAGGAAGAATGGCTGCCAGTTCATCCGCCGCAAGACGGTATGTTTCACAATCGATGTCATGTAACATGTTTTTCCGGATGACCACGGCATCATAGTATCCGTCACGCAGACCGGCGAGCAAATTTCTGCCGTCGGTTTCCTCGATTTTGATGTCATTGTTTGGATGTTCCTCTATGAACCGGTTGAATACTCCCTTCAGACGGTACTGCCGCATAATCGGCAGGGTACCGATCAGGATGGAAGTGTCACGGTTGTCGTTGTAGACATCCATTTTGCGCATCATTCTCTGGTAGGCCTGAATGATCGGTCTGGCTTCCTGAAGAAGCACTTTTCCCGCTTCTGTCAGAACGCCGGTATTCATTCCTTCCCGGCTGAAAAGCGGTGTGCCGAGTTCCCGTTCAAGCTCCAGTATCTCTTTTGAAGCTGAAGACTGAAAACGGTGCGGATCGCCTTTCGTGTTAAAGAAAGATTCGCTTTCGGCTGCTGCCACAAAAGCTTCAAGCATCTCAAAATTTATCATATGTATTCTTATTCCTTTCCGTCATTATAGCATAACGGAGAAGAGACTCAGTAACTTTCCGCCGGTTTATTTCCGTTCAGTTTTTCCGCGGCTACGGAAAGCATGAGCTTGATGCGGTTTTCCTGGTTGACGCGGGAAGAGGAAGCATCATAATCCACAGCGGTTATATTGGCTTCCGGATACAGTGAGCGGATCCGGCTCATGACGCCTTTGCCGGCAATATGGTTCGGCAGACAGCCGAACGGCTGGGCACAGACGATGTTCGTAAAGCCGCTTTCGATCAGCTCCACCATTTCCGCCGTCAGCAGCCATCCTTCTCCCATCTTTGCCCCGAGATGCAGAATTCCCTCAGGTTTTTTCATCAATTCACGGAAACGGCCGGGTGCAGTAAAACCGTATTTCCGCATTGCGTCATTCATCGCAGTCGTTGCGGCATCAAGGTAATTCAGTGCTGTTTCCGCACCGAGACCGATATACCATTTTCCGCCGTACAGCTTATAGTCAATCTCTGTGTTCGCAATGCTGTATTCGAGAAATCCCATCAGTCCGGGAAGATTGACTTCACAGCCCTGGGATTCAAGGAAGGCAAGAAGGTTGTTGTTTCCGATGGGAGAGAATTTGACATAGATCTCACCGACGATGCCGACTTTGATCTTATTTTCGTGTCTGACGGGGATGCGGCTGTATGACTCAGCAATCCTTTCAAAATTGTTTATGATCTCTCTGCGTTTCTTATAATTCGTTCCGTCCTTCGTCCACTGTGTGATCGTTCTGATCCACTGTCCGGTGAGTTTTTCCGTATCGCCTTCATTGCTTTCATACGGTCTGACCTGATTGCGCAGGGCAGAAAGTTCATCGCCGTATTCCACCGCGGCAAATACCTTACGGGCAAGTTCCGGTGTAAAATGCAGTGATGAGTTCTTTTCGAGTCCCGAGAAGTTTACCGATATGACAGGGATATATCCGTATCCGGATTTGACCAGCGCCTTGCGCAGAAGCTTCAGATAATTGGATGCCCGGCATCCGCCGCCTGTCTGCGTAATCATCAGGGCTGTATGTTCCAGATCATATTCTCCGCTGTCCAGCGCTTCAAGAAACTGACCGATGACAACAAGGGCAGGATAACAAGTATCGTTGTGAACGTATTTCAGACCGAGCCGGGCAGCTTCACTGCTGCCGCTGCTGAGAAGCACGGTATGATATCCTTCGCTGTCCAGCGCTGCCTGAAGCAGGGAGAACTGGACCGGTGCCATGTTCGGAATAAGAATCGTATGCGTGGCGGCCATTTCCTGAGTGAAATCGGGCGTCATGTATTCCATCATTCTCTCTCCTTTCTTTCCTGCAGAGCGGAGAACAGGGAACGGATGCGGATGTTCACTGCGCCGAGATTCGTGATTTCATCAATCTTCAGCTGCGTATACAGTTTTCCGCCGTCCTGAAGTATTTCCCTCACCTCATCGGTTGTGACCGCATCAAGACCGCATCCGAAGGACACAAGCTGAATCAGATCCGTATCAGGATTCTGTGTACAGTATTTCGCTGCCGCGTATAAGCGGCTGTGATATGTCCACTGATTCAGTACGGAAGTCGGGAATTTCTCTGTCAGATGAGAAACCGAGTCTTCCGTGATTATGGCTGCCGGCTGGCGGCTGATCAGTCTGTCAATACCGTGATTGATTTCCGGATCAATGTGATACGGCCGTCCGGCAAGAACGATGATATGCATTCCTCTGCGGCGGGCTTCACTTATGATTTCTGCGCCTTTCAGACGCACTTTGTTCATATGGTCTTCATATTCGGCATATGCCGCATTCACCGCTTTTCGGATATCTTTTGTTCTGAGAGAGGGGAAGTACTGTTTCAGGATCTTCGGGAAATGTGAGGTGAAGTGGGAGCGGTTCTGCAGATTCAGGTATTCATAGATGAATCTGACGGAATCGAGTTCACCGCAGTTGTCAGCCAGCACTTCAGGATAATATGCAACAACGGGACAGTTGTAGTGATTGTCACCGAGATGTTCATCAAAGTTATAGCTCATGCACGGATAGAATATGGCATCCGGCTTCTCTGCGGCAAGAACCGCGATATGACCGTGACTCATCTTTGCCGGAAAACACACCGTATCGCTCGGGATTGTTCCCTGACCGCTCTGATAGATTGTCCGGTTGGAAAGGGGACTGCAGATGACCTTGAATCCGAGATGCCGGAAGAGCGTATGCCAGAACGGAAGCAGCTCATACATATTCAGACAGAGCGGAATGCCGATCGTGCCGTTTACGGCTTCTCCTTCATCTCCGGTATATTTTTTCAGCATATCCAGTTTAACGGCATAAAGATTCAGTGACTGATCGCCGGATTTTCCGGTTACCGGCTTCTCGCACCGGTTGCCGGAGATAAAGCGTCCCGTGCCGGAGAATGTATTGATTGTCAGCTGGCAGTGATTGCCGCATCCCTGACATGTCGTATTCTGTACTTTATGGGTAAAATCCTTCAGCTCTTCATAGGAAAGCACCGAACTTTCTCCGGATGATCTTTCCATTCCGTACAGTGCAGCGCCGTATGCGCCCATCAGGCCGGCAATATCCGGTCTGACAACATTTCTTCCGATCTCCTGTTCGAAAGCGCGCAGAACCGCTTCGTTATAGAATGTACCGCCCTGTACGACGATGTTCATTCCGAGCTGATCGGCAGAGGAAGCGCGGATGACTTTATATAATGCGTTCTTGACTACGGAAATGGAAAGTCCGGCAGAAATACAGTCGAGTGAAGCGCCGTCTTTCTGTGCCTGCTTGACGGAGGAATTCATGAATACCGTACAGCGGGATCCCAGATCGACAGGGTGCCTTGCGAAAAGACCCTGCATGGCAAATTCTTCGACATTCATTTCCATCGCTTCGGCAAATGTCTGCAGAAAACTGCCGCAGCCGGAAGAACAGGCTTCATTGAGGAAGATGTCGGAAATCGCGCCGTCTTCGATTTTGAAGCACTTCATATCCTGGCCGCCGATATCAATGATGAAATCCACATCGGGCATGAAGTGACGGGCTGCGAGAAAGTGAGCCGTTGTTTCAACAACGCCGAAATCACAGCGGAATGCATGCTTCATCAGCTCTTCACCGTATCCTGTTGCCGTTACGGAACCGATCCGGATACCCGGGTATTTTTCATAAAGGGACATCAGAATTTCCCGGACGATGGGGACCGGATTGCCGTTGTTGGGACGGTAATCGGTGAACAGCAGATTTTTGTTTTCGTCAGCTGCGGCGATTTTGATTGTCGTTGAACCGGAATCGATGCCAATGTGGATCGTACCGCAGTCTTCCGTAAACGGTACACGGCTGACGCATGCTTTTGCGTGTCTGAGATGAAATTTCCAATATTCTTCACGGTCATTGAAAAGAGGCGGAAGGGAGGCAAAGACTGCCTTCCTGCCGTATGCTTCAATCCGGGCAAGCAGTTCCCGCGGATCGGAGATTGTATCGGCATAGTATGCCGCGCCAAGGGCAACATAATAGAGACTGTTTTCGGGACATATGCCTTTTATGTTCAATGTTCTGTCAAAAGAGGAACGCAGACAGCGGGAAAATGTCATTGGTCCGCCGAGATACAGGATATTACCGGTAATCTTTCTTCCCTGGGCCAGACCGGCAATGGTCTGGTTTACGACGGCCTGGTAGATGGAAGCGGCGATATCGGCAGATGAAGCTCCCTGATTGATCAGCGGCTGAATGTCCGATTTGGCAAACACACCGCAGCGGGATGCGATCGTATACGTTCTTTCCGCCTGAAGTGCTGCCTGATCCATTTCATCCGGCTGCATCTTCAGAAGAGTGGCCATCTGGTCGATAAAGGCGCCTGTACCGCCGGCACAGCTTCCGTTCATGCGGACTTCAAGACCGTTGGTCAGAAAGAGAATCTTGGCATCCTCTCCGCCGAGTTCAATGATGCAGTCCGTTTCCGGATTCAGTCTTCCGGCCGCAACACGGTCAGCGTAGACTTCCTGCACAAAAGGAATGCCGCAGGCTTCCGCCATACCCATTCCGGCGGAACCGGAAACCGCAAGATAACAAGGCTCTTCATGGAGAACTTCATGACTGATCCGCTTCAGTATTTCAATGCATTTTTCCGTAATATGGCTGAAATGGCGTTCATATACACTGAAAACAATGTTGTTCTGATCATCCAGAACAACGCATTTGATAGTGGTTGATCCGATATCCAGTCCTGTCCGCATTTTATACCTCTGAGAAATGTCATTATTTTAGTTAAATTGTTTTCTGTTTTCAAATTATTTGATTGTACATATTACGGGATCTGTATATCAGATGATCTTTATATTCGTCAGAATCATGAAACCGTGAATCAGTTTTATTTAACATAAACATTGTTGGAATCGCCTTTTTGCAGGATAATACTGACTATGAGCGGAAAAATGACCGTAACGTTTTTTGCGGCCGGGAAGGCGGATGCAGTATTGATTCAGACGGACAGCAGTTCCGTCATGATTGATACCGGCAGACAGAAGAATGCCGTCAGACTGACCGAAGCACTGAAGGAGAGGAATGTCACTGCGCTGAATGCAGTGATTCTTTCACATTATGACAAAGATCATATCGGCGGAGCTTCACGCATTCTCAAGAAGATTCCCACGGAAAAAGTATACGGAACATACCGTCTGCGTAAGGATGATGATATCCGGAGACTGGACAAAACCGTCATCCGGCAGAAGATTCCTTTTGTGATCTCAAACAGGGAAACGACATTTTCCCTGGACGGGGCGGTCTATGACATCTATCCGGCTTCGGGGGAATATACCGGTTCTCAGGCGAACAATGCGTCCCTGATTGTTTCCGTTACCTTTGCGGATATCCGGTTTCTCTTTACAGGAGATGCCGAAGATGAACGGATCCGGGAGTTTATTGAAGAGTACTATATTAAAACCGATATACTGAAGATCCCGTATCACGGTTATCCTTCACGCGCTCTCGAGCAGCTGCTTGCGGCTGCGAGGCCCTCTCTATGTGTAATCACAAACAGCAGGAGAATGCCTCCGGCACGGAAGATCAGTGAGACACGCAGTATGATAAGCAATATCGGTGCAGAGTGTCTTGAGACGGCAGAAGGAACCGTGACGATTGTGACAGACGGACGGGAATATGAAATCATCCGCTGATGAAAAGGAAGGAGGAAGTGATGAAAGCACCTTTTTCAGAATATCTTACCGGTATTGCGGAAGGACTGAAGAAACTTACCGCAGTGCTGGATCAGGAGTTTGACTATGTCAGTATTCTGGCATCCGATACAAAAGGACTGAATATCCGTGTTTCGGGAAGGTCGAAATCCGTATCCAATGAGACCGTGCAGACGGAGCGCGGCATTGTTGTCAGAACTGCCCGGGACGGGTATTACAGCGAGTATGCGACAAATCTGTTTGATCCTAGGGATATACAGTCTCTGGCAGAACAGATCAGAAAGTCATTTGAAGAGCAGAATCAGATCATGAAAGCGGCAGGGGTAAAGCCTTATGAGACTCCTGTTTTGAATGATGAACCGCTGACTCTGTTTGTGGAAATGGAAACGGAGCAGCTGCCGGAAACGGCTGATGTTCAGAGTATTGTCGGAAGACTGACGGAGATTACGGAAAGAGAATCAGAGAAGAGAGAAGAGATCCGGGACTGTATCCTGAGCTGCCGTTCCAATCACGTAAGCAAGATGTTCCTGACAAAGAACAGGGATCTCAGACAAAGCTATGTCTTCAGTGAGGCATCTGCGTATACACTTGCCGCAAGGGGAGACAGAAGTGAGGCATGGCATGAGGGAGCTTCAGGCCGCTGCGGTCCGGAATTGTTTGAAAAGATCAGTGAGTGCGCCGCAAAGGCTTCGGATTCGGCAGTATCATTGCTTGATGCGGAAAGGATTGTCCCGGGTGAATATGAAATCATCACAACGCCGGAGGTAAGCGGACTGATTGCCCATGAGGCATTCGGCCATGGTGTTGAGATGGATATGTTTGTCAAGAACCGGGCACTCGGCAAAGAATACATCGGAAAGAGAGTCGGATCGGATCTTGTTACAATGCACGAAGGCGCACTCTGTGCTGAGGAAGTTTCCTCTTATGCGTTTGATGATGAAGGAATCCTGGCCGGTGATGTGACGGAGATCGAAAACGGCATTCTGCGGACAGGCATCTGTGATGCGCTGAGCGCTCTGCGTCTCGGTACGGTTCCCACCGGCAACGGCAAACGGGAAAACTATTCCCACAAGGTCTATACCCGGATGACAAATACAATCTTTGACTCCGGTGAATCAACGGCAGAGGAGATGATTGCGTCTGTCAAAAAAGGGTATCTTCTTGTAGGTATGCAGAGCGGCATGGAGGATCCGAAGCACTGGGGCATACAGTGCATTATCAGTTCCGGTCATGAGATTATTGACGGAAAACTGACAGGAAAGATTGTTTCTCCCGTCATCATGACAGGATATGTTCCGGATCTTCTGGGCAATGTATCCATGGTTTCAGGTGACCGTGAGGTATTCGGCTGCGGCATGTGCGGCAAAGGATACAAGGAATGGGTCAAGGTGTCTGACGGCGGCCCGTATCTCAAGACGAAAGCGAGGCTCGGATAATGATCGGAAAACTGACGGAAATACTGAAGGAATGCGGCGCAGACGCATGGGAGCTTCAGGAACTGAAGACAGAAGGATGGGAATTCTACTTCATCCGTAAAAAACTGGACCAGAACAGAGTAAAGAAGATTACCGATTACCGTATTACGGTATACAAATACAGCGATGACGGAAAATATTTCGGCAGCGCTTCGGCGCCGGTTTCTCCGGATGAGACTGAAGAAAACCTCAGAAAGACGGCAGAGGATCTCTGTTATCAGGCTTCACTGGTCAAAAACAGACCGTATAAGCTCAATCAGCCGGCTGATGCGGAAAAAGCTGAACAGAAGGAAACTGACATCGCAAAGATTTCCTCTGACTTTATCAAAGCGGTGAACAGCATTGATGAGACAAAGACCGAGGATATCAACAGCCATGAGATCTTTGTTTCCTCGATTGAGAGAAGACTGATCACATCCGAAGGCATCGATATCACCGAAAAATATCCGTACTCCATGTGTGAGGCTGTCATCAATGCCCGTAATGAAAAACAGGAAATCGAACTGTACCGTATGTTCAGAAGCGGAACATGTGATGAGAAATCCCTTGCGGAAGGAATCGGCAGAGCGATGCAGTTCGGCCGGGACAGACTGAAGACGGAAAAAACACCGGTAACGGGAAATATCCCGGTTGTGTTATCAACCGATGACGCAGTCTCTGTTTACACTTATTTCCTTGAGCGGATCAGCACGCAGGCAGTCTATCAGAAGATCAGTGACTGGCAGACCGGAAAACCGGTGGCCGAAGGGATTACGGGTGACAGGATGAATATCCGCAGCGTCAGATATCTGCCGAATTCTTCGGCCAACAGACTGTATGACAGTGAAGGCGCTCCGATCAGGGATCTGCAGCTCATGAAGGATTCCGTTCCCTGCAGTCTCTGGGGTAACAGAATGACATCCCAGTATCTTGGTCTGGAAGATACGTTCAGTGTCACAAACGTAATCTTTGAAGGCGGTACGGCAGAGGAAGAGGAAATCCGCTCGGGACGGTATCTTGAGGTTGTCGAATTCTCCGACTTCCAGGTGGATACGGTTACCGGCAGCATCTTCGGTGAGATCCGGCTTGCCTACTATCATGACAATGATATGGTAAAGATCGTTTCCGGCGGTTCCGTTTCGGGTACGATGAGGGACTTCATGAAGAACATGCGGATGTCTAAAGAGATGAAGCAGTATAATTCATACATGATTCCGGCTCTGACAAGACTGGAAAACGTTACCGTAACAGGCGCTGAATAAAGAGAAGAAGTCCGCCGGGCAAACCGGACGGGCTTTTTATCCGAATTTATTTGAACACGTTCAAAAAAGGATTGAAGTTGTTTTGTCCGGGTTTATAATTCTGTTGAACAGATAACGAAGGAGGCAGAACAGCTGTATGCCGAAGATCATCAGAAATATGCGGGAGAACATACTGGCGTCTGCCCGCCGTCATCTTCTTGAAGGGGAAAGCACATTTTCAATGCGTTCCATTGCGGCCGAATGCGGTATTTCCGTCGGATCCATCTACAACTGTTTCCGTGACCGTGAAGCTTTGACTGCGGCGGTGATGGCGGAGGACTGGCATAAAACTGCAGAAGGTATCCGGAGAGCGGTGGAAAAAGCGGAATCTTTTTCCGGCGGAGTGAATGACATCGTCCGTGAAATACGTATTTTTACCGGCAGATATGATCCGGTATGGCGGGCGTATTCCGGTAAAGGTGTCTACTTCAGCATGCATTCGGACAGGCATATGCGTCTTGTGTCGTTTCTTTCGGAATGTCTTGCGGAACTGTTTGCGCGCTTCGGAAGCAGAAGGGATGTCCCTTATCTGCGGGTGTTTGCCGAAGCGGTGCTAAGCTGCGGCGTTCATGAAGACATCACGGAAGAAGAACTCACTGCCTTCGCTGACTGTTTTGCAAAGGAGACAGATAAGAAATGAGCAGTTTCAAGGATCTGAGAATTGTGGACAACTTTTATCAGACATCTCTGTTTTTTCCGATGCCGGTCGTACTGATCAGCACACTGGCGTCAGACGGAAGCACAACGTGCGGGCCTTATTCGCTGGTTCAGCCGTTTTACATTGCCGGCAAGGATTATTATGCAATGCTGCTGTCATGCCGGAATTCGTCAAATACGGCGCAGAATCTGATCCGCACGGGAAAGTGTGTGCTGAACTTCCTGCCGGATGACAGAAAGACATTTAAGGAAATTGTCCGTCTCGGCTGGCCGGGAGACAAACCGGCGGAAAAGATGAAGGATTTCAAATTCACGCTGGAAAAGGGACTGATGGCACAGGAACATCCGGACGAAGAGTTCCCCCAGGTCATCCGCGAATCCTTTCAGGCGATGGAATGCACTTGGATGAGTAATCTCGAACATTGTGAGGACACACCTCTGCTGAAGGAGGGGGAGGATCATTACGTTCTGGATCAGTACCATGACTTCAACGGAATCACCTCACCGTACGGGGCCCATTTTGTCCTGCGGGTTGACAAGATCCTGATGAAGGAAAAATATCATGATGCGATCATCAACGGAGTGCGCAGAAGAGATTTCCCGCCGTGCCCGGTGGATTACGGATACCGTGATTCGAAGTATTTCTGGTATCACAAACACAGAAGAATGATCCCCGAACTTCTGCCGGTGCGTAAGACAACAATTCAGTCTGTCCGTTATGCGGCAGACCGGATTGACCCGTCAATCACATTTACGGATGCGGCATGTGAAAGACTGACGAATGTACCGCGGATCTTCCTGCCGACAGCGATCAAGGGATGCATCAAGTGGGCAAAGGAAAACAACGTTACCGTACTGGATGAGGCGGAGATGATCATCATCAACGACAAGCGCAGCAAGGAAAAGAACAAATAGGAGAACGAAAATGAAAGTATTACTGGCGGGAGCTTACGGTAAGCTCGGAACAGATGTACTGAAGTCACTTGTAAACAAGGGACACGAAGTACTGGCAACGGATCTGCATGTAAAAGAAGTGGAAGGCATTGAAGGCAGATATCAGAAGAAGGCTGCCGATGTCACTAAACCGGAGCAGCTGGCAGGGATGTGTGACGGCATGGATGTCGTCATGACGACAGTCGGACTGACCGGCGGCAGTACAACGGTAACGAACTATGACATTGACTATCAGGGAAATCTGAATCTTCTGAACGAAGCGAAGAAGGCAGGAGTAAAACATTTCACATACGTATCGGTACTGAAGGCTGACAATCCCAAGGCGGCGAATAGCCCGATGCTGGATGCCAAGGCGAAATTCGAAAATAAACTGAAGGAAAGCGGACTGCAGTACTGCATTCTCAGACCGACCGGATATTTCTATGACATCGTCAAGGTATTCAAGCCGATGATTGAAAAGGGAAGCGTCACACTGCTCGGAAATGATCCTGTATCATGCAATGTCATCGATACGCCGGATCTTGCGGACTTTATGACCGAACATATGCTGGATGACAACAAGACATACAACATCGGCGGTACGGAAGAATATACCTACCAGCAGATTGCCGAAATGATGTTTGCGGTAAACGGTAAGGAACCGGTCATCAAGCGGGCTCCCGCATGGCTGTTTGATATTCTTGCCTGGATTCAGAAAATCCGTAAAACCGGCAAGGAATCACTGATCCGCTTCTCAAAGTGGACACTGACCGAATCCATGGTTGCCGATACACGCTACGGAAAGAATTCATTTAAGAAGTATATTGAAGAAAACGGAAGGATCGGTGCGTAATGGGCTGGGAACTTCTGTGGATTGTATTTGCTGCATGTCTTCTGGCATGTTCAGTGGGCTTTAAGAAGTTCATCTGGTTCATGTCTGTCGGATACGGTCTCGGTGTTGCGGCAGGGGGTCTGGCAATATTCTGTATTTTTTTCGGCAGAATGAATTTTGTCAGCTTCATTCAGTGCGCGGTGCTTGTTCTGTATGGTCTGCGTCTTGCCGGCTTCCTTTACAGCCGGGAAAGAAAGAGCCCTGCCTACAATAAAGCGATGAAGGGTGTATCGGATAACACTGTTCCGCTGCCGGTCATGATCGTCATGTGGATCTTCATGGGCGCGCTCTATACAATGCAGGTTTCACCTGTATTCTACCGTCTGTACAATGGCTCAGCCGATATGGCGGTTCCGCTTCTCGGGGCGGTGATCTCACTTGCCGGAGCAGTGATTGAAGCGCTGGCTGATCAGCAGAAGAGCGAGCAGAAGAAGCTGTATCCCGACAAGGTCGCAATGAAGGGTCTGTATTCGATGTGCCGCTGTCCGAATTACTTCGGTGAGCTGCTGATGTGGACAGGTGTATTCATCGGCGGACTGACAACATATCACGGCATCGGCCAGTGGCTGATGGCCGTCATCTCCTACATCGCCATCATCATTATCATGTTTGACGGCGCCAAAAGACTTGAGGCAAGACAGGAAAAACGGTGCGG
>CACXDM010000007.1 GCA_902766435.1 uncultured Erysipelotrichaceae bacterium | reverse complement strand
TTTTTCGCTTTTTTCTGCCCTCATCCCTGCCGATTATTCTTTAATACATTGTAATTTGTCAGTATAATATCTGCGGAAGAAACATGACCCGGCTGATTCAGGATTATGATTTATTCTTTTCCTGCAGAAGTCCGGTGCCGATAAAAGGTATCTTGTTTATTCCTTTTCTTTTTGTTTAACAGGTCCCAAAGGAGATCAATCAGTATGACTGTATTTGAAAAAGCGAAAGAATTTTCAACCCGTAAAGAATTTATTGAATCACGTGAAAAAGCACAGAAGATGGAAGATGCCCGTTTCCTTGAGATGAAGGAATATATTCTATCCGATGCCTGTGCAGATGATCTTTCACGTCTTGAGAGCGGTGACTATTTTCTTGATCCGCCCATCTTCAAGCAGGTTCCGAAGAATTTCCGTGACAGAAAGCGGTCGGTTTATTATTTCACCGGCAGCCAGTCCGATCTGCTTAAGCTTCTCATGTTCGTGCTGAGAGATTATGAGGATCATTATTCGGACCGTCTGTATTCTTTCCGTTCCGATCGAAGCGGAAAAGATTTTCTCATGACTCTGCGCAGCGGCATACTGAACAAGTATTATATTCTGAAGACCGATGTCAGCAACTATGTCGGTTCCATCGTTCCGGAAATCATTCTGCCGGTGCTGAAGACGAGATATTTCTCTGAAGATCCGGACTTTTACAGTTTCCTCGAATGGCTTCTGATGCGGAAGAAATGTATCCGCAACGGAGAAGTCATCGATCATAATCCCGGCGGTATGGGCGGTGTTGCCTTAAGCAACTTCTTCATGAATGTATATCTTCAGGAAATGGATGACAATTTCGAAAACCGTTCCCCGCTCTACTTCCGTTATTCCGATGATATTCTGATCTGTGCCGAAACACTGGAACAGGCAGAACAGTTCAAAAAGGAATTCTATGAAATCCTGAACCGGCTTCAGCTTCATGTGAATGATGAAAAGACGATGATTATTCCTCCGGGAGCGCCGGTTGAGATTCTCGGCATGTACTCCTACGAAGGAAAACTCGGCATTTCCCAGCATTCACTCCGGAAAATCCAGCGGAAAATACGCCGCGTGGGTGACAGGCTGATGTACAGAACAAGAAAGAAAGAAATCACGAAAGAGGAAGCTGCCCGCTCCTTTATCGGATATCTGAATACGTATTTCTTCGGTCTCAAGGGTGTCAACAGACTCTCATGGGCCAGATGGTCATTCCCCGTTCTGACAGACCCTGAAAGTCTCAAGACAATCGACCACTACTGCCAGGATACAATCCGCCGTATTCTTCACGGTTCCTGCCGCAGAAGCAGGATGAAGATCCCCTACAGCAGGCTGAACGAACTCGGCTATAAATCTCTGCTGTATGTCTTCCACCATCCCAAAATGATCGAAGTCATCCGGGAAAACAACCTCGCGGAATACGAGCAGTGGAAAAAGAATCACCGGGTTTTACAATAAGTATCCTCACAAAACATATACGTAATTCAAAGCATCCGGATCTTACGGAAAACCGGATGCTTTTTTCATACAAGCAGAATAAAAGACGGCAGTCACTGCCGTCAGTTATCTGTGTCTTTAAAACAGTTATTTATCCAGGCCGAGATATTCGCGCCAGAATTCTTCCGTAACGAAACGTTTCTTTGCCTGGCTGTAGGCGATCTTCAGTTCTTCCTCTCTGCTGTTGTATTCCTTCCGCAGCGCCTTATACCGCCTGGTCAGTTCCTTGAAGCGTTCCTTGCTGAAATGACGCAGAGCGCCGGTGCAGTCATACTTGTTTACGGCAAGCAGAGTCTTACGGAACGCGATACGCTTGGGCTGATCAACACCTTCATATGAGATGATGCCGACTTCATCTTTCAGCTTTGACTCAGGCCAGAACCGGTGTCCGTTGAAGGTCAGCTTGAACGGAATTCTCTCTTTCAGATACATGCCGCCTTCCTTCTTATCCACGACTTTATCCAGACGGAGTTCAATATCGGAGAATTCGGAAAGAGGCTTCATCTGTTCGTTCAGCACACGGTATTCCTTCATGATCTTCTCACCGTCTGCGGATGCCAGGAAGGAAGGTCCCTTCAGGAAGTCCTCCAATGCCCGGCAGATCAGCTCGGCGCTGTCATAGTTCAGTTCTTTCAGTCTTTCACTGAAGCACTTGTCCATACTGCCGATGACATCACAGTCATCAATATCATGAGAAGATGCCTTTACGATCAGCAGATTACGGAGTGACTGATACATGACCATGAATGCGTTGTACTTATTCGCAAAGCCCATGTGCCAGACGCAGAGTCCGCTCATGGAGAGAAACTGTGTATGACTGCGCACACCGTATTCCACGTCATCTCCGCGGATGAAGAACGGCATCGGATATCCGTTTTTCTCGATCATTTCACGCGGCATACAGCAGAACCACCATGCGGCATACGGATGTTCCATATACGGCAGTTCCCGGTTGTTCTTCATGACCTTGTTCAGCTTGGTCATCTTCATCTCCGGTTTTGCCCTTAACAGGAAGCCGTCATGCTGGATTGTTCCGATATCCTCATGCTGAAGATACATCTTGTTGTAGTCCAGCATTGCACCGCTGATATATGCTTCATGCAGTTCCTTCTTCAATACCGTAAGCAGTACATATGTTCTGCGGATACTCTCCGGCAGAATCAGCACGTCATCATCCATCAGAAGAACATGTGTGATATGAGGTTCCATATGCAGACTTTCCATCATGCCTCTCGCATAGCCGCCCGAACCGCCGGTATTGGGATTGGGGAAGAGACGTATATGATCGGATTCGATATCCTCGGGTGAAAGTGTTCTTCCGTTATCGACGACATTCACATACAGATGTTCCGCAATCTCATCATCCGATTCAATCAGATGCTCTCTGATTGCCTTGATATTCCCTTTGATGAACGGTTCCTTGAAACATGTCGTTGTTGCAATCGCAAGATTGACATCCCTGACATCTTCCTCTTCGTATGTTCCGATAAAGGAGCCGCCGAACAGCCATACCTTATCCAGCGCTGTCAGTTCAAACGCGAGGAATTCCTCATCCGTTTCCGGAAACTCCACCGTAACGGTGCCTGTTTCGGACATATGATATTCCTTTTCACTGAAGCAGACTCTTTCAGGAGTTACGGGACGCATGGAATATCCCGTAGCCGACAGGATGAAATCTCCCTTGATTTCCAGTTCCAGACGGAGTCCCTTCAGGTTTGAATACAGCTTCCATTTGTTGTTCGGAAGTCCGTTCAGATAGGACGCAAAATCCAGATTCATACCATCTGAGATATACATCGCTTCCCTGCCCTCTTCCGTAACCATGCCGCACTGTGATCCGCGGTAGAAAAGCTCATAGTGATACTTCAGTTTATCGTTGATCGGAAATACGATCTTCTGCAATGTTTTTTCCATAATCAATTCCTTTACAATAAGCTAACTGATATTATAACTTAAATTGTCATAAGAGGGTAACAGATGAGAAGAAAAGACAGAGAGGTCACTGACACCGAACAGATCAGAGAGATTCTGACAAACGCGAAAATACTGCATCTCGGCATGTTTGACGATGAATATCCGTATATTGTCCCGATGCACTACGGCTTCGAATACGACGGCAGCTCCATCACCTTCTACGTCCACTGCGCCAAAGAGGGACATAAACTGGATCTGATCCGCAACAACAATTCCGTTTTTGCCGAGCTGGAAACCGATATTGAACTGATCAGCGGAAAGGAAGCCTGTAATTACGGTTCTGCCTATTCCAGCGTCATGGTCAGAGGCAAAGCGGAAATCATTCAGGAGCCCAAAGAGAAAATGAAAGGCCTGTTTCTTCTGATGAAGACACAGACCGGTAAAGATTTTGAAATCAGTGAACAGATGGCATCTGCCGTAACGGTAATCAGAATCACTTCCGACAGTTATACCGCCAAAAGCAGACCGAAGCCGTCACACATGCAGAAATGATTTCAGATCATTCAGCTGAGACATTGCCCTGATTCTGCCAAGACCGTACACTTCACGCATCTTCTGCGGGTTATGTTCGACCTTGCCGATATTCAGCTTATGCGAAGGACGGATGACAAATACACTGCCTTCCTCCTCACACTGACGGATATATTCCAGGGTTTCATTGTAGCGGATATGACGGTCTGCCAGCTTGTCCGCAATGGCCGGATAATCCTTCAGAAATGTCTTCAGTACGCCAAAGCCCTTCTGGGGCTTTTTTTCATAATCCGCCGGCTGGGTAAGCACTGCGACAATTTTATCAAAGCCCATTTCCCGGAACTTTCTGACGGGAATTGCATCTGCTATACCGCCGTCAAGATACGCATGACCGTCTATTTCCACTGGCTGGGATACGGCAGGCATGGAAGCCGAAGCCCTGACATATTCCATGTCATCCCTGTCCATCGTATCCAGTCTCGGATAAATCGCTTCACCCGTATCCGCATCCGTACATACGACATAGAATTCCATCGGATTATCCCGGTATGCTTCAAGATCCATGATATCGAGCTGTTCCGGCAGGGTACGGTAACAGAACTCAGCGCCGTAAAGATCTCCCGTGAAAATCAGTGAAGCCACGCTGCAGTAGCGGGGGTCTTTCGCAAACCGTGTGTTGTAGCGGAGTGCCCTGCCCGGCTGACGTGATTTGTAGTTTCCGCCGAATGCTGCTCCGGCAGATACACCGATACAGCCGTCAAAGACGATTCCGTTTTCCATCAGAACGTCCGTGACGCCTGCGCTGAAGAGTCCGCGCATTGCGCCGCCTTCCAGTAAAAGCCCTGTTTTCAAAGAATTTCCTCCGTAAACTCACCGATCAGTTCACATGCCTGATCCAGATATTCATCATTAAATCCATGCGGCGCATCTTCCAGAAGATGCAGAACACAGTCATTGCCGTTTTCCGTATATACTTCAGACGCTTTAACCGCATATTCATACGAAACAACCGTATCACCGGTACCGTGAATAATCAGAACCGGTCCCTGATAGCCTTTGATCTCTCTGAAGACATACATTTTGACAACCGAGCGGGCATATTCACCATTCAGCCTGAATCTGCCTTCTCCGATCACATCCGGAATATTCTCAGGGTCAAAACGGATCACCTGCATCGAACCTTTCCTGGCATCATCGGGAATACATAATGCAGGATAGATCAGAATCAATGCATACACTTCCGTATTTCTTTCCGCCGCAGTCAGGGAACTGACAAAGCCGCCCTGCGAGCATCCCATCAGGATCAGTCTGTCGGCATATACATCATCTCTCTGCTTCACATAATCCATTACGCATTTGAGATCTTCCACTTCCGTCATCGGTGTCATATCGGTATGGAAATCACCGTCGCTGACCGTTTCGAAACCACCGCCGCAGAAATCAAACGTAAACGCACGGAACCCCTTTTCCGCAAGATACTTTCCGTATGGAGCAGTACGCTTCATATCTGCAGTAAACCCGTGGCAGATAATGACCGGTACTTTCTTTTCATCTGCCGCATCATCTGCGTAGACAGTTCCGCGGATCGTAAATGAATCTCTCATACAGGAAAACTTACTTTCAGTAATCATAATCTCCTCCCTTGAATCATCATTCTTTTTTACATATTCATTCTAACAGAATCACGTCGTTCTGACTGTCCGCCGCGTCAGTCACGCTTCTTTCTGACCGGATTTTTTCTGTCAGGCAGCAGTCTTTCCGCAACCTGCCGGTCACGTTCGGTTATGTATTCCAGATAACGCAGCCGTTCTTCAGCCTGTCTGACTTCTTCCTTTGCCCTGCCGCAGTAGCTGAGAAGCAGCTCATACCGTTCTTTCAGCGCTTCGGGATCATCTGAAAAACAAAGATCATGATAATGACGGATGTCCTTCATGGACAGCCCGAGCTGACGGAAATATACGGTTCCCTTCAGCCATTCAACCGACTCTTCATCAAAAATACGGTAATTATTCTCTGCCCGCTTCATTCCTGGAATCATTCCCTCATCAGTATAATAGCGGATTGTATGTTCCGGGATGTTCAGCAGCCGGGATACTTCACTGATTGTCATTGTTTTCTTCATGGCAGCCTCCGACGGCTTCTTCAGCGTAATCATTATACCATTTTCACGATTTTCATTATGTTTTAACTTTTTTCAAAATGCCGCTTGCCTTAAAGTAACTTGAACCTTTTACAATCACGGCAGGAGGCGGTTATATGACAAAAACGATCTGGAAAAAAGACTATCTCTTTGCGATTCTTGTACTGCTCTGCATGCATACCGGTCCCTATCTTCTGCTGTCGGTAATTACCGTATACGGAAAGATGCTTACAGGCTCCGACACACTTGCCGGAATGATGGCATCCGTATTTGCCTTAAGCGGCTTATTTGCCAGATTTCTTTCAGCATTCCTGCTTGACAGATATCCGGTTAAAAAAGTACTGCTTTTCTTTACTGCCGTGATGGCCGCTGCTTCCGGCCTCTACATTTTCACCTCCGCTTATATTCAGGCATTCATACTCAGAGGCATACAGGGTCTTGCCTATGGTGTCACATGTACCGCAATGAGTACTTACATTGTCCGCCTGCTTGACCCGCAGGACCGCCTTGAAGGAATAGGATATTCATCACTGACGGCAAATCTGGCCAATGCGTTCGGCCCGGCAGCCGCATATATGTTATTGGGAAAGAACGTGGATCAGTTTCAGGT
>CACXDM010000006.1 GCA_902766435.1 uncultured Erysipelotrichaceae bacterium | reverse complement strand
CATCATACCCTTTTCCATATCGGGTTTTTCTGCCGGTGCAGTACTGTCTGCCGGATCCGAGCTTCCTGTTCTTGTCCAGACCAGGTGACCGATGGAACCGTCACCGTTGAAATAGGAAGTACCCCAGACATACAGATATCCGTCTGTATAGCAGGTTCTTGTGTCATACAGATCCGCGTAGGAAGCGTATTTCCTGAACGGTGTAATCTTTCCGTCTGTATCCAGGAAGAACGTATCATAACCGCGTTTTGTATAGCCGCTTCCCGGGAATCCCGCAATCAGCAGACCTTCACCGGTAAGAGTTCCGGCATAGGAAGGAATAAACGTTACGGGTTCACCCTGCTCACCGATCGTCATGAATGAGGGATCGCTGAATTCATATGTACCGGATACCGACCATTTATGATCCGCTTCCGACCAGCTGAGCCATAATACCTGAGCTGCCACAAAGGCTGCCGTATCGCCGCAGCTGCTTGCTTCAGCGAACATATTAACCGCTTCTTCACAGGTTCCCGCTTCCGCCAGTTCGGTAATCTTTACCGACGGTTCCCCGTTCGCCACAGCCGTTTCATCGTAAACCAGCCGCATGATGGATGTATTGCTGACTTCACCCGGTTCAGATACTTTCTGTCCGTCAATCTCATTGACAACTGTCTGAATCGTATGACCGCCGATATAGAACAGTCCGTGATCCGATCCGAACAGTTTTCCGAACATCGGAAGCTTCAGATCTCCGAAATCCGCATAGGTCCAGGTATCCTTTTCCGGGTTATAGAAGTAAACCAGTTCTTTTTCATCAGCCGCGACAGTAAGTCCTTCACTGTTTTTAATATCACCGGCCGAATAGGAAACATTGGCTGCCAGTATACTGCCGCAGGAAGTCAGATCCACGGTGCAGGAACGGTCTTCCCGTTTTGCCTCCTCGGGAATCGGAATATCCTTACACTGCTTCCAGCTGTCCGCTTCAGGATCATAGGACCATAACTGAACCGTGCTTACAGGCCATGTATAATCGCCGGTAATGGTTTTGGGAACCAGATACAGTTTTCCGTTAATACCGGTCATGGAAAGGATATTGGCATTGCAGATTTCCTCAGGCATGGAAACTGAGCCTTCAAACAGAGGTGTTCCGGTGTTTCCCTGGGCCAGTATCTTACGGCCTGTCTTTCTGTTTTCCGATGTAATGAGATACATGGAAAGAGGTCCGCTTTCCGCATTGGCGGAAATATCTGCCGTAACCTTTGTATCCTCCCAGGAAAGAATCTTCATTTCCTGATCCGCCAGGGTTATGCTGCCCTGCGTACTGCCGAAGTGCAGTCCCGTAACGGTGAGTATATTGTCCTTTCCGATGACTGCGGTACGGATCACGGGAGCGTATTCCTCCGGGCTGACATTGAAGCTGAAGAGTCCCCTGCTGGTGCAGAGTCCGTCAAACGCATCATAACCGGTGGTTCTTGCCCTTACGGCATCAGCTACGGCAATTGCCTTTTCACTGTCGGACAATCCCTGCAGACTGCCGTTATTCTGCATAATGCTGTACATCACCGCCACAGAACCGGTAATGGCGGGAGTAGCCATGCTGGTTCCCTGGAAGAACTGGTATTTCAGCATCTTCGTTCCGCCGCCCACAGCATCGATATAGAGCTTGGAGGGAGTATTGCTTTCCCCATAGTCCGCAACTACAGCCAGGAAATAGATTCTTCCGTTGTAATACGGATAGCCTTTGGGGTATTCCTCACCTTCCTCACCGGTAAAGAACGTATGATTGGTCCATACTTCGGAAGGTCTCTGCCAGTCAGAAAGATCACCGACAGAAAGTGTGATTTTCCCGATTTCATCATCCGTATCATATGTGAGCGGCTTAAACCATGTAATGCATTTGGGCAGTGTGCTTCTTAACGCTGCGCTGATATGTGAAATCTGTGAAGCCTGATACTCACTGACCGGAATACTGACAAGATAGACAGCCCGCTGGTTTTTATCTGCCAATGCCGGTACGTCCACTTCATATGCGTATCCGTCATCATCAAAACTCATCGTTTCAGCAGGAGCTCCGTATGGTTCAGCCGAATCCGCCAGCTCCGCAAACTCCGCCGGAGTAAGTGACGGATATGGGTTCTGTGAAATATCAAATGTTTTATAAAAAGAGATATTCACATTGTTTCCATATGTGTTATCCGCTGAAAAACCATCATAGATTACCCTGTCGGGATCAACACTCGCAAAGTATCCCGCTGCCGCAGCAGGTACGGTTGAAAGAATCGCGTCTCCGGGAGCGAAGAGTGAAACCGAAGTCTGTCCCCAGTGGGTATAGTCAGTCGGCAGTTTTCCCGGTGTGGCCGCTCCGACAACAATGACATAGGGATTATCCGTCTGCGATGAGCAGGACTGCGGATTCAGGTCATTGTCCAAAGAGGTGTTTCCGGCCGCATAACATACGACAACACCATGTTTCCCCAGCTCATTGATAAGCATCCTTGTTGCGTTTTCACATCCGTCTCCGCCGAAGGAACAGTTCACCGCAACCAGGTTTACGCCATGATTGACACAGTCAAGCAGATAGGTAAATGCCCTAACGGTGGCTTCTTCCTTGAATTCTCCGTTTTTGCTTGTCTTTACCGCCAGAAGCTTCACACCGGAAGCGACACCGCTGATTCCATGGCTGTCCCAGGCAGCCGCAATAATACCGGCGCAGTGTGTTCCGTGACCGTTATCATCGTCGATCGGATCAGTGGGATCACCTGCACCGCTGGCATTGAATCCGTATCTGCCGCCGACAGAGAGACCATAGGGCGTCATATCCACCATTACGTCCTGCAGATCAGGATGGGTATAATCGATTCCGCTGTCAATGACGGCCACAACCGCATCACCCATCGAAACATTTTCGCCCTCTGCTGTATTCCAGTCAGGGGCAGCGATGTTATACACCGATTCATCGTATTCCGATGTACCGTATCCCCACTGCAGTCTGCTCAGATCGCCGACTGCGGAGTAACCGTCTGTTTCAATCAGGTCTTCCGTTTTCCCGGTAAGCGCGAGACGGCCGAGTCCTTCCGGAATTTCCGCTGTTTCTTCTTCAGCCGGTTCTTCCTCAAAGAGGACAGGTGTTTCGTTTAACGGTTCTGTCTGAACGCTCTCTTTGCCGAAGGTTTCCATGATACCGTTCGGTTCTGCCCAAAGAACCTCTGGATCATCTGAGAGTTCCTTCAGCAGCGAAAGAGCTGATTTTTTCTCATCCCGGATCAGCTGAAGCGATACGTTTTCCACCGTATCAGGAATCTCTATGCCGAGTGTTTCCTCTGCTGTTTCAGCGGAGATCACTGCCAGTTCCTCCCCGCGGATAACACCTGCAGGGAACACGGCTATTGCGCTGTTTTCTTCATATGCATCTTTTTCCAGCATTGTCTCAGCCTGTTCCAGCCAGTCAGCTGAAGCATTGTCCGCATAAACCTCTCTTTCAAAACCACTGTGGAACAACGCCGCCGACATCAGGAATGCCAATGAAGCAGATATATATTTCCTTTTCGTTCTTCTCATATTCTTTACCTCTGCGCGGATTCGTTACCAAAGTATCTTCTTACAATATCATACCCGAAACCGGCGGCAACGGCACGCTTCCCTTATCATATTGGATTTTCCGTTTCAGAAAAAGAGACAAAAAAAGATCACCGGCATTTAAGCCGGTGAATCAGGATATCTGATCAAACAGACTCTCCCGCAGCGTGAACTCATAGAATTCCCACGGCGCCTCACACAGTCCGATATAGTAAGCGGTCAGATCGGAGAAATAAGCATCCACATAGTCATAATTGACACCTTCATAGCCGAACATGATCTCTGTCGCGCCGATATCCTGCAGATAGTCTGCGTAGGACTGGGGAATATATTCACTTCCGTAATAGTAGTCCGGTGCCCCGAACAGATGGAGAAGTTCATGAGCATACACTGCAGGTGTGGGATCATAGGTATGTCCGCAGTTGAATACCGCGAATTCATACCGGTAACTGTCATCAGGCACCACGCCCCAGCAGGGATAGCAGTAAGCCCATGTATCATCCTGTCCCTCTCCGTCAAAGTAGAAGTTAAAGACGATATTGTCAGCGCAGTACATATTCGTAATCCATTCACAGTCAATGTTCTGCTCGATGAATTCATTGCATAACTGCCATGTATTGCCGTTTCCGCTCAGCATCTCTTCATCGAAGTGCGCTTCGTAATACATATAGTCGTTGTTGTACCAGTCCCAGACGATGGATGCTGATCCGTTTCTGTTATGAATCTGATCTTCAACCCATTCCACCCCTTTCTGCAGGGCAAAGTATGCCGTGCTGTATTCCCGGTAGTCATCGTCATCATTGAAGTTCCAGGAACAGTTTACGTCATCGGCGAAGATACTGACGATTACTGTCTTCTCCTGACAGTAGTCGGCGCTTCCGAATCCGCCGTAGTATCCCGGATATTCGCTCCTTGCCTGAACCGGCTGAAGCATTGTGCCTGCTGCGAGTAACCCGCAGAATAAGAATCTGATCTGTTTCATGATTGCCTCCCTTTTTGTCTTTTCACAATGAATACAAAGAAGAACAGGCAAAGGTTACAGATCAGATTTCTTTTTCAGATGAAAACCGGAACTGTATTCAGCTCCGGCTTCATAGGCATATTTTCTTCAATGTTGATCAGATGCTGTTTGCGGCCGCATAGGCTTCCGCAACTGCCTGAAGGATGTTGGCCGGTTTATTGACATCACCGACAGCGTAAACATTCAGACCGCTTCCTTCGAGATCGGAACATAGTTTGTTTTCCGGTCTGAAACCGAGCGCGTTGACAACCGTATCCGCTTCGATCTTTTTCGTTCCTTCAGCCGTTTCAACAATAACGCCGTCATCACAGAACTCGCTTACCTTTGTGTTGATCAGAAGATTCACGCAGCGGGCAGCGAATTCCGCCTGCATCATCAGGTTGGGCAGAGGTGCAGCAGCACCGGCAGCCATGATGCTGTCAAGCGCTTCAACAACAGTAACCTTCTTGCCCTTCTTTACTTCATCATAGGCAAGCTCACAGCCGACAAGACCGCCGCCTGGAAGATCAAACAGGAAGTCATGAAGCAGCTGCTTGTAAAAAAATACAATGAACTGACGGTAAGCGGAATCTGTGATGCGGTGAATATCAGCCCCAGAACATTCTACCTTCACTACCGTGATATCGATGATGTATTCAATGCATTCTATGAAGGCTTTGATCAGGTGCTGAAAGAATATCAGGACAAGGATCCCGATCCGCAGATGATCAGTGAGATCTTTCAGCTGATCAATGACACGATTGAACGGCATACACCCTACCTGACCAGAATCGCCGCCGAACCCTCATACAGCGCTGTTCAGCTGCGTCATATCCGTCTGATGAAAAGCATGATCAGCAGTTATCTTGATCAGATTCATATGTCTTCCGATACCCGCCGTATTTATCTTGACTACTATGTTTCAGGCATACTGGAACTATACTTCCAGTGGTACAGTCATGAAACGGATCTGACTCTGGATGAGATCAGGGAATTTGCCCTTGCCGTCATGAAAAGCGATATGAAGTATTTTCTCCCCGGGTATCAGATTCATCCGGCAAAGGAATACCGGAAATAACCGGAGTTTACGCACAAAAAGACCTGTCCGTTTGGGCAGATCTTAATGATTTATTTCCATTCAACCGGATTTCCTTTGCGATTAAGCGGTGTTCTTTCAGGCATACCGT
>CACXDM010000005.1 GCA_902766435.1 uncultured Erysipelotrichaceae bacterium | reverse complement strand
GCATTCATTGCAAATCTTCACTGCATCACCGTACCTCAGGATCCCAAGGAACTGCAGAAGAACCTGAAGGACTGTGTTGCACTTTATCTTGCATGCGGACTTGATCCTGCAAAAGCAACGATCTTTCTGCAGACGGATGTAAAGTCTCACGCGCAGCTCGGTTATATCATGTGCTGCCATACCTATATGGGTGAACTGAACAGAATGACACAGTTCAAGGACAAACAGGCCAAGGGAGAACGCAATCTTTCCGGCGGCCTTTATACCTATCCTGCCCTGATGGCTGCTGATATTCTTCTTTATGATCCTGACTATGTTCCTGTCGGAGATGATCAGAAGCAGCATGTCGAACTGACAAGAGATGTGGCCGAAAGAATGAATCACCGTTACGGCAAACTCTTCAAAGTGCCTGAACCGCTTGTCGCAAAAGTAGGCGCGAGAATCATGTCACTCAGTGATCCGACGAAGAAAATGTCCAAATCCGATGAAACAAACAAGGGATGCATTTATCTTCTTGATACACCTAAGGCGGCCAGAAAGAAAGTCATGTCAGCCGTTACCGACAGTATCGGTGTTGTCCGTTATGATCCCGAGAATCAGCCCGGCATTTCCAATCTGATGCAGATTCTTTCTTCCCTCAGCGACAACAGACCGTTTGCGGATATCGAAGCGGAATTCGCCGGAAAAGGCTATGGTGACTTCAAACGTGCCGTTGCGGATGCGGTATGCGCCAAGCTTGAGGAAATTCAGACACGCTACAACGAAATCATTGCCTCTGATCTCATTGAAAGAACACTGAAGGAAGGCGCGGAAAAAGCATCTGCTCTGGCAGACCGCAAAGTGGAACTCGTTCAGAAAAAAATCGGAATGGAAATTCTTTAATAAAAAAGTCTGCCGTTTTCGGATCAATACGGAATTCCGTATCAGTCCAGCAAGCCGGCAGGCTTGTTTTTTTCTGCATTTTCATTGAGGAGATCCCGCAATGTACGGCATCTTTCCATTTGTTTGCGTACAGTTCTGACACCTGCGTTAACCGTTGTTCTGTAACCGCTGGAGAAGAGAATCTCCGTGCATCCGGGAGCGGTTTCAGATGCTTTGATAATATGACCGGAACAGACCCAGATACACTCAGGATCCTCCGGCGAAATCAGCGGAAACCAGATCTCCTGGGTACGTTCACTGATGAGAACAGGAAGCTTTTGTTTCCAGCCGGTGAGCTGTCTTACCGCATCGGTTCTTCCCCGCAGAGTTGATCCGTTTAAGAGCGTCATGCGTTCAAGACGGGAAAGCGCAGATTCACTCATCACTTCTTCGGTTCCGTCTGCTCTGAGAGCCTTCGGAATACCCTTATCCCGGAACATGAGTACATAGACATGATTCATCCGTCAAACGAACACTCCTTTTCCGTACAGCAGCCGTTCTCTTTGGCACACAGAACTTCCAAGGCTCTGGTATCCATCGCAAAAGCCTCTATGACAACTTTTGCCCCGGCAGGAAGTTCCTTTACCGATACAGTGCTTCTTGCCGGATACGGTTCAGACAGTTTTTCCGTGTAAGCTTTGTCAACTTCAGGAAGATCTTTCAGATCCGCAAGGAAGGCAGTAGTTTTCATTATATATTTCAGCGAGATATCACATGCCGCAAGGACAGCTTCAATCTTTTCAAAACACTGCAGAGTCTGACTGTATGTGCTTTCCCCAATGATCCGGTCGGGAACCTGAGCGGAAATATAAATAAAATCTCCAATCTTCAGGGCCCGGGAATACGGTCCTCCGTCTTCACTTGTCTTAATGCATTCCTGAATCATACAGCTGCCCTTTCCTATTCATAATAGGGTTCATCCCTCATATCATCATATTCATCATCCATACTCTCAAGATAAGAATAATATTTCTCTTCCCTGCGCTTCATTGTTTCTTCGTGGTGTCTGTCTGTAACAACAAACAGACAATACAGTCCGATAACGGTAAAAATACCGGATACCACCAGGGAAATAAAATCTCCGACTGACTCAATCATACAGATTTCTCCATTTCGCAAATATTATACGTAATCCCTCAGCGGGTGTCCATGAAGATACCCGCCGGATCATCTGTCCAGATAGTCTTCTCCCTTGATCTGTTCCGTAAGGGAAAGACCCGGAAATCCGAGCTGTGAAAGAACGGTGAACGCACATAATGCAACACAGTTGGACAGATTCAGACTGCGCGCTTCCGCCTTCATCGGAATTCTCATGCACCGGTCGGTATTCTGCTTCAGAATCTCTTTTGGAATACCAGTGCTTTCACGGCCGAAAACAAGATAGATATCCTGATCATCCGGATAAGTGAAGGAATCGGGTGATCTTTTTCCGTATCTTGTTACATAGTAAAACTCACCGCTGTTTCTGCTGATGAATTCTTCCCAGTCCGTAAATAACGTATAATCCGTACTGCGGATATAGTCCATACCGGCCCGGCGGAGATGCTTTTCATCCAGGCTGAAGCCAAGCGGTCCGATCAGATGAAGACGGCAGCCGAATGCCATGCAAGTTCGCATGATATTCCCGGTATTCTGGGGGATTTCCGGCTCATACAGAACGATATTAAGCATTGCGGGAAACCGCCAGCTTTTTGACAAAGAACCACAGCAGGACCATGAAGGCAAGAAAGCAGATAATAACAGCCAGAACCATATCCCTGAAGAATACTTCAGGAAACATGTTGATCATGATGGATACAGACGGATCAAGCAGAAACAGATCATTGTCAAAGAAAATATAGTGAAACTGCAGCCAGAACTGGTTGAAGTCAACAACACACCAGATCAGGATGAATGAGATCAGAAGAAACATCAGCACTGCTCCGTCACGGTATCCCTCCGGCAGTTCCTTCATCTGTCCTTTTCCCGCTTTGTAGAAAAGTCCGAGAAGAATGAATAAACCGGCAAGTCCGGCAAGACTGCGTACACGGCGGGCCCGGCGGTAAAGATTCTTCACATCGGCCATATGCAGGGTTTCTCTCTGATCAAAGATTTCCCTTTCTTTTCCGTTAACCGTCTCAATAACAACAATATCCTTCCGCTCATCACGAAGATAATCCAGAAGTGTATTTGTGGCATTCATCAGTCCTTCATCTGTCATACCGATCTTCTGTGCAGTATTGTCCCTGCCGTATTCATAAGCGTAAAACGGTCTTGCGAAGCAGAGACAGTCAATGATTGTCAGCAGCGCCGATACAAAGATCATGAAAAAGGCAGCTGCCTGCAGAACCCTACGCATTTCTCTCCTTCAGCCATTGTTCCAGTCGGCGAACAGCTTTTCCGCGGTGAGAGATTTCGTTCTTCTCGTCTTTTGTCATTTCAGCCATGGTTTTGCCTGCAGGCGGATAATACATGATCGGATCATACCCGAAACCGTTTGTGCCCGCCGGCTCATAAGCGATTGTGCACTCGGCTGTATCTTCAAATACAACCGGTTCATGATCCGGTCCGGTTACTGCAATTGCACATACATAACGGCATGTCCTGTCAGTAATGCCTTCCATTTTCTCAAGTATCGTCCGGTTCTTGATCTCATACGGTGTATCATGTCCAAGCCAGCGGGCACTGTGAACACCCGGCTGTCTGTCAAATGCATCGATTTCAAGTCCCGAATCATCGGAAATTGCTTCAATATTGTATTTCTTCGTAACTGATTCCGCTTTGATTACGGCATTTTCAGCAAAGGTTGTCCCGTTCTCTTCAGGTTCCTCATAATCAGGCAGATCCTTCAGACACTTGACCGTATATCCGTCAGGTTCCAGCATTTCCCGGAATTCTCTGATTTTTCCTTCATTTGTGCTGGCAACCACAATGATCTTTTCAGCCATAAAAACCTCCTTACAGAAATCAATT
Organism: uncultured Erysipelotrichaceae bacterium; assembly: GCA_902766435.1. Classification (GTDB taxonomy): domain Bacteria; phylum Bacillota_I; class Bacilli_A; order Erysipelotrichales; family Erysipelotrichaceae; genus Bulleidia. The sequence goes on along the minus strand of CACXDM010000005.1, from coordinate 1,306 downwards.
ATAATCTTTTTCACTGAAAAGAATGAACAATCAGCTCACAAATCACAACCAGAAAGAAAAAGCGGCATGTCATACCGCTTACTTGATCCGTCCTGTCAGACGGCGGAAATTATAAACTGCTCCGTAAAGCCGTGAATTGCCGTGGAAAGTGCATTCTTTGATCTTCGGATTGAATATGTTGTGATACGGTGCCTTCTCGAATTTTCTCTGCACTGCTTCATCAATCATTTTCAGCATCTGCGGATCATCAGTAATATTGCCGCCGATCACGCATACTTCGGAGTCAACAACACACTGGATGTTGTAAATATATGTGGCAAGCATATCCAGATAGGTTTCCACGCCCTTTTTGATGTCTTCATCACCGGCATTCAGCTTTGCCATGATTCTCAGAACATTCAGATTCTTCTTGCCGGAAGTGCGTTCCACGATTCTGGCAAGACCGTCAGTGCTGTTTGCAAGTGCAAACATATCATCATAGCCGTCACGTTCGAGATAATCACCGCGCATGTATGAGAATTCTCCTGCCGCAAAGTGATGCCCGTTCAGAAGCTTGCCTTCGGTAACCACAGCTCCGCCGATTCCGGTATTCAGAATCAGCAGCATCATACCGTTCTCAATGTTTTTCAGTGAGCCGTAACCCATTTCCGCCATGCACGCGGCTTTGGCATCATTCGCGATTACCACCGGCATGCCGATATGATCGGAAAGCATCTGCGCATACGGCATATCCTTTACCCACTGATATACACCGCCTGAATAGGCAATTCCCTTTTCACTGTCGATCACACCCGGCATAGTAACCGAAACACCTTCAATCTCGTCACGGAACTGATCCGTCACTTTCTTGATCGGATCAAATACGCCGGAAGGATCTTCGATTGTCGTATACTCAGTCCCCTGACTGAGAACATCAAGTTGCTCTGTGATAACGGCGTAACGCAGTTTCGTACGTCCCAGATCGATACACAAATATTTTTCCATGATACTCTCCTGTAAAGTCCTGTTATATTTATAATACATGAAAAGACGGAATTGGGCCGAATGAAATTCTTTCGGAATGATGCCCTTTCATGAAAAAAGGTCTTGCAATCATATTCATTTCGACTATAATAATAACTGCTGTTGGGATATAGCCAAGCGGTAAGGCAGCTGGCTCTGAACCAGCCATTTCGGGAGTTCGAATCTCTCTATCCCAGCCTGATAAAAGTCTGCAGACAGCAGGCTTTTTTCTTTTCAGACTGCCGGATTACGGATATCCAATTACAATTGTTTCATCTTACGAATCATTGTAAAATATTTTAGT
>CACXDM010000004.1 GCA_902766435.1 uncultured Erysipelotrichaceae bacterium | reverse complement strand
TCTGGAGGAAACAGTACATGGATCTCAGAGATTACAAAAAAATGGGCAAAGATGAGGGGTTAAGAGAAGGAAGAATTGAAGGAAGAATCGAGGGAAAAAAAGAAGAGCGGCTGAATACGATCAGAAACCTTCAGGAGTCGGGCATGTCCTTTGACGAGATATGCGGGAGGCTGAAATTCTCAGAACAGGAAATAAAGGAATATCATGACCTGCTTGAAACAGAGCGGAAGTGAGTTCATGTGATGAATCCGGAGTTGAATCCGGGTTTTTTTTCGGGAATCCGTCTTATTTCTTCTAAGTAATATACGGAGGTGCTTATGTACGGGAAATATATAGGATCATTATTCATGGAAGATTTCACGGTTCTTCAGAAGGAGGAAATCCGGCAGGGACTGGATGAAGGTCTTGAACAGGAAGTGATATACCTCTTTGCCAGACCGTATTACAACTTTCTGCAGATGAGAGAAATCAGAACGGCATTGAAGGAGGGGATTGACCCGGATTTAATCAGGAGGTACTGGAAGCCATCCATGGATTACAGTGAGATGAAAGAAATGCGGATCGCAGCTGTCAGTATGGAACCGCTCCCTGTCAGATCATTTATTCCGGCAGCGGCAGCCGGGTTTCTTCTCTTTTCTGCGGCAGCTTCACTGTGCTTCTATTTCTTCACACACCCGAAGGAACACCTTGCGCTGGAACTGAAAGCGGAAGAAGCGGAACTGGCTGTAGGGGAGATGTTTGATCCAATGGAGTATGTTCTTTCATATTCCGGGGATGACGCTCTTCTTGTACTGCCGCATGGAATTACGACGGATCAGCCGGGAAGCAGTACGGCGGTTTATGAACTGAAGGGAAAGAGAAAATCACTGACAAGAACACTGCGTGTGACAGTCAGTGACAAAAAGAAAAAAGCACCACAGGAGTCTGCGGTGCCGCAGTAATCAGATAATTCTGACCCGCATGATGCCGTCAATCTTTCCCAGAAGAGAAACGAGGCCGACATCCACTTTGGATTCGAGATCAAACATCGAATATGCATACTTGCCTTTGGAGCCGTTTGTCATATTGGAGATGTTGATGTGGTCTTTGGCAAGAGCTGAAGTGATCTGACCGATCATATTGGGAATATTCTTATGCAGGATTGCCAGTCTTGTGACAGCGCTGCATTTACCCATATCACATGCCGGGAAGTTGACACTGTTGCGGATATTACCGTTTTCAATGTAGTCAACTGTTTCTTCAACAGCCATTCTCGCACAGTTGTCTTCTGCTTCTTCGGTGGAAGCGCCCAGATGAGGTGTAGCGATGACATTGGGCATATGCATGACTTTCGGGTTCGGGAAATCCGTCATGTAATATCTGATTTTCCCGGACTCGAGAGCGATCTTCATATCATCATCGTTTACCAGACTGTCTCTTGCGTAGTTCAGAATAACGACATTGTCATTCATCATTGAGATGGCTCTGGCGTTGATCATTCCCTTTGTGGAATCGGTTGCCGGAACATGAAGTGTAATATAGTCGCATTCACGGAAGATCTCTTCTGCGCTGCCTGCCTGATGAACCGTTCTGGAAAGCATCCAGGCATTCTTGACAGACATGAAGGGATCATAACCGTATACCTCCATGCCGAGCTTAGTCGCAATATTGGCTACTTCAATGCCGATTGCGCCAAGGCCGATTACACCGAGCTTCTTGCCGCTGATCTCATTGCCGGCAAAGTTTTTCTTTGCCTTTTCCATATCCTTGGCAATTGCCTCGTCTTCGCTGTTTTCCTTACACCATTCGATTCCGCCGATGATGTCTCTGGATGCCATCAGCAGGCCGGCAATGACCAGTTCCTTAACGGCATTAGCATTTGCGCCGGGTGTATTGAATACGACGATGCCTTTTTCAGCGCATTTATCAAGGGGAATGTTGTTTACGCCGGCACCTGCTCTGGCGATACAGAGAAGGTTGTCGGAGAATTCCATTTCATGCATGGAAGCGCTTCTGACAAGAATCGCATCAGCGTCTTCTGCCTTGTCTGAGAGATGGTAGTCTGCTTTGAGAAGCTGCAGACCTTCTTTGGAAATGTTGTTTAATGTATGAATCAGAGGCATTACGCTACCTCCCCGTTTTCTGCTTCAAACTTCTTCATGAATTCAACGAGTTTCTCAACGCCTTCCTTAGGCATTGCGTTATAGATGCTGGCACGCATACCGCCGACGGAACGATGTCCTTTCAGATTGACGAATCCCGCTGCGTCTGCTTCTTTGATGAACTTCGCATCCAGTTCCTTGTCTCCGGTAACGAACGGAACATTCATCAGTGAACGGTCCTTCTTTTCGACTGTACCCTTGAACAGTTTGCTGGAATCCAGGAAGTCATAGAGGATCTTTGCCTTTTCTTCGTTTCTGACTTTCATGGCTTCAAGACCACCCTGTTTCTTCAGCCACTTGAAGACCTTGCCGCACATATAGATCGTATATACCGGCGGTGTGTTGTGGAGAGAGCCGCTCTTTACATATGTGTCATATTTCAGCATTGTCGGTGTTCCCGGCAGGCAGTCTTCTCTGATCAGATCTTCTCTGACGATGGCAATTGCCATTCCGGCAGGACCGACATTCTTCTGTACGCCGCCCCACAGGATACCGAACTTGGATACATCAAGCGGTTCACTCAGGAAGCAGGAAGAGATATCAGCGACCAGCGGTTTTCCTTTTGTATTCGGCAGTTCGTGGAATACGGTGCCGTAAATCGTATTGTTCAGACAGATGTATACATAGTCCGCGTCTTCATCAACCGGAAGATCACTGCAGTCGGGGATATAAGAGAACGTCTTATCTTCGCTGGAAGCAATCGCCTTGGCATTGCCGTAGATCTGGCCTTCTTTCCATGCTTTCTTTGCCCACTGACCGGTGATGATGTAGTCTGCGACTTTGTTCTGCATCAGGTTCATCGGAACCATCGCAAACTGCATGTGTCCGCCGCCCTGAATAAACAGTACTTTGTAGTTATCGGGAATATTCATCAGATCTCTGAGATCTTTTTCTGCTTCGTCGATAATGTTCTGGAATAATGCGGATCGATGGCTGATTTCCATGACGGACATTCCGGATCCGTTGTAGTCAAGCATCTCTGCCGCTGCTTCTTTGAGTACTTCTTCAGGCATGACGGCAGGTCCTGCGGAAAAGTTGTAAACTCTGCTCATATTCTTTACCTCTCAAAATATGCGTATAATTATAACTGCAAACAAAATATATGTCCAAAAATTATCAAGTATGTAAGCGTATTCAGGATAAAAAAGATAAATATACTGCATATAACAGGCAAAATATGATACTATTTCCTTGTTCATGGGGTCGTAGCTCACCTGGGAGAGCGCATCGCTGGCAGCGATGAGGTAGAGAGTTCGAGCCTCTTCGGCTCCATACGCCGAAAAGTTGAAACTTTTCGGCTTTTTTTGTTGTTGCCCTTTTTCTGTTAAAAGGGGTAAGGGCAACTTTTGGGCAACTTTTCGGGTTTTTGCCTTTCTTTCTGATAATTTCATTGTTCTTCTCTGTGAATAATTTTCCAAATTCTTTAAAGACTTTTTCCGAATATGACAGTTGATTATGGCAGGGGCAACAAATGGGCAACTATTGTCGGACAAGCTTATTCAGAAGCTTTTTTCTTTTTATCTTTCAGGACTATTTTTTCTGAAATGATTTCCGCGGCGCTTCTGTCATTTTCGGGAAGCGCGTGAGTATAGATGTCCAGAGTGATGGAGGTGCTCGCATGACCAAGCCTGTGTGATACGGTTGCTATATCCGCTCCGGCTCCGAGAAGAAGGGAGGCATGTGTGTGTCTGAGGTCATGAAGATGGATTTCCGGAAGCCGCTCGTCTTCTTTACAGCTGCGGTTGTAGTATTTGATGACTTCAAGCATTTTATGCGTGGGTGTTGCGAGACTCATCAGCTCTCCGTTTTTCTGGGTGAAGATATATTTGGTTCCGGTTTCCTCTCTCAACTTTGTCTGCTCATCTCTCCATAACTTCAATTCCTCAAGAGCTTCTTCAGCTACTGCGATTTTCCTGACACCGGAGGATGTTTTCGGTTCTTTAATATACTGACCACCTCTGGCAGAAGAAACTGCTTTGGAAATCGTTATTGTCTTTTTGTCAAAATCAACATCCGACCAGTATAAGCCGCCGATTTCACCACGCCGCGCGCCGGTATACACCAGTAAATAAAAGAAAGCGACTAATTCCTGAGAGACACTGACGTAACCAATGGGTTTTCCTTTTGCACTAATCTTCGGAATACTTTCTTTGATAATGCTGAGGAACCTTGCGGCTTCGTCATATGTCAGAACGTGTTCACGTTCTTTTGCCTTTGCCGGAGGCTGTTTGACTCCGAGGCACAAGTTTTCAGGAATCAGGCGCTTTTCTGTTGCTGCCCTCATGACTGCGTTCATCGCAGTGTAAGTTCTCCTTACGGTTTTAGGCATAGCACCTTTTGCCGTTCGAGAATCAATAACTTTTTGGAAATCTTTTCTTTTCAAATCCTCAAGTCTCTTTCCTCCTATAAAAGGAAGAACATGATGTTTGAGAATTGCTTCATACATTTCTTTTTGGCCTGGTGTTATCGTTGTTGTCTGTTTCCAGACTTCAACTGCTTCAGAGAATGTAATATCTGAGCCAGGCTCATAATCTTTATACAGAGCACTGAATTTTTCGGCTGCTTCCTGCAGTTCTTTCTGCAGAGCTCGTCCGCCCGTGGCTTTTGGGTGAATTGTTTTCCTTTTAAATATGGCTTTGCCATTCTCGTCCCTGCCAAGGAAAATTCGGATTCTGTAAGTCCCGGGTTTTCGCTTTTCGATGTTAACTATAATTCACCTCCTTTAGCGAGATTCGCTGTAATATCCAGAACAATGCTTCTTTCTTCTGACGTAAGCCTGTTCCAGTATTGGAGCAGTTCGATAATCTGCTCACAGTCTGTAGTTTCTGTATTAATCATCATTCTCATCTGTCTGCTTTGGTTCTTCCTTTTTGGTCTGGTTGAGTCTGTGTGCGAGAGACACAAGAGAAACTCTATCTTCATCGCTCAGAGCCGACCACTCATCCAGCATAGAGGCAAGCAGCTGAGAGCTGGATAAAGAAGACAACCGGACTGCATAGCTGTATAATCTTCTGTTTCTTGCGTTAAGTCTTTCTTCAATGTCTTCATTTTGTTCTGAGCTTTCTCCGGTTATCTGATTGCCGGACGTGTCCGGATTGCCTTCGCTGCCCGGACCCTTCCCGAACAGCAGCTCCTTCGTCGAAACACCAAGATAATTGCAAAGTTTTTGCAGGTTCCTGCCCTGGGGAACGCGTCCCTGACGCCAGCTGTAGACTGTAGCCAGCGAAATGCCGGTTTCTCTTGACAGTTCTGCCAGAGACATGTGTCTGTCTTTCAGCAGCTCCTTGAGACTGTCTGTAAAGTAAGTTTCTTTCCCGGATGTTTTATCGTCATCGAAATTAAAATACATAAGGTTCTCTCTCCTATTTCCTTATTAATCACCGTTTCTATACGAATAGTATAGTATATATTATATTTTATTCAACATATTCTATTGCCAGAAAGCCGATTCCAAAGCATAATATCAGTTTTTGTAACGAATTTAATAAAAACTTTGCGGATATTATCATATGAAATTTGCATAATACTATCCGGAATGGTACCATAATTATTGTAAGTAATGATACAAAATATATAGTATATACTATGTTTTTTGTTGTTTGACGCTGTTGTCGGCGTTGCTTACAGAAAGGAGGAGCTATGTATATTCCGGAATCAACGATGGAAGTCGTAAACGAAAACGATGTCGGTATGGTTCTCAAATGGACGTACGGAAACAAGGAACGCTTTGTCCTTGCTCTTATCAGTAAAGACAACGATAAGACAAGGTTCATGAAGTTCGTTGCTTCAGGGCCTTTGGATGAAGTCCGTAATGTTCTGAAT
>CACXDM010000003.1 GCA_902766435.1 uncultured Erysipelotrichaceae bacterium | reverse complement strand
TATAAAGATTGCCTCCTCACTGAGTGAGATATCGGTAATCGTTCCTTCTTTGAATACCGGGTGGGTTACCCTGTCACCGACTTTCAGACCGAGTTCCCCCAAATCCGGAAGCAGGCTGTTTTCACTCCGCTTGATGAATCTGTCCGAATCCTTGATCAGACTGTCAGGAAGTTCCTCGTCATATGACAGATACAGCGGGGAAATATCGAGAATGAAGCGGGATACATAGCGGGGTGAATTGTCGAAGTTTCTTCCTTCAGCATCAGACAGATATAAACCTTCCTCCGCTCTTGTGATAGCCACAAACGCAAGTCTGCGTTCTTCCTCCATTGCCATTTCCGTATTTGTCTTACGGGAAGGAAGAATTCCTTCATTCATCGAACACAGGAACACGTACGGAAATTCCAGTCCCTTTGCGGCATGGATTGTCATCAGCTTTACCTGATCCTTATGATCTGAGACATCCTGTGAGGTAAAAAGCGCAATGTGTGTAAGATAGGTCGCAAGATCCGTCTCCTCACCGCTCGCATTCTCATATTCATATACGGACTGCTTCAGCTCCGCCAGATTATCCAGACGGTTCTGGGCACCTTCCGTTCTCAGCATCTTTTCATAACCGCTCTCATCGAGAATATCCCTGAGTACTTCCGAAATCTGCTGATCCGCAAAGGAACGGCTGAACTTATCTATCAAAGAGACAAACTGTCCCGCCTTCGTATTCGCAAAGATCTCATTGTCCAGTGTTTCCAGCAATGCGGTATACAGCGTGCATTGATGACTGTCCGCGTATTCCTTCAGGAAAGCGATTCTTCTCTTTCCCATATTCCGTTTCGGCTGATTGACAATCCGCAGGAAGGAAAGATCATCCTTGAAGGCAATCATTCGGAGATAAGACAAAGCATCCTTGATTTCCGTTCTCTCATAGAAGTTAATGCCGGAATAGATCATATACGGAATCTCTTCCCTGATGAACATATCCTCAATTGAACGTGTCACGTAATGCGCTCTGTATAAAACGGTAATCTCACGGTAGGGAACTCCTGCCTGATGCAGAAGGGAGATCTCCTTTGCGATGAACGCCGCTTCCGCTTCCGTTGTCCTGCTGTGATGGAATCTGACTTTCAGACCGTGCGGACGCATCGGAATCAGTTCCTTGGCAATCCTTCTGTGGTTTTTCTCAATCAGTGAATTCGCGCAGTTCAGCACTTCAGGTATGGAACGGTAATTCTTCATCATCATGATCGTTTTCACTTCATGGAACTGTTTGTCAAAGTCCAGCAGGAATCTCTGGTTTGCGCCGCGCCATGTATAGATTGTCTGATCGGGATCACCGACAATAAAGAGATTATTGTGATATTTACACAGCATCTCCATCAGTTCATACTGCGGCGGATCGATATCCTGAAACTCATCAATCATGATATATTCCAGACGCTTCTGCCATTTCAGCAGAATATCCGGATGTGTTTTGAAAATATGTATCGTCACAAAGATCAGATCATTGTAGTCAAAGCCGAAGCATTTCTTCTCCTGATACAGATAACCGTAAAACAGGATATCCTTTATGTCTTCCGCTTCCATGTATTTCCGGTAAAGATCCGCAGTTGAAAGAGAGATGAAATTCAGATAATAGTCCGGTTCGTACAGACCTTTGCGCATTTCGAAATAATCCCTCGCAGCCGCAAATGTCATATCCCTGAGGGTCAGTCCCCGCTCCTCATAGATCATTCTCAGCATTGCGTCGATGTCACTGTTGTCCAGCACCAGAAAACTCTTCGGATACTGCACCGCGTGACTGTCCTCCTGCAGAACGGAAACACAGAAGCCGTGGAATGTATTGATAAAACCGGTATCGTTGTCTCCCGTCAGATAATGAATTCTCTGCCGCATTTCATTGGCTGCCTTGTTGGTAAAGGTAACACAGAGAATGTTTCCGGGACGGATGCCGAGATCACTGACCAGATAGGCAAAACGGTGTGTCAGCGCTCTTGTCTTGCCCGACCCTGCGCCGGCAACCACCCGGATATACCCTTCCGTGGAAGTGACCGCTTCAATCTGTTCTTCATTTAAGTTTTCAAGTACATCTTCTACCATGAGAGTATCCTATTCAAATTCTTCCGTCCTATGAGAGAAACCGCATGGAGATCTTCTGGATCACCCTGCCGTATTCCCTTTCTTCCATATCAAAATCCCTGGCCTTGAACAGATTCGCGATGATGCCTTCCGCCACTTCACCGTTCCGTTCCGCCAATACACGGTCGCCTTTCTTCAGGCCCGGAATTTCACAGATCATTTCCTCTGCCGTATTCTCATTCCGGAAAATGACTTTCGCATAGGTCATGAATTCATGACCCTGCCATCCCTCAGGACGGTCATCTTCATACACGAAGTAATCCGTCTTCATCCGGCCGACTTCCATCGTGTCATACCAGAAGATCGTCTCTTCCGTAAACATATCGTATCCCACCCTGTCAAACAGGATTTCCTCACCGTTATCGAGCGTGCACTCCCTCAGTCCTTCCGCCTTGATGGAAACGGTCTTCTTCAGAGTGCTGTAGGACATATTCTCAACTGTCAGTAAGATCAGACTCTTTTCACCCGTCTCCTGTCTTCGGAAGATGAGCTCAGCACTTTTCTTCCGTTTCCTGATCTTCATGATCAGCGGGAATCCTCCGCTGAGAATACGGTCAATCAAAGCCGGTTCATGCATACGGCTTCTGCTTTCATGAACATGATTCCCGAGACGGCTTTCCATATCGGCAATACTGTCCTGAATCTGATCAAACAGTTCATCATCACCCCAGCTCTGATCATACCGCATGCGGCAGAACAGAGCAGTCTGCGCGTCAAGATAGTAACTGTATGCCAGAAGCAGATCCGTATCCGTACCGATTCCGTCACGGTGATAGTTTCCCATCCGCCACGCCGCATCCGCGAAAGCGATACTGTATATCCCGTCCGTAAACGGTGTCTTGGTATGTGAATAGACAAAACGGACCTGATTCATCGCTGCCCGGTGAGAACGCATGATGCCTCTTCCCTCTGCCAGCATGTCAGCCGACTTATACATCGACTCAAACACACCCGCAAACGCCGCATACGAAAAGTACTTGTATGCAAGCTCATACTCCGGCACCCCGTTGTTCGTTCTGCCGTTCAGACAGATATGCCCCAGCGCGTTGGCAGCCATCGGATCTTCCGTTTCCTCAACAAGGATCTCAAAGTACTCTCTTGCCAGGTTCCAGTCACACGGATATACCGAATTCCCGCCGCAGCTGCAGAAAGCCTTGATCTTCAGCGCATCATAGATCCCCTTGTCACAGCAGTCATTCAGACACCGGACAAACAGATCCTTGTATTCCGGATCCGCCAGATCAATCTGTTCATTCTCAAACAGCTCTGCCGCATATCTCATCTCCTGCAGTAATGACAGTTTCCACTCACTGACCGGACGTTCTTCGTTGTACAGCGTATTCTCCATCATTTCGATGTATTCACCGAGCATTTCCGTAAACTCCGCATCATCGGGAACCTCTGCCCCGTCAAAGAACAGACCGATTACCGCTGTCAGTACCTTCCCTCTTTCAAACGGATTCTCCGGCAGAAGCGGAGGGCTGTCCGGCATTCTCATTTCCGTTCCGACTGCTTCGGGAAAACCGATCAGATCACTGATTTCCATCAGAGGACCGAACCAGTTGTCCAGCACTTCATCAACTGTGCTTCCCTTGTCACGCATGTTTTTCAATGCCGCCAGAAAGTCCTCATAGGTGATCTTACATATCCCCGGATGGTCCTGCAGAAATACAGCCGGCCCGGAAAGCCTGCTGTATGGTATCTCGTAGCGGAAAAACGAACATATCTCCGCTGCTTTTTTCTGTATTTGCTTTTCTGCCATCTGTTGCCCCTTACATTGATTCAAGCACTTCGGTCAGCCGCGGAAGTATCTGTTTCTTGCGGGAAAAGATCCCTTTATGAACAGACAGCTTTCCTGCCTCATCGGGAAATGCCTGCTGAAGAACATCCGCCTTTTCACCTGCCGAGAAAAAGATTGTCCCGTCATCCGGTATTGAAGTAAAGCATACAACCAGAAGATCAATATCCTTCTTGGCGACAAGCTGATCCATACTGCGGCGGATTTCCTTCTCATCTCTTCTGACCTGTTCAGCCGAAGCCGCCAGTACCTGGGAAACCATCACATCCACGCCGCTGATGTCGAAATGCTTGATATCCTGTACGATTTTCTCATACATTGTCTGATCATCCCCGGCAGCCGAAGCGGAAAACATCTCATACGCAAACCGGTCAATATCAAGATCTGCCAACGCCGCCAGAATATTGGCAGCTGCCTTATCCTTTTCCGTTGTCGTCGGCGACTGGAAATTCAGCGTATCCGATAAGATTGCCCCGAGCAGAAGTCCCGCCAGATCCTTCGGCATCGGAATCTGATTCTCCCGGAACATCGTGGAGATAATCGTGGCGGTTGAGCCGATGATCTCATTACGGAAGGATACCGGCTGAGTTGTGGCGAAATCATTGATCCTGTGATGGTCAATCACTTCCAGAATCTGCGCCTTGTCTATATTTCTGACGGACTGTGAAAACTCATTATGATCCACCAGAATCAGTTTCTTTTCATTGGAATTCAGAATATGAAAACGGGAAACATATCCTGTCAGTCTTCTTTCATCGTCAATGACCGGATAGCTTCTGAATCTTGTCTTCAGCATTTTTCTTCCTGCGTCCTCGGCATATTCACTCTGTCTGAAGGCAATGACATTTTCCGTCATGATCAGACGCACTTCAGGTGCCAGAAAGAGATAACGGCTGGTATTCATCGCGCCGTGACCGGAAGTGATGATGGGACATTCAAATTCCCGGGCTGCCGACAATACAGATTCACTGATCTCATCTGCCCATACAATAATCAGCATCCCCGCCCCTTTGCGGATCAATGCCTCCTGCGCTGCCGAATCATTACCGATAATGACAATACGGTCATCAACCGAATAATTCTCAATAGCTGATTTATTGAGCGCCACAATGGATGTCTTGCCGTTGTAATGCGTCTTATCGGGAGTGTAAATGACTTTGCCGCTGATCGTCTCGGCAATATCCTTTACCGAAGTCTGCCTGAGCAGCTCGATTTCCTCCGCCGTATCACCCAGCGCCATATTTGCCAGATCACTCTTTGAGACATATCCGGCAATCTTTCCTTCCCGGTCAGTCACCGCAAAGGAATTTCTTCCCGTCGCGTGCATTTTCTCGATTGTTCCGGCAATCGTTGTTTCAAGGGAAATCGATACCGGTTCATCCAGTTCGATCTCAGCCAATGTATTCCGCGCATCCGTCAGCAGCAATGGTTCACTGATGCCGAACCGCTTCAGCAGATACTTTGTTTCCGTATTCAGTTCACCCAGGCGGCAGGGAACTGCCTTAACTCCCATTGCCCTCTTGAAAAAAGCATAGGCAACCGCAGATACAATTGAATCCGTATCCGGATGTCTGTGTCCGGTAATATAGACTGTTTCCTTCATAACTGCCTCCCCTTATAATTATAGCCTTATTCCCGGCGATTCCCCTAAGAAGGGAAAAAAAGACGCATATGAATGCATCTTTGACTATCCGTTGAAGGAGCTGAGTACCCGTTCCGTAAAGACCAGAACATTTCGGACATCGTCCTTGTTCGGCCGGTCCTTATTCCGCATCAGATATGGCTGAAGACAGACAAATCTTTCAGGGAATACCGTAATTCCCTTATGTTCCAGAAGATTCACTGCAAGCGCGGTTCTGTCCTGAGCGTTGCGGTGTGTACTGAAAATGGCAGCCCCTCTGATCTTATTGACAGGAAGCTGATCCAGATAATCCATCAGGATATCATCCGGTTTTCCGTGATGTGTGCTCATGCCGACAAACAGAAGATCCGTATCGGGAAGTACATGCGCTTTTGATATTTCAATGGGTTCAACCCCGCAGCGTTTGGCAATTGCCTCGGCCAGTCTGAAGGTTTCCCCTCTGTTATAGTGGTAAATTACACTGATTGTCATACTGTATCCTCATTAAACAAGAAAAGCTGCGACTAATTCTCCTACAGCTTTTCACGGTCTTCATCATAGCATTAAATTTTGGGTAAATGATGGGAAATGAAATCTTTTCCCTTTTCGCTGAAGAAAACACCGGTCACCCGATGTTTCCGTAATTTATTTCTTTTCATCTGCATCTGCCGGCGGCGCCATTTTGTCCGTCACTTTCACCCAGACATATCCGCCGACAAACAGAATCAGAACCGCAATGCATACCCAGTCAAACCAACTCATACAAATATACCTTCCCGCATATTTTATACCAACTTGAACAGGATGCCACGCATTTATTCACTTCAGAGATTAGCCGCACCGATCAGTCCCGCGTTCTTTCCCAGCTCTGCCGCTTTGATTTCCGGTATCATACCGTGTCTGCCGCCGAAGCTCTGCTCTTCCGCGATCTTTTTCAGAGGTCCGATCAGATCACCCGCATACGCTGAAAGCAGACCGCCGATCAGTATCAGCTGCGGACGGAAGATATTCACGATGTTGACAATACCCACACCGAGCGTATCGATATATTCTTTGACAACCGGAACGATCGTCGGATCATTCTTCCGGTATAAAGCAAACACTTCATCTGCGCTCAGTATTCTTCCCGCTGCCTTTTCCGCGTCCTTCAGCAATGCCCCCATTGACACATATGCCTCAAGACATCCTTTCCTGCCGCAGGTACAGACTCTTCCGCCGGCTCTGACAACCATATGACCGATCTCACTGCCGCCCATGATACCGCCTTCGAATACTCTTCCGCTGAGAATCATTCCGCCGCCGACACCTCCGCCAAGCGTAAACATCGCCACATCACTGTAGTCTTTACCGGCACCGGCAACCGCTTCACCCAATGCCGCGCAGTCTGCGTTGTTGGCAATTCTTACCGGACAGGGAATCACTCTTCCCAGTCTTTCAACAATCGAGACATCCTCCCAGCGGATATTGTTGGAATACAGAACCTTCCCGTTTCTTCTGTCAATCGTTCCGGGAATACCCACACCGACGCCGATGCACTGATCCAGAGGGACATCATTCTCATTCAGAATATCCAGAATCCGTTTGGAAAGATCATCAATCATCTGTACAGCGGGCATCGAACGTACGGGCTGATAGCTCTTTGAAGCAATGATATGCTGCTCACTGTTGATAATGCCGATTCTGACTTCCGAACTGCCGATATCGACACCGACCCTGATCGGACTTGCCTTCTCCCGTATTGTGGTCATCAAGGCATCACATCTTCCCTCAATCTGCCAGTCTCCGCTTCCCGCCGGAAGAAACAGACTGTCACCCTTCCGGTAAGGAACCTTTTCCTGCTTATTGGTCAAAGTACCTTCCCCGTCCAGAATTATGACATTCAGGAAAGAAGAATCCGTTACCGTTCCCTGCATCCGGTATGTCAGTTCGCCGTCAAGGTTCAGCTTGTCAACCGTAAAGTAATCACAGTCAGCCAGATGAGGATATCCTTCACCGTTCTTGATTACAGGCACTCTTGTCGTAACCGCAAGCGCCTTTTCAATGTGGAGGTCTCTCTTTCTGCCGTCCTTGCCTTTGCGGCCATAGTCATATACACGGTATGTCACATTGGAGTTCTGCTGTATCTCCGCAATCAGACACCCTTTGCCGATCGCATGAATCGTTCCCGACTCAATCAGGAATGCGTCACCCCGGTGGACTTCAACCGGATTCAGAACTTCCTGCAGTGTATTGTTTTCGATTCTTTCCGCGAATTCCTCTTTCGTCACTTCCTGTTTGAAGCCGTAGTAGATAAATGCGCCTTCCTGCGCATCCAGCACATACCACATCTCCGTCTTGCCGTACTGTCCTTCCTTTGACAGGGCAAACCCGTTGCTCGGATGAACCTGAATGGAAAGACTGTCCTTTGCGTCGATCAGCTTGACCAGAATCGGGAATTCCTTGAACCTGCGGCAGTGTGTTCCCAGGACTTCCTGTCCGTTTGCGTCAATGTAGTCCTTTAATGTCCTGCCGGCAAAGGGTCCGTTTTCAATTACCGAAGGCCCGTCAGGATGACAGGAAAGAGTCCATGCCTCCGCGAGGATATCTCCGTCATAGTTCATGTTGTATTCTTCCACAAGACGGTGTCCGCCCCACAGATAGTCTTTATACGCCGGTTTCAGTTTCAGAATGCTCATGCGTTTACCTCCCTGTCTTTTCCTTCGGCAGACAGAGACAAGCCGCACCAAGCAGTCCGCTGTCTTCATTCAGTGTGCTCTTTCTGATCTTCAGATACGGCTTCACAACATCGTATACCCTCTCTTTGACAAGTGCCTCGACTTCTTCCACAAAGCCTTCTGTTTTCAGCGCGACAGAGCCGCCGAGAATAATGATATCCGGATCAATATATGCCTGCACGCCAGCCAGATAGTTTGCGAGATACAGTTTCGCATCATCCATGATCTGCTTTGCGTCAGTATTCCCCTGTTTTGCCAGATCATTGACTTCTCCGGCATGCTTTACAACAAGACCTGCTTTCGCCGCCCTCTGTTCGATAGCCGTACCGGAACAGATCGCTTCGATCCCACCCGGATAGATACTGCCGTGAGACGGTCCGTTATTCTGCATTACCGTATTTGCGATCTCATTGGCAAAACCATGAGAACCCTGGAAAATCTTCTTATTTATGACAAGTCCCGCTCCTACACCGGTGGAGATCGTCAGATACTGAACAATTGGCCAGTCTTTTCCCTCTCCGATCACTGCCTCTGCCAGAGCAGCGAGATTGGCATCATTTTCCAGATATACCGGAATACCGAGTATCTTCTCCAGTTCACTGACAACCGCCAGTCCGTGCCAGTCCCCGTGAAGATTCGGTGTTGTAAGTACCTTCCCGCCGATCAGATCAAGCGGTCCGGGACAGCTGACACCGACACCGATAATGTCCTTCCGGAAAGTATCAATCACATCCTTGATTTTCTGTAATGTAATAAACGGATGATCCGCATCTGTAGGAAACTGAACTCTGTCTTCGATCTCATACACTTCACTGACAAGGGCAACACGGGTATTTGTGCCGCCGATGTCCACTGCCGCCGCATAGTTCATATGGGCCTCCTATTATCTTAAATACTCACTTTTTTATATTGTAATTCCAATAAGCGGGTTTGAAGAGTTACTTTTATCACAAAGATCATTCAGAACACTGCCGGTTAAAGAAAAAGCATTTCCTTTCGGAAAATGCTCTGTTTCATGATTCATCCGGTGAAACCAGACTGCGGAATTCCTCTTCATCCAGCTTCAGAATACGGCTTGCGTCCTCATAGGAGAATCCTGCTTCCGACCTGCATCTCCACACCATACAGATGTCTGTCATCCTCAGAAAACACATCCAGTCTGATTCCATGGGCTCCCATAAACTCATCAATCGTTCTTTCCTTGACTACGATGTGCAGTTTCCCTTCCGGCAGTCCCGGCAGGATTCTCCGCAGAAGTTCTTTAAGCAGATGCGGATCCTCCATGACTTTCGTGAAAATGAAATTGTTCTGTATTGTCAGCTTCTCATACTCTGTTTCTCTGAGCAGATTCCGTCCTCCTTCGATGATTATTTAGTTAGAAAAAACGGAATTCCT
>CACXDM010000002.1 GCA_902766435.1 uncultured Erysipelotrichaceae bacterium | reverse complement strand
CTTACCTTGACGCTTTTATGCATCTTTTCAAGACAGTCAACCAGCTGATCGACAAGTCTCATCTTCAGTCTGTAGCCGTATGCGTCATCGTCCTGATATGCCGCATTGACGGCACAGCCGACAAAGAAGTTGATATCGGTCGCTTCTTCAAACAGGGCGGAGGCGATCAGGGAGGCGCCGTCAAGACTGTAGTTCCAGTCAAAGTACTTTTTGTTTTCGCCCAGATAGTCAAGTGCGTATTCATGTACACGCTGCAGAGTGACCATGCCCTCGGTAACGAGATCAACGCCTTTGATAATCGACATCGGCGGAATTGTCTCATCCATATTCACGTTGTCGGGAAGAACTTCACGTCCGAGATAGCGGGCAGCGATGTTGGCGGTTGTGCCGCCGGCGACGATATGTTTTCCTTCCTTGGCGAAGAACAGGGAAGACATACGCATGTCATCTTCCTTTTTGACCGGCGGGCCGAACATCAGGCTGACCTGTTTTCTTTCTCTGATTCTGACAACGGCGCTTGTCGTATCATCACCCGGCTGATAGCCGTAAAGGGCATTGCATCTGTCCACGAGTGTTGTGGCGAGCGCTTTGGCGGAAGCACCTTCATGGTAGTTTGCCTGCATGAATTCCATGATCTGCGGCAGTTCCCAGCCGAAGTTCAGAGTTACACCCATACCGGCATGAATACATCCGTCAGACATCATGACGATACAGTCACCGATTCTTGCATTGAACGAACAGTGCTCGATCCGCTTATCGGAAACGGCGCTGACCGCATATTCAATCGGCAGACTTTTTCCGTCCCTGATCAGAAACGGGGAAGGGTTGTCGTAGTTGTAGATCTGCAGCTTGTATCCGTCACGGATCTGTATCACGGTAAATGTTGAGTAGGCAACCTGCCGTTCACTGCAGATCGGCAGGGTTTCAATAATTGTCTTCACACATTCGTCAAAGTCGATGTTGTGGGCGATCATCGTAGACATCATCGTGGCCGTCAGTGTCGAAAGGATATTTGCCTTGACACCGGATCCCATCCCGTCTGCCAGAACGAGAATCTGTGTTCTGTCATCGGGTTCCACGACTCTGACATTGTCACCGCAGAGCTGTTCACCGACATGATTGACGGACATGTGTCCGTATTCGGCTATGATCTTACTTCTCATTGCGGATCGTTTCCTTCAGAGCCATCAAAGCTACTTTGGTTTCCGCCGCCGTCTCACCGAGCAGAGAAGCGATCTCGTGTACGGTCTTCATGTTTTTTTCGATGACTTCATCGGTGATGGCAAGAGTCTTGTCGGCCATTTCCTTTTCTTTTAAGGCATCCTGTTCGGCTTTTGTGATATCGCGCATCTCACAGATCAGAACATTGAACTTCTCATCATAAACGACGGTGTTTTCAACATATTTGTCATACTCGCTGAGATATTCCTTCTTCATGAATACCCGTTCTCCCTGCAGGGCATCCAGGTAGTCGAAGGGATCGAGAATTGCGGTGACCTGGGTTCCGATTACGGCTTCCGGACTGACTGAACCGACGATGCGGCACATCGGCCGGTTGATCAGCTGAATATTCAGATCATTGTCAAGCACCATCAGGCCGTTCGGGGTATTCGATACGATCTTGTCAGAGAGGGAAGCTGCTTTTTCCATCAGGTAGGGAAGACACATCTCAATGTTGGCATTTCCTCTGATGATCGCGCATGCCTTGGCTTCACATGAATCATATCCGCAGCATCCGCAGTTGAGACGGGCGGACATGTTTTCCTTTCCCATCTTCTTCAGCATCTGATCAATCTCATACGGTGAAGGTTCCTTCACATTGACATAATCTTTGCGGTAAACGGTATTGATATCACTGCGCTCTGCCTTGAAGCAGTCGAAATCTTCTTTTCCGGCAAAGCTGTTGACCATCATTGTTCCGGCCATGATGCTCTGCTTTCTGCCTGCCATCAGAGGACCGTTGACACAGCTGCCCTGACAGGAGGACATTTCAATAAAGCAGTGATGAATCTTTCCGGCTTCAATATCCTTCAGGGTATTCACCGCGTTCTCCACGCCGTCGCATACCAGATACTGATACTGATCGCTTTCACACTTCATCGTACGGAGGATGCCGCCGTTTGTCGGAAACAGTCTTGCCTTTGATTTTTCAATGTATTCCGGTGTTTCCGCCGCGGCGGGGATAATTCCTCTTTCATCCATCCATCTGTCCAGTTCTTCAAAGGTCAGCGCTGCTTCAACGAGTGATGAATTCTTGTCGGACTCATCTTTCTTGGCGATGCACGGGCCGATGAAGACCACCTTGGTGTCTTCGCCATAGCGGAGCTTCAGATCCTTGCCGTGGGCAAGCATCGGTGAAAGGACATCAGCCAGATAGGGCAGACAGTCGGGATGATGTCTTTTGATCAGCATATTGATGGCATGACAGCATGAGGAGATGATGATGTCTCTGTCTTCCTTCAGCATTTCATCATATGCGTTCTTGACAATCGTCGCACCGACGGCTGTTTCTTCAGCGTCGTAAAAACCGAGTTTTTTGAGCGCAGAGCGCATACCGGAGATATCGGTTCCGCTGTAGTAGGAGATAAAGCTCGGGGCAAGGGAAGCGATGACGCGTTCATTGTCCTGAAGCAGTCTTCTGACCTTAGGCAGATCATTCCGGATTACCTTGAGGTTCTGCGGACAGACATTGTAACATCTGCCGCATAAAATGCAGTCTTCCTTGATGATGGAAGCTTTGTCATCTTTAAATGATATGGCTTTGATCGGGCAGTGACGGATACACTTGTAGCAGTTTCTGCAGTCTTTTGTATCGCTGCTGAGGCAGTATTGCATAGTATTCCTTCTTTCTTCACACTTTGTGAAATTATAACTGATAATCAGGGATATAAACTACTGTTTTGTGTCCGCCCAGATGAGATATCTGACAAATTTCGTGCTGTGTACGATATAGCTTCCGTGACCTTCACCGGGGATGATGTGAAGCTCAGCGCCCGGAATGGAAGAGGCAATGCGTCTTGTTTCGTTTTCGACAACCAGGTCTTTTTCACCGGCAAGAACGATAGTTTTTGCCTTTATCCGGGAAAGCTGCTCCGTTGTGATGTGCGGTTCTTTGAGCATCATACTGATCTTCGGATCGGGATGGATGAGAGTCATTCCCCTGAACAGCAGTCTGAGAAACGGCTTGACCCCGTCCGGTGTAATGTTGGCACCGCTTGTGACAAGGGTGGTGATGCGGTCTGTCTGCATTGCCGCAAGAAGACCGATGATGCCGCCGTCCGAGAATCCGTAAAACAGAACATCCCTGAGATCAAGCACCTCCATGAAGGCCGTCATGTCCTCCGCCATGTCCTGGTAATGGAGTTCATCCGTAACCGTACTGGAGCCGTGGCATCTGCTGTCGGGAACATAACAGGTAAAGCGTTCCTTCAGAATCTGAACGGCTTCATCAAATATCGTATGATCTTCATCATTGCCGTGCAGCAGGATCAGCGGTCTGCCGCTGCCGCATTTTTCGTAAAACAGATCAATATCGTTAACATGAATCATCATAATTCTTCACCTCAGTGCAATCATATCATTCCGGAAGTGCATCTGAGAATACAGTGCAGTGCGTCATTGAAACCGGTTTCAGACAATTTGGCAGTATGTTATAATTGGGAAAGAAAAATATCAGGTTCAGGAGGAAATCATCATGGCATCATTCAAAATGGAAAACGATCTGGTTTCGGCCGTGATCGACGAACATGCATCGGAAATTCACAGTTTCAAGGACAAGGCAACAGGCATCGAATACATGTGGCAGGGTGATCCCGCATTCTGGGCAGGCAGAAATCCCACACTGTTCCCGATGGTCGGAAGCACCTGGGACAAGAAGCTCCATATTGACGGAAAGGAATATGTGACAGGCAACCACGGCTTCACAAGAAGAAGCGACTTCACATGCATCAAACATACAAAGAACGAAGTCATCATGGAACTGAAGGACAGTGAGAGCACCCTGAAGGAATATCCGTTCCGCTTTACGCTGCAGATCCGTTATGAACTGAACGGCAGAAAACTGGATATTACCTATACAATCAAAAACGAAAACGACAGAACAATGCCGTTCAACTTCGGCCTGCACCCCGCATTCAACTGCCCGCTGCAGGAGGGTGAGAAGTTTGAGGACTACCATATCGAATTCTCCAACCATGAGACATTCGACTGGCTGAACACGCACATCAAAGACAGCAAAGTCATGGATCTGGACAAAGACGCGCTTGCGGCAACCATTATCATTACCGATCCCGTCAGCTCCGAATCCAGTCTGACCAATGGTGAACATGGTGTTACCGTATCCAATGTCGGCTATAAATGGCTTGCCTACTGGTCACCCAACGCACCGTTTGTCTGCATCGAACCGTGGCATTCCCATACGGATTTCGAAAAGGTTGAAGTACCGTTTGAACAGCGTGAAGGCACTCTCTTTCTCGAAGCCGGAAAGACATTTACAACCGCATATTCAATTCAGATCTTCTGATGAGGGATACCTATGTTTAATGTGATAATTGCCGACAACTATGATCAGATCAGCAGTGAGGCTTTCCGCATCGTCAAAAAGGAACTCCAGCAGGAAGAACATCCCGTTCTCGGCTTGGCGACAGGTTCCAGTCCGATCGGTCTCTATAAGAAGATGATCGCCGATCATAACGTCAACGGCACATCCTATAAGAAAGTGACGACATTCAACCTGGATGAGTATATCGGTCTGCCCCGTGAACATGATCAGAGCTACTGGACGTTCATGCATGAGAACCTGTTTGATCAGATCGGTATTCCGGATCAGAACGTTCATATGCCTTCCGGTGAGGAACCGGATATGAATCTTGAGTGTGACCGGTATGAAAGAGATCTGGCAAACTATACGATCGGCGTTCAGATTCTCGGTATCGGCTCCGACGGTCATATCGGCTTCAATGAACCCGGTACACCGTTTGACAGTGTGACGCATGTCGCAAAACTCGAAGAATCCACGAGAAGGGATAATTCCCGCTTCTTTGAAGGGGACATTGACCGGGTTCCCGAAGAGGCGGTTACGATGGGTCTTGCCAGTATCATGAAGGCAAAAAAGATCGTGATTATCGCCTATGGAAAGAACAAGGCACAGGCGGTTTACGGCATGATCAGAGGTCCGAAGGACCCGTCCTGTCCGGCAAGCATTCTTCAGGATCACAGCGATGTGACGATTATTCTTGACCGTGAGGCTGCTGCCCTGATTTCCTAGGCATTCTGATTGAAAAGAAACATTGATATGGCATAATAATGCCGGAGGTAATCACTATGGATATTATTAAAAACGAAGCTGAATTCAAAACTGTTCTGAATGAGAACAAGTCTGTATTTATCGATTTCTACGCTGACTGGTGCGGTCCCTGCAAGATGGCAGCTCCGCTGCTTGAGGCACTGGCTGCGGATTATCCCGAAATCAAGTTCATCAAGGTCAACGTTGATGACAATCCGGATATCGCCCAGAAGTACGGCGTCATGTCCATTCCGATGATGGTCGCAGTCAAGGAAGGAGAAACCGTCGGAACATCACTCGGTTTCAAGCCGAAGGAAGAAATCGAAAAAGTAGTTGTACTGGCAAAATAAATTTCAGCGGAACATCTGTCTTCTTATGTGAAGGCAGGTGTTTTTCTGACCGGGAGGATAAAAGATGGAAGCAGAGATCAGGATCATTGATCAGCTTGCGGAAGAAGGAAACAGACTGTTTGACGAAGGGAAATTCAAAGAAGCAGCTGAAGAATATCAGCGCGCTCTTGCCGTGATTAAAGAACCGCACAACGCCTCCGCGGACGCGTTCTGGTTTCAGGTATCCCTGGGTGATGCGTATTTCATGGAACAGCAGTATGAAAAGGCGTACCGGTGGCTGTTTGAGGCCAAATCCAATACAGGCGGTGACGGTTATCTGAATCCGTTTGTCATGATGCGGCTGGGTGAATGCGCCCGGGAAACAGGAAGACATCAGGAAGCGGATGAATATCTGCTTAGGGCTTACATGCTTGCCGGTGAGGAAGTCTTTGAAGAGGATGACCGGAAGTATCTTGAGAGAATCCGGCATCTGACAGGATGAATGAGAAATCAGGGGATGTATTTCCGTTACGGGAATGCATCCTTTTTCCGTTTAGAATTCCTAAACATTTTGTTTGAAATTGTATTGCATTGAAACACTGTTTTTGTATAATTGTATATGGTTTCATAATCTGAATTTTAAAGTTTACTATTACTAAACAGGAGGGGCCATGATCGACATCGGAAACAGAATTCGTCAGCTGCGGATCAAGAACGGTCTGACACTGCAGGAACTGGCATCCAGAACAGAGCTGACAAAAGGGTTTCTCTCACAGCTTGAACGGAACCTTGCGTCTCCTTCGCTGCAGACACTTGACGATATCTCCGAAGCGCTCGGCACAACGCTTTCCGTCTTCTTCAAGGAAGAGGAGGATGAGAAGATCGTCTTTACCGAGGAGGATGTATTCGTTGATGAACAGCCCGGGTACACAATTCACTGGATTGTTCCGAATGCCCAGAAAAACAGTATGGAACCGATCATTCTTGAACTGAAGAACGGGTGCCGCTCGAAGGAAATCGGGCCGCATGAAGGGGAGGAGATTGGCTATGTTCTCAGCGGCAGAGTATGGCTTGTCAGGGAATCGATCTCAAAAGACGTTCTGGTGAAAAAGGGTGAAACATTCTACATCACAGGAGATGAGGCGCATTATCTTGAAAACCGCGGTTCCGCAAAGGCTTCGGTATTATGGATCAGCTCGCCGCCTGTATTCTGATCATTAAAGGGGAATGATATGAAGAAACTGATTGAAGTAAAGAACATTGTCAAGACATTCGGCAGCCAGGTCGTACTCAAGGGAATCTCTCTGGATATCTATGAGAATGAGTTCGTCACTCTGCTCGGTCCCTCAGGCTGCGGAAAAACAACACTGCTCCGCATCATCGCCGGCTTTCTTGATCCGACGGAAGGCCAGGTCATGATGGACGGCCAGGATATAGCGGCAATCCCGGCATACAAGAGAGATGTCAATACGGTATTCCAGCATTACGCGCTGTTTCCGCATCTTGATGTATATGACAATATTGCCTTCGGACTGAAGATCAAGAAGGAACCGAAGGATATCATTGACCAGAAGGTCATGCGTATGATTTCACTCGTCGGTCTTGAGGATTTCAAGCACCGTGATGTCACAAGTCTTTCCGGCGGTCAGCAGCAGAGAGTGGCGATCGCAAGAGCGCTCGTCAATGAACCGAAGGTGCTTCTGCTGGATGAATCTCTTTCCGCACTCGACAAGAATCTGCGTAAGGAAATGCAGCTGGAACTCAAGGAGATCCAGAAGGAAGTCGGCATCACCTTCATCTTCGTCACCCACGATCAGGAAGAAGCGCTGACAATGTCCGACAAGATCGTCATCATGAAAGACGGTGAAATTGAACAGATCGGCACACCCGTGCAGGTATACAACGAGCCGGTCAATGAATACTGCGCCCGCTTTATCGGTGACTCGAATATCATCGACGGAACGATGGTGCGTGACCGGATTGTCCGCTTCGATGACGTCGACTATAACTGCGTTGACTACGGATTTGAGGAAAACGAGGCTGTTGACATCGTGATCCGTCCCGAGGACATCGACATTGTTGCCCGCAACAAGGGTCTGATCAACGGTGAAGTAAAGTCAGTTCTGTTCAAGGGTGTTCATTATGAAGTGATCGCCGAAACCTCATCCGGTACATCAAAGACCGTTACGATGCATATCACAAAGAACAGCGATGTCGATAATCCCGAGGCAGGTGAAAAGATCAGCGCTTCGAGCTTCTATATGGATCTTGAAGACGTTGATAATCTGACGGATTCGGAAGTCATCGCCCGTGCCAACGCGCAGGCCTGGAACAAGGAAGATGAATTCGTTTCCCTGACCAAGGTGAAGTATGACGTGAAGAATGAAGTCGGCATCTATCCCTGTACGTTCGGTACGGACAAGGGAACGGAGATTACCGTAAACATCAACGTTGTCAAGCCGCAGGTCATTGAGGATGAGTCCAATGAGGAAGGCATTCAGGCATTTGACTTCTATAAGACAGCTGATGAAATCAGGGAATCGGTTGCGCTCGACACCGATCTGATCCGCTGGGCGGACGCGTATGCCTGGAATATGGAAGACAACTCCCGGGTTGAAATCTGGGATGTCAAATATGATTTCGATGATGAATCCATTCTTGAGGGAGATTATCAGGTGACATTCTCCACGCAGGGAAGAGAGCTTAAGATTGAAACGACCGACCACATTGAGGAAGGTGAGAGAATCGGCCTGAAGTGGAATCCGGAAGACATTCATGTCATGAGAAAGATGGGGTAGCATGCGATGAAGTCTTTCAGCAAAATGGTCTATCCCTATATTGTATGGGCTGTGGCAATGATCCTTCTGCCGATGCTGATGATTGTCCTCTATGCCTTTACGGTCAAGGGAAACAGCGTACTGACATTTCAGTTTACGTTTGATAACTTTGTCCGGTTCTTCAATGATCCGGTATTCCCCGGTGTTCTCTGGCGCAGCCTGAAGATGGCGGTCATCACGACCGTGATCTGCATTGCCGTCGGTTATCCCACGGCGTATATCATGGCAAAGCTGAAGCCGAACAGTCAGGCGATGATGGTGCTTCTGATTACACTGCCGATGTGGATCAACATGCTGGTCAGAACCTATGCATGGCGCGGTATTCTCTCGCATCTTACGATCAGCGGCGAGATGAAGGTGTATATCGGCATGCTCTATAACTTCCTGCCGTTCATGATCCTGCAGATCTATACATCACTTTCCAAGATTGATCCGAGTCTGATCGTTGCCGCTCATGATCTGGGGGCCGATAACAGACAGACATTCCTGAAGGTGATTCTGCCGCTTTCGCTTTCCGGCGTTGTCAGCGGCATAACGCTCGTATTCCTGCCGGCGGTATCCAGCTTCTTTATTCCGAAGCTGCTCGGAGGCGGACAGTATGTCCTGATCGGTAACCTGATCGAGGATTACTTCATCTCAACCGGTGACTGGAACTTCGGTTCGGCGATCAGTCTGATCATGGCGATCATCATCCTGATTTCGATGTATATCACCCGCAGACTTGACCGTCAGATCGGTGAGGAGGATGACTGATGGAACAGAAGACAAGAGCATATGAGAAGATCTGGCTCGTACTGATCATGGCATTCTTCTATCTGCCAATCATCTACGTCGTATTCTTCAGCTTCAACAGTTCAAAGTCACTTTCGACTTTTACCGGCTTCTCACTGCAGTGGTATGAGAAGATGTTCGCCAACCGGACGATCATGGAATCAATCTGGTATACGGTATCCTGTGCGGTGATCGCAACCGTTGTTTCGACAATCGTCGGTACAATAACGGCAATCGGTCTTTCCAAATCAAGAAAGACGCTGCGTGAGGCGGTCAATCAGATCAACAATCTGCCGATGCTGAACCCGGATATCGTCACCGCGATCGGATTCATGCTGCTGTTTACCAGCCTGAGAATCAAGACCGGTTTCACGACGATGGTACTGGCGCATATTGCGTTCTGTATTCCTTATGTTATCCTTTCCATTATGCCCAAGCTGCGTACGCTTGATCCCAACCTCGCGGAAGCCGCATTGGATCTCGGATGCACGCCGTTTCAGGCGCTCTGGAAAGTCATTATCCCGCAGATCATGCCCGGTATCATATCAGGTGCTCTGATCGCATTCTCGATGTCATTTGATGACTTTGTCATTTCCCTGTTTACGACAGGGCCGGGCATCAACAACATTTCCATCTACGTTTACGCCAACGTCAAGCGCGTAAATCCGACAATCAATGCTTTGTCTGCAATCATCGTATACGTAATTACGATTGTTCTGATTATTGTGAATGTGGTTCCCATGATCAGGGAGAGGAGGAAGAAGAAAGATGAACAATTACAGAATTCTTAAGTCCGCAGGTGCGGCAGTAATCGCTGCTTCCCTCGCTGCGTGCAGCGGCGGAGCGGGAAAAACGGAAGACAGTGTAAATGCGGTTGACGCCCAGGAAGCATTCGGCTGTAATGTCCTGAATATTTACAACTGGGGCGAATACATCGGTGAAGATGTCGTTCCCGGATTTGAAAAAGCATACAATGCCAAAGTTAACTATGATATGTTTGATTCAAACGAAATCATGTATACGAAGCTGCTCGGCGGCAGCACCTATGATCTTCTTGTTCCTTCCGACTATATGATTGAAAGACTGATCAAGGAAGACATGCTTCAGCCGCTGAACATGGAACAGATCACGAACATCGGCAATCTCGATCCCGAGGTTGTCGAGATGCAGAAAGTCTATGATCCGGATCTCACATATTCCGTTCCGTATTTCAGAGGATCCGTCGGTCTTGTTTACAACACGAATAATGTTGATCCGGCAGAGATCGAGGAAAAGGGATGGGATATCCTGCTTGATGAAAAGTACAAGAACAAGATCTTCATGTATGACAGCCAGAGAGACGCGTTCATGATTGCCTTCAAGGCACTCGGTTATTCCATGAATACGGATAATCCGGAAGAGATTGAAGCGGCATTCGAATGGCTCAGAAAACTGCACAGAACGATGAGTCCGGCATATGTTACGGATGAAGTCATTGACGCAATGGCTTTCCCGGATCCCAACAACGCAAAGGACATCGCCGTTGTATACTCCGGTGACGCTGCGTATATCCAGAATGAAAATCCCGACATGGCCTACATTGAGCCGAAGCAGGGAACGAACGTCTGGAGCGACGGTATGGTCATTCCGAAGAATGCGGGATGCCCGGGTCTGGCAAATGAATTCATCAACTATGTTCTGACATATGACGCTTCCTATGACAACTCCATTACGGTCGGCTACACATCCTCCAACAAGGAAGTCAAGGACAGCATCAGTACAAATGAATATGACGGTATTGATGCCTATCTGCCGCGTTCCGGCTATGACAAGGATGAAGTCTTCCGCTTTAATCAGGTGCTCGTTGATATGCTTTCTGAGCGCTGGACCAAAGTCAAGATTGACTGACGATATTACGGCGCTGTCTGAAAAGGACAGCGTCTTTTCCGATATTAATGAATAAATGAGGTATATGATATGTCTGATGTGACGGACAGAGGTGTCATTGATCTGACACTGCAGGAAGACGGAAAGTATGTTCTGGTGATTTCCGATCATCTGGAATGGAACTATGCTTACCGAAAGACACATGTACGGATTCTCCAGGATAAGATCAATGATTATCTGGGGTATATCGGCAGTGGTCAGGCAGAGGAAGCAGCACCCGGCATGCGGCCTGTCATCCGGATCATGGCGGCTCATCCTTACAGCAGATACTGTCTTGACTACCTGGAACGGGTGAAAGCCTGGGCGAAGGACAACGGTGATCTCTGTGACGTGGAATGGGGGCATCTGCCTGGTGAGGAATTCGATGACGGCTTCAGTGATGACTTTGTGCTTGATCTTTCAAAGGTATATCCCAGACTGAAGAAGAACTGGGCAAAGGACCCGCTGAAGGAGGTATCCCTGACGGCAGTTTCTCAGGATTCGCCGGATTACGGGGATATGCCGATGTTCCGGTATATGGACAGTTATGTATATATGTTCATCCAGGATATGGGTAACATGTTCACATATCTGAGCTATGGGATGCTGCCGGAGGGAATCACACCGCAGATTCTGCAGGAAAACGCCTTCCGGAATCTTTCGGAAAATATAAATTACCGCTCCTGCGAATCAAAGGAAAAGGGGATATACGGTATTCTTGCCGGCGGTGATTTCGAGGCTGAATCACTACTGTTCCCCGGTATCTGGAATCAGATTGCGGAAGAGCTGAATGATGATGTGATTTTCTGTATTCCGACAAAGGATATTGTGTTTTATACTGCTGAAGGGAACAGAAAGCTGCGGAATAAAATGCTGAAGATGGCTGCGGACATGTTTGAAAGCAACCGCCGGGAAACACCGCATCTTCTCTTCTCGCGGGATGTATTCGTTTGTTCAAAGAAAGACCGGAAGCTGACGGTAAGCAGAAGGTATACAATATAAAAATGATTTGGAGGCTGAAATGAAACATACATTAAAAATAACAGCAGCAGGACTGCTTGCATTATCACTTGCAGGATGCACACAGCCGGCAGCGGGCAGCGGTTCCGCTTCTTCCGCAGCGGCATCTTCCGTACAGGACTCTTCCGCTTCATCGGAACAGGCACTGACAATGGGAGAAGTGATGAAGGCCGAAGCAGATACGACAATGAGCAGCTGCACGGAAAAGTATTTTGTCTATGTATCTGAAAAAGACGGCAAACCAGTGAGGTATATTGCCGAAATCACAAAGGATATCTACGATCAGATCGATGCGGTATCCGTATCTGATCCTCTGCGTGAGGAGAAGATCGCCGAAATCGTTGCCGGACTGAAGGTAACCCGCACGGATGATCTCTCTTCGCAGATTCCCACTCAGGAAGAACTTGATGCGCTCAAAGGCGAAAAGGGACAGAAGCTTCTGGATGAGGGCTTTACTGTTGAAGGAATCGGTTTTGATGAAGAAAACAATCCGACATTTGTTGTGCAGAACGGTGTATATGAGCTCAATATCGTATCCGAGGAAGGTGTTGATACATCAGAGAATCCTGATGCATCAGCTCTGTTTGCCGGATGCACAATCAAATCTGCAGAGTATGTAACGCTGACATGGGATGTCATGGATCCCGAAAAGAATACCGGCAATAAGTAATATATTCAGAAAGACGAGGGCGTAAAGCCTTCGCCGGATAACGGGAAAGAACCTTCGGGTCAGAAAAAAAGGACGAATAATTCGCCGAAAACCGGTGATGATATGCCTTTCGGAATGTTTTTCATCTCACTGGTGGTGGCTGCAGCGCTTGGTGTGCTGCGGACACGGTACCGCTGATACATTTCTGATATCCGTCTCCGCACGGATTATATCCATGGGAGGCGTGAAGCATAATTATGCGTTTTCCGCCAGCCATTGTTCTTGAGAAGAATTATCCGGTGATGTATGGTAATGTATCCGTGCGTCACCGGTTTTTGGATACTATGTGCCTCCGAAGAAGCCGGCGCAAAGTGGTCCGATTACAAATCGTGCCCTTAAAGGAAGGATTATAGAAATGATTAAAGTATTGTTTGTCTGCCACGGCAATATTTGCCGCTCACCCATGGCTGAATTTGTGATGAAGGATCTGGCAGAGAAGGCTGGCTGGGATCATCAGTTTGAAATCTCTTCTGCAGCTGTCAGCAGTGAGGAAATCTGGGGCGGAAGAGGAAATCCCGTATATCCTGCCGCAAGGCAAAAACTTCTCGAACAAGGAATTGATCCGGGAGACAAAAGGGCACGGCGGACAGTCAGGGAAGATTATGACAGATATGATTATCTGATCGGTATGGATCATGCAAATCTCAGATACATGAAGCAGATCTACGGCGGTGATCCGGAACACAAAGTATCACTTCTTCTTGACTGGTGCGGCAGGAAGGGACAGGCAGTCGCCGATCCCTGGTATACGGATGATTTCGATGCCGCATAGGATGATATTCTTGCCGGCTGTACGGGTCTCTTGGAGCATTGTCTCAGCGAAGCAGGCAGAAGATAAAAGAAAAAGACCTGTGCGGTCTTTCTCCTAATCGGTTTCTTCCGGAAGCAGTTTCTGAAGCAGTACAAGAAGCTGCTTCTTTTCTTCTTCTGTCAGAGTTTTGAAACGTTCATCAGCTTCTGCCTTCCGTTCATCAAGAACTTCATAGGCACGTGCTTTTCCTTTTTCCGTCAGTGTGATCAGAGTTGTGCGTCTGTCATTTTCATCCGCGTTTCTTTCGACATAACGGTCGCTTTCCAGTTTGTCTATCAGCTCGGAAAGGGAAGAAGGGCGGATATGCATCTTTTCCAGAATCTCTTTCTGATGCATTCCTTCAGGCTGTTCCAGCAGGATGCTCAGCACTCTTTCCCTCGGGAATCCGCGGCGGGGTCCGTGCGGGGGCATCGGTCCGTGTTTTCCATCCGGACCATGCATTTCTTCCGGTCCGCGATGGGGACGGCACATCGGTCTGTGCGGAGCTTTATGACGGTTTCTGCGGGAAATCGCCCGGAACGTTTCAAGCAGCTGTTCGTTCAGTGTTTTTTCACTCATGTTAAACCTCCTTTTGTTTATGATATTTCGGTACCGAACATAATATATACTCTGGTATTCATTGTGTCAACTGTTTCGGTACCAAAATAATATATTTTTGTGTTAGTTATTACTTACTCATAGTAAAATATGATCAGGAGAATGGAAATGACAGAAAAGAAATATCATATTGAAGCAGACAGTGTTCAGGAGACACTGGTAATTCCTCTTTACGGCAGAAAGATCTGCAGTGATCTTTATCCTGATCTTTTTTATGATCCTCTCAGTGTTAAGCTGATTGATCAGCTTGATTATGACTTTGCAGGAAAAGAGAAAAAGATGGAAGGCTTTTTCGGGAAATTCGGGGCTCTTGAAGTGGCACAGAGGCAGTATGACATCATCTGTGAGGTCAAGAATTATCTGCTGAAGCATCCGTATGCTTCTGTCGTCAGTTTAGGGTGCGGGCTGGACAGCGCTTTCCGGTATGTCGACAATGGTCTCTGCCGGGGATACAACCTTGATCTGCCGGATGTCATTTCGCTCAGAAGAAAACTTCTGCCGGCAGGGGAAAGAGAAGAAAATATTGCCTGTGATCTGAATAATCATACATGGATGGACCGTATTCCTTCCGAAGACGGCGCGGTATTCTTCGCGACCGGTGTTTTCTATTACTTCACAGTAGAACAGGTAAGGGAGATGTTCAGAAAGATGGCATTGCTCTTTCCGAAGGGTGTTGTTGTGTTTGATGCCTGCGGCAGAACTGCTTTGAAGCTGATGATGAAAACATGGGTAAAAGAAGCGGGAATTAAAGATGTCGGGGCATATTTCCCGGTTGAGGATGCGGCGGAACTGGCGGAATGGAGCGATCATTTTGCCTCTGTCACTTCAAAGGGATATATGACCGGATACCGTGATATTTCTGATGTGATCGGACCTGTGTACAGGACATTGTGCCGTTTCTGTGATGATCAGTTCAGAATGCAGATTATCCGGATTGCTTTTACGGAGAAAGGGAAGACTGCAGAACCGGTGCGGCCGGCGGAAAAGAAGAAAAACATATTGGTAAGATATTTCAGCCAGACAGGCAAACCGGAAGGAACACTGGGCAAAATGATGCTTGCCGGTATGAATTCGGGGCACGCAGCACTGGCAGACTGGGGAATGAAGTATCTGAAGAATATTGAACCGGAAAAGATTGCGGATCTTGGCTGCGGCGGAGGAAGGAATGCCGGCGTTCTGCTGGAGAAATATCCCGGTGCACATATTACGGCAGCGGATCATTCAGCGCTGTCTGTTTCCAAGGCAAAGGAATACAACCGGAAAGCCATTGAGGAAGGACGCATGGAGATACTGGAGGCTGATGTTTCCGCACTGCCGCTGAACAGTGATGAATATGATCTGGTTACGGCATTTGAAACCGTATATTTCTGGCCGGGACCGCAGAAGAGCTTCCGTGAGGTCTGCCGGATACTGAAACCGGGCGGACAGTTCATGATTGTCAATGAATCCGACGGCAGAGACAAGACAGGAAAATACTTTGAAACCGTTAGTGACGGCATGAAGACATATACGGAAGAAGAGCTGATCTCCTTCCTGAAAGAAACAGGTTTTTCCAAAGCGGGTAGTATCCGTCATCCGAAGAAACCATGGATCACTGTAATCGGGATCAAATGAAAGAAAGGCTTTGTGTGAATGTACACAGAGCCTTTATGTTAAATGACGCTTTCATCAAAGATTTTTTCCAGGGATGAGCGAGGGAAAATGTATTCTTCCCGGCCCGGATTGATGATTATACCGGAATAATGATCATCATTCTTTATTTCTTCATATGTTTCCCTGAGAAGATTTTCCGAAGTTTGGTCCGGTGCTGTTCTGCCTGTATACCGCTTCAGGGCAAAGCGGTCGGTAAACAGAACTTTCAGTGCGGTGCCGTCTGAACAGGGATAATCCGGACAGTCATCAGTGATCATCATGACCGCATTCTTCAGTTGTTCAGTGATCCGCGTTTCCGTATCATCAGATTGTTTCTGTCTGTATGTACGCATTTCACGGCACAGCTCAGGATGAATGATTCCGTATTCACTCCGTTTCGGCAGAGAGAATACTTTTTCCGGTACTGAGGAAGTGCACCGGTATTCCTGATCATCGGCTATAAGAAAGAAGTCATATCCTGCCGCGATGCATTCACCGAAGAACTGTTTCTTATTCTCATCGGGTATACGCAGGACAGATAATCCTTCCTGTTTCATTCGTTCTGCGTCTTCCTGTTTTGTGTAAAGGGGAACCGTGTCATTCTGTCCGGAAGCGGAGTACGGCATGGACGAGGCATTACTGATCACTGTCCAGAGGTCCTTCAGAAGAAGTGAAGCGAGGAATTCTTCCGCAGGTTCATTGCTTAAAGGTTCCGGTGTTTCCTGCTGTTTTAACGATGGGGTTTTCTTCATGCTCTTAGGCAAAAGCATTTCCACTGTTCTGATTGTCCCGCTGTGGTTGTAGTATCCGATCAGAAAAGCTGCGGTGCAGACTGCCGTAAGAAACAGTGAAGCCAGAAGAACACCGATGCTGAAGTGCCCGGAGAAAAGCAGAAGAAGGGCAGAGAGAATAAATGTCAAAGCACCGAGTCCGCCGATTAACATGAATACAAAACTGAACAGTTTCCTGAATGTATCTTCCATTGAATGCCTCTGATCCGTACGGATTCTTTCTCAGATCATTATACTGACTGGCAATGTCACAAAAAACAGAAAAGTGATACATTTATGGTTAGAGAAAACTAACAGAGGTGAGCGGTGACACCGGCAGAAAGAAAAAGGGAAAAAGAAAAGAAGACGGTCAGTGAAATGATCCGGATTTACTGCCGGGGAAGACATGGCGGAAAAGCACTTTGTCCGGCATGTGCGGCACTTGAACAATATGCCCTGAGGCAGACGGATCACTGTCCGTTTATGGAAAAGAAGACGTTCTGCAGCTGCTGTAAAGTACACTGCTATCAGCCGGAGATGCGGGAAAGGATCAGGGAACTGATGCGTTACAGCGGGCCGCGGATGCTGTTTGTGCATCCCTTTATGGCCTTATCACATCTGTATGAAACGGTGAAGCAGAAAATTCTTTCCGGAAGAGATAAAAGCCATCGTGACTGAGAGAGGAGAAGACAATGAAAGCGGATTATAAGAACTGGGTTCCGAAGGGAATGGCATACGGACTGACGGCAGCGGCAGGAGTGCTTTCTGTCGGAGCGGCAGCCGCAGAATTAATCGCGGATGAGGACAGTCCCATATTTGTAAAGGCGCTTCCGTATATACTCGGTGCAGGTGCTTTGGGCTGCGCGGCATTCGGCGGATGGTCCTGGTATGCCCGGGGACAGTTCTCTTATGAGGGAAACCGGAAGTTATCAAAACAGATTATTGAAGGAACGGCAGAATACATTAATCTGCCGGAAGGCGGAACGTGTCTGGATGTCGGATGCGGCAGCGGCGCACTGACAATAGCGTGTGCCAAACGCAGTCCCGCTGCTTCCATCATCGGGATCGACAGATGGGGTGCGGAATACGCATCCTTCTCAAAGAAGCTTTGTTATGAAAACGCGGCAGCTGAAGGCGTGGATAATGTATCCTTCCGTCAGGGAGACGCATGTAAACTTGATTTTCCGGATGAGACATTCGATGCCGTTACCTCCAATTACGTCTACCATAACATCACCGGAAAGAACAAACAGGAACTTCTGAAGGAAACTCTGCGTGTTCTGAAAAAGGGCGGTACATTTGCGATACACGATATCATGTCACCTCAGCGCTATGGTGATATGGGCGCGTTTATCCGGCAGCTGAAGGAAGAGGGTTACGAAACCGCGGAACTGATTCCGACAGACAGCGGAAAACTTATGACTTCATTTGAAGCAGGCGTGCTGATGCTGAAAGGATCGGCTCTGCTTGTCGGAAGGAAATAAACGGCTTCCCGGACTGGGAAGTCTTTCTTTTCTGCGAGATACAAATGAAAAGCAGACTGGTATAATGAAACAAAGTGAATTGTTATAAAGATCATGGATAAAGGAGGCGTTTATGTTTTGGCAGAAGAACGGCATACTGACCGCAAAATACAACGGTGAAACAGTCAGAATCGAAGCATGGGGAAAAGATTCGCTGCGGATCAGAACAACTGTATATCCGCAGTTTACGGATCAGGACTGGGCACTGACGGAAAAGACGGACGGCAGTAAAGCAAAGATCACCATTTCCAAAGACGGAAAAGAAGCGATTATCCGTAACGGCAGAATCAGCGCGCAGCTGAATAAGCAGTGCGTCATCACATATTACAGAGATGATGAAATGATTCTTCAGGAGTACTTCCGGAACTATGAAGGCACAAAGACCGGACAGAGCCGCTGTATGAGATATAACAGCCGTGAATATATACCCTATATCGGCGGTGATTACCGGATCGTTCAGAAATTTGACGGGGATCCCGATGAAAAGATTTTCGGTATGGGACAGTACCAGCAGGCAAATACAAACCTGAGAGGATGCATCCTCGATCTGCAGCAGAGAAATTCACAGATTACCGTTCCCTTTATGATCTCTTCCAAGGGATACGGTCTTCTCTGGAACAATCCCGCAGTGGGCAGAGTATCATTCGGAAACAACATTACCGAGTTTACCGCCGAAGCTGTAAAGCAGCTGGATTACTGGATTACCGCAGCGGACGGGCCGAAGCAGCTGCTGGAGAACTATACGGCAGTGACAGGAAGAGCGCCTCTGTATCCGGAAGACATGACGGGACTCTGGCAGTGCAAACTCCGTTACCGCACCCAGCAGGAAGTTCTGGAAACCGCAAGGGCATGTAAGGAGCACGGTGTGCCGATTGATGTGATTGTTATCGATTTCTTCCACTGGCCGTATCAGGGAGACTGGCGCTTCGATGAAACCTACTGGCCGGATCCCAAGGCAATGACTGATGAACTCCATGAAATGGGAATCAAGGTATGTGTATCCGTATGGCCTTCCGTAGACAAGAAGAGTGAAAACTACGCGGATATGTGGGAAAAGGGACTGCTGATCAGAACCGAAAGAGGCGGCGCCCAGACATATGACTATCAGGGAGACTGCACGGAAATCGACGCTACAAATCCCGAAACAAGAGAGTATGTATACAAAATTCTGAAGAAGAACTATCTGGACCTCGGCTTTGATATGATCTGGCTCGACAACGCCGAACCGGATCTCGTCAAATATGACTTTGACAACTTCCGTTACTATCTCGGACCGGCACTGTCCTGTTCGAATATCTATCCGCAGTACTTCAGCCGTATGGTCAGGGAAGGCAGAATGAAGGACGGCGCGGAGAATCCGCTGAATCTTCTCCGTTCCTGCTGGGCAGGAAGCCAGAAGTACGGCAATGTTGTATGGTCAGGCGATGTACCGAGTACATTTGAGTCACTGAGAGATCAGCTGCAGTGCGGCATTAATATGGGCCTTGCCGGAATTCCCTGGTGGACAACGGATATCGGCGGTTTCATGACGGATGATGTGAATGATCCCGGATTCCGTCAGCTGCTTGTCAGATGGTTCGAATTCGCGGTATTTACAGCTGTTCTGCGTCTGCACGGGGAAAGAGGACCGCTTGATATTCCCAAGCTGGATGACCGTGACTGGGGAGGAGGCTATCTCCACACAGGTCACGCAAACGAGCTCTGGAGCTATGGCGAAGGTATCTTTGAAATCCTGAAGAAGAATCTGGATCTCAGACTGTCTCTGAAGGACTATATCTGCAGTCTCTTTGATGAAGCACATGAGAACGGTTCACCGCTGCTTCGGGCAATGTTCTATGAATTCCCTGAGGATGAAAAGTGCTGGGAGCTGTATGATCAGTATATGTTCGGACCCGAATATCTGGTCGCTCCGATTCTGACTGCCGATACATTTGAAAGAGAAGTGTATCTGCCGGCAGGAGAGTGGGAGGATATCCGCACGAAGAAAAAATACAAGGGAGGTAAGACCATTACTTCCGAAGCACCGATTGATTCCATACCGGTATTCCGGAAAATCTGAGAAAAGAAAAAAACGCGTTTCCGTGATCCGGGGCCTGTCAAGTAGACACAGGAAATATCTAAAGCCAACACTTGCCCAATCGGAGCTGATCCGATTGGGGATTGGGTTTTTTGATGCATTTAAATCATCTAAATACTGCTTGTACTTTTCAATTCTGCGGTTGATTGGTATTGGATACAGTATGGG
>CACXDM010000001.1 GCA_902766435.1 uncultured Erysipelotrichaceae bacterium | reverse complement strand
ATATAATCCTCACATGCCTTGAGCATATCTTCATAGGAAATCTTCGCTTTTCTCCCCATGATAAAATCCCACCTCCATAGATACACGGTTTTTATATTTCGTGTGTCTACTTTGGCGGGATCATATCACCGTCAGGATCCGCGTTTTCAATTACACTGTAAGGATCAGCGTCTGCCCATACCGCCCATACCGGGACCGCCGTGCATACCGCCTTCAGGCATCTCTCCTTCGGGCATTTCTCCCTGCATACCGCCTTCGGGCATTTCACCCTGCATGCCGGGACCGCCCATGCCGCCCATCATCTGGTTGGACAGCTGTGTGACTTCACTTCCGTTGACGATGACCGTTCCGCCGTTCAGTTCGCCGGTGCCGTCATAATCGAACGGTGACTGGGCTGTGATGTTTACTGTTCCGCCGTTGATATAGAGATTTCCGTTGGAGTCAATGGCATCAGTATCACCCTGACCCATATTGATTGTGATATTTCCGCCGTTGATCTCAATTGTCGGGGTATAGGCAGTTGACTTATAGGAAGCGTTGATGCCGTCATCAGATGCTTCAATACTGTATGTTCCGCCGTTAATCTGAACATATGTGCCTTCAATTGCCTCGGCAGCACTGATCGTGAATGTTCCGTCATCAATCTGGCAGACTGTTGTTGCCTGAATGCTGTCATCATCGGCGTCAATGCTGAAGGTTCCGCCGCAGATATAGACATAACCGACTGTGTTGTCATCATCATTTTCGGCGTGAATACCGTCTTTACCTGTCACAATCGTAATATTGCCGTCTGCGACTGCAACGGAGTCATTTGCTTCAATCGCATCACTCTCACTGGTGATCTTGATTGTTCCGCCTGTGATCTTGATATCATCCTTGCCGGAAATACCGTTGTCAGTGGAATTGATTGTCAGTGTTCCCGTACCGTTAAGAACAATGTCATCTTTCGCAAAGATAACCGCATCGGTGTTTGTTGTTCCGTCTGCCGTAAATGTTCCGGTAACGGACAGGGTATTGTCACTGTCGGTTGTTGTAATGAATACTTTATCTGCGCTCACGACATAGATGCAGGGGGAGTCTGTATTCGTAATGGAAACACCGTCCAGTACAATCTGTACCTTGGCATCATCCGCCGCATTTACCTTTACCGTAACATCTGCCGCTGTTCCGCTCAGTACGTAAACACCTTCCTTTGTGATTTCGACATCCTGACCGCTTGTAAGGGTGATTTTCTCAGCGCCGCTGAGATCAGCAGTCTGTTTCAGATCTCTGTCTGTGAAAAGATCAGATGCATCGATCGCTCCGCCGGAGGTAACGGCAGCAGCTGTGCTGATTTCTTCCGTTTCAGCAGTTTCTGTTTTTCCCGTCTGTTCTGATACTTCAGTTTCCTTTGTGACTTCACTGACCTCTTCCGATCCGGAATCATTTATATTTTCACTGTTGACAGCAGTACATCCGCAGAGCCCTGCTGAGAGAAGGGCAGTTGCCATTAATGCGCTTATACTATTCTTGTTCAGTTTTTTCATCATCATTCTCCTTTGCGTTTTTCCTTGACGCACATAAAGAATAGAGGAGAAATATGAACTTTTGATGAACAAAGCGTAAAGGATGACTGAAATTAACAATAAAAAACGGAAACTTCCGTTTCCGCTTCATGGAGGTGCCTGCCGGGGTCGAACCGGCGCTCACAGAGTTGCAGTCTGCTGCCTTACCACTTGGCTAAGGCACCACTTTTTCCGTGCTAAAATATTATACGGTTACCGGGTGGTAATTGCAACAGAAATATTTCTGCGTCTGATTATTATCTTGAGTTTAAATACTGATTAAGGTAAAATCATGTTTGTCTGAAATGTGAGGATGTGGCGGAATCGGCAGACGCATCGGACTTAAAATCCGATGGTGGAAACACCGTGTGGGTTCAAGTCCCATCATCCTCATTTTTTTATTGTTCATATAAGTGTCAAATAAGGTGTATGCACAGATGAAACATTTGTGAAAAGTCTGCTATAATAACCATGATTATGGTTTTCACGATTTATTTGGCATTCAAAAGAGATTGTCAGGGGAACATGTTTCTTCGGTAAACCATAGGGGTAAAA
The DNA here is from genome assembly GCA_902766435.1 of uncultured Erysipelotrichaceae bacterium. Lineage (GTDB taxonomy): Bacteria > Bacillota_I > Bacilli_A > Erysipelotrichales > Erysipelotrichaceae > Bulleidia. The sequence goes on along the minus strand of CACXDM010000001.1, from coordinate 37,267 downwards.
AAATATTACTGAGGGAGAGTTTCATATGAAAGCAAAGAAACTGAAAAAGGGAAAGTTCAGAAAAAAGAGTGAAAGACCTCTTACTGAATCAGCAGTATCTGAACTGAAGGATATGCTGAATGATCTTGCCGGTGAGCAGGATACAGTGATTCAGTCTGAACTGAAAGAAAATGAGGATACATTCATTTCTGCGGCTGGCACTGCGGAAACGGATGTTCCTGAAGCTCAAGAGCTGATTCCTGATCTTTCGGAAACGGAAGGGAAGGAACCTGCAGCAGAGATTACTGCACCGGAAATACAGGAAGAGGCATCAGAAACAATGACGGAAGTTCTGCCGGCAGTTGATGATGAGATGATTGATTCTTCTGATGTGTCTGAATCAGAGAATCCGGAAAAGAAGGCATCTGAGGAAATCAGACTTGTTCTTCCCGGTGAGGAAGAACCTGTAACAGAAGAAACCGAGGATGTTGTCCTTAAACATTCGGATGGTGAAGATGTTCCTGAGACTATCACGGAAGAGTCTGAACCGGAAGAAAAAGCAGACATTCCGGAAGTGCCTGCAGACAACGAAGAAATACATGTGACTGAATCTGCTGACCTGCAGGATGAAGAACCTGAATCAGCGGAAGCAGAAGAAGTACCGGCTGCGGATATCCCGGAGATTACTGAAGAGAATACTGAGATCGATGCTGCTGCAGAGGAAACTTCTGAAGAGATCAGACTTGTGCTTCCCTGTGAGGAAGAGGATGTCATTTCTGAAGAGAAAGCAGAAGAAACAGAAGCCGGTATAGAAGAGGACAAAGAGGATGATGACATCTCCTTTGTGACTGAGGAACCGGAAGAGCTGATTATCAGACCGGAAGAGGGAATCAATGATCATCCGGCTGAAAATGATGTAATCAGAGAAGTGGAAGAATATGCTGTGGCTGCGGAAGCAGATGACAATGATGATCTGCAGCTTCCCAAGCCTGAGGCCACAGCAGAAGAACCGCTTTCCGCCACTACTGCTCTTTATCTGAAAGTGGATGAATTCAATGACAATGCCGAGCCTTCATCTGTTGCCGAACCGGAATCGAAGACGGATAACACAGGGGCAAGACACGCAAAATGGATTCATCATATCAAAGAGGATCCCGAATCTGTTACGGGGATCTACTATCTGCCGCAGAGAGACTGTTCATACTGCGGTTATACATCAAACAACTACAAGAAGATCTGTCCGCAGTGCAGATCAATCATGGATCTTGATTAGAATTTGAGTTTCAAAGCGCCGCAGTATACAATTAATGTCATGGCTGAAAAGAAAACGATCAACATGACAGAAGGATCTGCGGCGTTAAACATTCTCCGTTTTGCATTTCCTTTGATGCTGGCGAATCTTCTTGAAATTGCTTTTAATACTGCTGATACGGTGATCGTGGGACAGTTCTGCGGGCAGAAAGCTCTTGCTGCAGTCGGAGCTGCCGGACCGATTACTGTATTTTTTATTTGGGGTTTCAGCGGACTGTCTGTCGGAGTGGATGTTCTGGTGGCCAGGATGCTCGGCAAAAAAGATGAAGAGGCAGTTATTACTTCCGTACATACTGCATTTTTTATTGCTTTGTGCGGTGGTCTGCTGATGTCGGCTGCCGGTTTCTTCGGCGCGCCTGTCATTGCTTCTTTGATGCGTGTTCCTGACGATATTATTGCGGAAACCGTACGTTATCTCAGGATTTACTTTCTGAGCGGACTGCCGTATGCCTTCTATGCATTTGGGGCGGCGGTATACCGGGCTTCCGGTGAAACAAAAAAACCGACGTTCTATCTTGCCCTTGGCGGGGCGGTGAATGTCGCTTTGAATCTGATCTTTGTGGCATGGTTCGGCATGGGTGTATTCGGTGTGGCCTTTGCGACATTTCTTTCCCAGCTGCTGAGTGGTGTACTGAATACGGTCTCACTGATGAGGGAAAACAGCGTAATCAGGCTGAAGCCGGCAATGATCAAGGCGGATGGGTTCTGTGTCAGTGAAATTCTGCGTATCGGAGTTCCTTCCGCAATGCAGAATATGCTGTTTTCACTTTCCAATCTTGCTGTGCAGTCAAGCATCAATTCTTACGGATCAGTTGCAGTGGCTGCGAATGCGGCTGCCAACGCAGTTGAAGAATATGTGTATATCTGTGTGGATTCCTTTCCCAAGGCTGTCGTTACATTTACCGGACAGAATGCCGGGGCGGGGAATATAAAAAGAATACCGGAGATACTGATCACATCACTGATCATGACGGCTGCCGGTTCATTTGCGATCGGATACGGGGCGTTAAAGGGAGGTCCGTTTCTTCTCTCATGGTTTACTTCAGATGCAGAAGTCATTTCCATGGGGATGTACCGTCTGCGTTATGTCACATTGTTTCTCGGTATTAACGGTCTGCTCGATGATGTTGTCGGCAGTATCCGCGGAATGGGGTATTCACTGCTTCCGACTCTTGTTACATTATCGGGAATCTGCGGCTTCAGACTGCTGTATATCTGGTCCTGGTGCAGTACACATCCCGGTCTTGATCAGCTGTATCTTTGTTTTCCGTACAGCTGGATCATCACTCTTGCGGTTCAGACAGTATTATGGTTCTTCATTTACGGAAGATACAGGGATGAAGCGGGTGTTCATTAACTGAAAATTAATGCGGTTGTCTCTTGCTATTCGGCAGTGACACAATGTATATTATTATTGCCGGAAGGCTAAGGGATTTTTTAAGTCTCTGAAAAAGATCTTCATAGTTGTTACCCCCACAGCAACTGTGAAGGTCTTTTTCATTTCCGGTGATTACTGGGGGGTGACGATATCCCTCAGTTCCCGGAGATCCTGTATGAAATATGTAATCTTTGGATTGTCCGGAACGGGTTTTCTTTCAGGGTTATACCAGCAGCAGTCAATACCGGCAGTCACTGCGCCTTTAATGTCACTTGTCAGTGAATCACCGATCAGCAGGATACTTTCCTTCGGGACGGAAGGAATATGGGCAAAGACATAGTCAAAGAAGGAGGAAGACGGTTTTTCATAACCGATGACTTCGGAAATGAATACATCATCGAAGATCGTGCCGAGTCCGGACTTTTTCAGTTTGGGATCCTGAACGGATTTGGTTCCGTTGGTTACGGCATACTGTTTTGTAAAAGAAGAGAATTCCTCCAGCATGCTTTTACAGTCATCATTGAAGACGATCGTTTCCGGAAGAAGCGAATGATAAAGCGCGTTGAAGCGGACCGGATCGGTTTGAGGCAGTCCTTCCCGGCGGAAGAAATCGGTAAACCGTTCAGTCAGAATCTGATCCCTTGTCATTTCACCCCGCTCGAGCTTCTGCCAGTATGTTTCGTTGAGTGCGGAGTATCTCTGATGCATTTCATCCGTACAGGGGATATTGAAAAAACGTGTGATGCAGGCGGAAAAGGCATGTTTTTCCGCTGCCTTGAAATTCAGGATTGTTCCGTCAATATCCCAAAGAAGAATCTGATACGCTTTCATGTCAGTGCCTCCGTCTCTCATGTGTTTTCGTGATATATATGTGCTGAATAAGATATAATGGTTCAGTCGGAAAGGACCGGATATGGAAAACCATTTCATACATCATACCAGACTGGATCAGCTCTATGAACGGTTTGCGGCGGATCAGAGTGATGAAAACAGCAGTCAGCTGATTGCCGAGATTGTCCGTCTTTGCGCCGGGGAGGCGGAGATTATCGGAGCAGGCATCACGGAAGACGGAATGACACAGCCGGAGGGCTATTATGCCTCTGACGGCCGGTTCTATTTTCATATATTCAGCGGGCCGGAGCGTTTTGAACAAAGCAGCGCAGATCATCCGGTACAGGTCCGGATCAGTGATCTGTATGAAACTGCCCGTAAATATACACAGACCGGCGGCTTCAGTCTGAATTATAAGCGCACCGGCGGAACGCTTCTGATCAGTAAGGAAGACATCGCCGAAGGAATGGAACTCTACGTACGGCTTCATGGCGCGGGGCAGAAAGGGAGCGGAAATGAAGAATGATTTTGAAAACGGCAAAGTATCGGTAAATATCATCATGCAGGCGCTTCCGCTGATGGCGGCGCAGTTTGTTCATCTGCTTTACAATGTCGTGGACCGCATCTATATCGGACATATGCCGGTAAACGGAAGTCTGGCTTTGACCGGTGTCGGTCTTGCCTTTCCCATTACGACTTTGACGGCTGCTTTTACAAATCTTTTTGCCTATGGAGGTATGCCGCTTTTCGCAATGGCAAGAGGAGCCGGAAAACATGAGAGGGCGGAAAAGATTCTGAGTCAGACGGCGGGAATGCTGGTGTATTCCTCGCTGATTCTTTCCGTTGTATTCTTTCTGTTCAGGCGGCAGATCCTCTATTTATTCGGGGCAAGCGACGCTTCGTTTGTCTTTGCGGATGCTTATCTCAGGATCTATCTGTTCGGTACGCTGTTTTCCATGATTGCGACCGGTCTTAACGGCTTTATCAATGCCCAGGGTTATCCCCAGGCGGGGATGATGACAATTGTCATCGGGGCCGTAATCAATCTCATTCTGGATCCGGTACTGATCTTCGGGCTGAATATGGGAGTCAGCGGCGCGGCTCTTGCGACCTTGATCTCACAGATTGTATCTGCCGTATGGGCGGTTTCCTTCTTTTTTTCAAAGCGGTCAGAATACCGGATCAGAACGGAACTGATGCGTCCTGATCCCGGCATACTGAAGGAGACGATACCGCTTGGGACAGCCGGCTTTATCATGCAGGGAACCAATTCACTTGTGCAGATTATCTGCAATGTCACCCTCAGAGCTTACGGCGGCGATCTCTATGTCGGCATCATGACGGTACTGAATTCCGTCAGGGAAATCCTGCAGCTGCCGGCAAATTCAATCTCTCAGGGCGGTCAGCCCGTTCTCAGCTACAATTTCGGCGCCAGAAGACATTCCAGGGTGAAGGAGGGGATACGCTTCATTACAATTGCCGGACTGATCTATACTGCTGCGGCATGGGCTCTTGTCCTTCTTTTCCCGTCTCAGCTGATGGGAATATTTACCGAGGATACAGCGATGATTGAAGCGGGAAGGTCTTCCATGATTCTGTATTTCTTCGGGTTTGTCTTCATGTCGTTCCAAAGCGGCGGACAGGTTACGTTTACGGCAATGAACTGCTCCAAAAGGGCTATCTTCTTTTCGCTTTTTCGTAAAGTCATCATTGTCGTGCCTCTTACGCTTCTTCTGCCGCGGCTCGGATTCGGTACGGACGGTGTGTTCCTTGCCGAACCGGTATCCAATGTGCTTGGCGGATTGGCATGCTTTATTACGATGTATCTGACCGTTTACCGAAAACTGCCGGCGGACGGTATTGAAGGAACGGGGTTAATCTGAAATGAAGCCGGAAATCATCAGAAAGAAACTGAATGAAATGCAGGATACGGATTACCGTGACTTTCAGAAGAAGCTGATCCCGACCGTTGACGAGGAAAAGATCATCGGCATCAGAACACCTGAACTGCGTTCCTTTGCCCGCACAGTCAGCCGGGAAGCGGATACGGAAGAGTTTCTGCATGATCTGCCTCATCAGTACTTTGAGGAAAATCAGCTTCACGCTTTTCTGATCAGTCTGGAAAAGAACTATGACAGATGTCTTTCATTAACGGAATGTTTTCTGCCGTATGTCGACAACTGGGCAACGTGTGATCAGATGGCGCCGAAGGTATTTGCGAAGCACCGGGACACACTCGCTTCATATGCTCTGAAGTGGATGGAATCGGAACATCCGTATACTGTCCGCTACGGCATCAAGGTATTGATGAATCATTACCTTGATGAGTATTACGAAGAGAAATATCCGGAAGCCGTAAGCCGGATCAGAAGTGATGATTATTATGTGAATATGATGCGCGCATGGTATTTTGCGGAAGCTCTTGCCAAACAGTATGACTCCGCCATACGGTACCTGGAATCCGGAAAGATGGACATCTGGACACATAATAAAACGATACAGAAAGCCGCTGAAAGCTACCGTATTCCCGGGGACAGAAAAGAGATTCTGAAGAAAATGAAAAAAACCGCCGGATGAAATTGTTTCGGTATATATGCAAAGATATGCTATAATGCCGGAATAAAAAAGGAGGAAACGTATGGGCGGTTTTTTTGGTGCAGCACTGAAAGAAGACTGTGTATTTGACCTGTTTTACGGAACGGACTATCATTCTCATCGCGGAACGCGGAGAGCCGGTATGGCAGTTCTCGGCAAAGACGGATTCAACCGGGCGATTCACAACATAGAGAATTCTCCCTTCAGGACGAAATTCACCGCTGAAGTACAGGAGATGGAAGGCTACATGGGCATCGGATGCATATCCGATTATGACCCGCAGCCGCTGCTTGTCAGATCCCATCACGGTACGTATGCGATCGTTACGGTTGGCAAGATCAACAACACCGATGAAATTGTGGATAAGATCTTCGGTAACAGTCAGACACATTTTCTCGAAATGAGCGGCGGTGACATCAATAAAACCGAACTTGTGGCAGCTTTGATCAACCAGAAGGACAATATGATTGAAGGAATCAAATTCGCGGAAGAAATGATCAGCGGCTCCATGTCGATGCTGATACTGACACAGAAGGGAATCTACTGCGCCAGGGACCGTCTGGGAAGAACCCCGGTGCTGATCGGCAGAAAGACAGAAGGCTATTGTGTCACATTTGAATCGTTTGCCTGCGAAAAGCTCGGGTATGAACTGTATCATGAACTCGGACCGGGAGAGATTGATGTAATATCACCGGATTCGTTTGCGGTTCTCTCACAGCCGGGCAAAAAGATGCGGATCTGTACGTTTCTCTGGACATATTACGGCTACTCACCATCCCGCTATGAAGGCGTGACGGTGGAAAATAGGAGATACAACTGCGGCAAGTACATGGCGCAGAGGGATTTCCTCGGGGAGAATGATCTCGATACCGTAGCGGGTGTTCCCGATTCGGGTATTGCCCATGCGATCGGTTATTCAAATGAATCCGGTATTCCCTATACGAGACCGTTTATCAAATATACGCCGACATGGCCGCGTTCATTCATGCCTACAATGCAGTCAAAGCGTGATCTGATTGCGAAGATGAAGCTGATCCCGGTACAGGAGCTGATTCAGAACAAGCGCCTGCTTCTGATTGATGACTCAATCGTCAGAGGCACGCAGCTGCGGGAAACAACCGAATTTCTCTATGAAAGCGGAGCGAAGGAGGTTCATGTCAGGCCTGCATGTCCGCCGATCATGTTTGGCTGCAAATACATCAACTTCTCAAGAGCGACTTCCGATATGGAACTGATTGCGAGAAGAATCATCGCCGAAGAGGAAGGGGAGAACGTCGAGCGTGTCATTCTCGATGATTACGCGAACCCTGACAGCGACAGGTATCATCAGATGGTGGACAAGATGTGCAGGCAGATGAATTTCTCCTCACTTCAGTTCAACCGTCTCGATGATGTCATCAAGGCTACGGGACTGCCGAAAGACTGTCTCTGCACATACTGCTGGGACGGCAGAGAATAATATCAATGATACGGCTTCTTTGCGGAGCCGTTTTTTTCCTGCCGGAGGGTTGTTTTGTCAGTCAATCGGATTGGTGGTATAGTAGAAACAATTATATCTGCGGAGGGTAAAAATGAAGAAGGAAACATTATGCGTTCAGGCCGGTTATGTGCCGAAGAACGGTGAATCACGGCTGATGCCGATCGTACAGAGTACGACATTCAAATATGACACCAGCGAAGACATGGGAAAACTGTTTGACCTTGAGGCAGAGGGCTATTTCTATACCCGTCTGCAGAATCCGACGAATGACTGGACAGCTGCCAAGATTGCCGCACTTGAAGGCGGAACGGCTGCGATGCTGACGTCAAGCGGACAGGCTGCGACATTCTATTCCGTATTCAATCTTGCCGGATGCGGTGATCATGTGATCTCTTCCTCGGCAATTTACGGCGGAAGCTATAATCTGTTTAATGTAACCATGAGAAGAATGGGGATTGACTTCACATTCGTGGATCCCGACTGCAGTGATGAGGAACTGGAAGCTGCGTTCAGACCCAATACAAAGTGTGTGTTCGGTGAGACAATCGCCAATCCCGCGCTGACCGTATTTGATATCGAACGCTTTGCGGATGCCGCCCACAGACACGGTGTACCGCTCATCATTGACAATACATTTGCCACACCGGTCAACTGCCGGCCGATTGAATGGGGTGCCGATATCGTGACGCATTCCACGACAAAGTATATGGACGGTCATGACGCGACTGTCGGCGGCTGCATCGTTGACGGCGGCAAATTCGACTGGATGGCACACAGTGACAAATTCCCCGGTCTCACCACACCGGATGAGTCATACCATGGTGTAACCTATGCCGAAAGATTCGGAAAGGAAGGCGCATTTATCACAAAGGCAACTGCCCAGCTGATGCGTGACTTCGGTTCGATTCCTTCACCGCATAACGCCTATATTCTGAATCTCGGACTTGAGTCTCTGGCTGTCAGAATGGAAAGACACTGTGCCAACGCGCAGAAGGTCGCCGAATTCCTTGAAAATCATGAGAACGTTGTCTGGGTCAACTATCCCGGTCTGCCTTCCAGCAGGTATTATGACAGAGCGAAGAAATATATGCCCGGCGGAACATGCGGTGTTGTATCCTTCGGTGTAAAGGGAGGAAGAAAAGCGGCTGAGGAATTCATGAAGCATCTGCAGGTGGCGATGATTGCGACACACGTGGCTGACGCCCATACATGCGTACTGCATCCTGCTTCCTCCACCCACAGGCAGATGACTGACAAAGAACTGGTCGCTGCCGGCGTCGGACCGGATCTGATCCGTCTGTCCGTCGGAATCGAAAATGTCGATGATATTATCGATGATCTGAAAAATGCACTGAGTTTTATCTGAAATCCGGAAAGGCGGTAGAATATGCCGATAAAAATACAGCAGGGTCTTCCTGCAAAGGAGATCCTGGAAAATGAAAACATATTTGTCATGGATACACTCCGGGCGGAAACACAGGATATCCGTCCGCTGAGTATATTGATTCTGAATCTGATGCCGACGAAGATTGTAACCGAAACACAGCTGGCAAGGCTGCTCGGCAATACGGCGCTGCAGGTGGATCTGGAACTGATGCGCACAGACACTCATCAGAGCAAACATGTTTCCCAGGAACACATGCTGACGTTCTACAAGACATTTGACGAACTGAAGGACCGTTACTTTGACGGTATGGTCATTACCGGGGCGCCGGTGGAACATCTGCCGTTTGAGGAAGTTGAATACTGGGATGAGTTATGTGAGATCATGGAGTGGACGAAAACACATGTCTACAGCACATTCCATATCTGCTGGGGAGCGCAGGCCGCATTGTATTATCACTACGGCATTGAAAAGGTTCCGCTCAGTGAAAAGCTGTTCGGTGTATTCAGACACACGGTTACACATAAGAACAGCATCCTGTTCCGCGGGTTTGACGATGTGTTCCTTACTCCGCACTCCCGTCATACCTCGATACGGAGAGAAGACATTGCGGCGTGTTCGGATCTGAAAATTCTTGCTGAAAGTGACAGGGCAGGAGTCTATGCGATCTCAACGGACGGCGGTTCACAGATCTTTATTACAGGTCATTCCGAGTACGATACACTGACACTGGATGCCGAATACAGAAGGGATAAGGATGCCGGTCTGCCGATCCATGTGCCGGAAAACTATTATCCTGATGATGACGATACGAAGACACCGCTGAACACATGGCGTTCAGCAGCCAATCTTCTCTATTCAAACTGGCTGAATTACTTCGTCTATCAGACAACACCGTACGATCTCAATGAGATCCCGAATGCCAGAAAAAGCGAAATGTAAAAAAGATGCTGCGGCATCTTTTTTCATGAAAAAACGTTTCCCGCAGGAAACGTTACAGGAACATCGCAAAGATGTTGGCGCCGATGACGGTGATGATACCTGCCACAACGATTGAAAGACTGCTCATTGCGCCTTCGGTCTCACCGATTTCCATTGCCTTGGAAGTACCGATCGCATGGGCGCTGGTGCCGATCGCAAGACCCTTGGCAACGGGATCTTCGATCTTAAACAGCTTCAGCAGAGATTCCGCAATGACATTGCCGAGAATACCGGTAATGACGATTGCCGCGACAGTGATCGGAACGATGCCGCCGAGTTCTTCGGATACACTCATACCGATGGCAGTTGTGATGGACTTCGGCAGGAAGGTGACGAACTGCGCGTGACTGAAGCCGAACAGCAGGGACATGATCAGAATGCATCCCATGCTTGTCAGTGAGCCGACAAAGATACTGATCATGATGGCTTTGATATTCTTCTTCAGACGGTCCACTTCACTGTAGAGCGGGATTGCCAGACTGACAGTGGCAGGGGTAAGGAACCAGCCGAGCATTTTGGCTCCGCTGTAGTATGTCTGATACTCAACGTGCGTCACAAGCAGGAAGATCATGACAAGGATGATCGAGATCAGAAGCGGGTTGAAGATACCGAGTTTGAATTTCTTTTTCAGCTGTACACCTGCATAGTAGGCAAGCAGAGATATTGCCACGCCGAAGGAGGCAGAGCTCATAACGAGATTATTCATTTACTGATCCTCCTTTCCGCTTTTCCGGATGATTGCCTGGGCGGTCAGACCGGTTACTGCCATGACAACGACTGTAGAGACAACGAGAATGACGGCAGTCGGTATAATGATCGGCTTGAGATCGCCCCAGGAGTCAAGCAGACCGACGGCAGCGGGAATAAACATGACCGGCATGATTTCGATCAGAAACATCGCAGCGTCTTTTACCTGCTCAAGTTTGATGACATTCTTCAGCAGGAGGAAAAACATCAGAAGCAGTCCGTAGATGGAGCCGGGAATGGGAAGGGGAACAATATAACGGATGATCTCACCCACTGTTGTAATCAGCAGGATGATCCCGAATTGTTTCAGGTATTTCATATTCTTTACCTCTCACTGAATACATCTTAACGCAAAATCAAAGCCGCAAAAAGTCTGTTTTCCTGTTTGTGCTATGATAAATGCAGTTAACGAACAGATGGACGGATCAGTCCGTACGGAAGGAGACAAACATGAATGCAGTGATATTTGATATGGATGGTGTTCTGCTGGATTCGGAACAGCTTTGGATCGACTGCTGGGAGAAACTCGGGGAACAATACGGACTGAAAGGAATTTCCCCGTGTCTTCACGCTTCAATCGGCACAACAGCCGAAAAGACAAGGGAGATCTTTATGGAAGCATTCGGGAATGATTTTCCGTATGACAGATATGTCAGTGAGGCTTCAACGCTGTTTCATCAGGCAGAACTCGAAGGAAAGCTTCTTCTGAAACCGGGTTCAAAGGAGATTCTCGTATTTCTTCATGAAAACGGAGTAAAGACAGCGCTTGCGACTTCCACCGAGATGAATACGGCAAAGCGGCAGATGAAGGAAAGAGGACTGTATGAGTACTTTGATCAGATGGTTTTCGGCAGTCAGATCAAACGTTCCAAACCGGCTCCGGATATCTTTCTCAAAGCGGCGGAGATGCTTGAAGTTTCCCCGGCTGAGTGCTTTGTGATTGAAGATTCGTTTAACGGGGTAAGGGCAGCCCATGCGGCAGGCATGCATCCGGTCATGGTTCCCGATCTTCTGCAGCCGACGGATGAGATCCGTAAGCTGTGTGAAGCTGTATGTGTGAATCTGGATGAAGCGTGTCAGTGGCTGGCGGAAAAGCTGATTGACCGTCACTGAACCGGAACAAATATGTATAATGTGTTTAAGGAATAACAGGAGTGGTTATGAAAAAGAACAGAATCATGATGGCTGTGCTCGCTGCTGCTTTGGCTTCCGGCTGTTCCGGGGGCGCTGCTCCGGCGGCAGTAAGTGAAACAGAAGAAACAGCTGCAGTACAGGAAGAAGAAACACTTCAGCTGATGGAGAGACCTTCGCTTCTTGACGGAAGTTTCGCAAAGAATACCGGTACCGAAGCTTCCGCAGAAGAATATACGGTTGAACCGGGACTGACGAATGTTCTCAATTACAGCGATGTCGAATATCTTACGGAGGGTGCGAAAAAGCAGATTGAAGAACAGTACTTCACCGTCAGGGACGGCTGGTCGGATGAATTCTTTGAAATCTACGAAAGCAATACATACGGATATACGCCGAGTTTTGTCACGGTGGATTCAATGATGCATACATTCCATCTTTACTATGCATTCCTGCAGAAAAACACCGAGCAGACGTATCTTTTTGATGCGCTGAGTGCCATGAGTAAGAAAATGCTTGAGGCAAGTCAGAATCAGTATGAAGCGCTGAAGGGATCGGAATGGGAAAGCGCGGCGCAGCGCAATGTCGACTATTTCTCGGTTGCCTTAAGTCTTCTCGGAGAAGATGTTTCTTTGAGCGGTGATGCGCAGAAGGAAATCGACAGTATTATGGGAGCCGCGGATATTTCTCCTTCGGTACTCTTTACAACGGATGAAGCGGATCCGTATCTGCAGGACTATACACAGTTCAAACCGAGGGGATACTATACCGAAAACGAGAAGCTGGAAAAGTACTTCCGGGCGATGATGTGGTTCGGACAGATGAATTTCACACAGAAATATGAAGACCTCGACCGCAGCGCGCTTCTGATGAATCTTGCGCTTGAGGAATCCGCTGTGAAGGAATGGGAAAGCATCTATACCATTACGGCATTCTTCAGCGGTGAAAGTGATGACTGCGGATATTACGAATATAATCCGGCAGTTCATTCGGCATACGGCAGTACGGTAACTGCGGATACGCTGAAGGGAAATACACCGGCTTTTGAAAAGTACAGGAAACTGACTTCCGGGATGAAGCCGCCGAAGATCAATTCCATTGTTGTCTATGATGAAACCATCGATCCTGACCGTGACGCAAAGACACTCGGGTGGCGTCTTATGGGACAAAGATTTACACTTGATGCGTCAATCTTCCAGAATCTGACATACCGGGAGGTCGGTGAAAATGCCTCGGGAGAAAGAAGAATGCTGCCGGACGCGCTTGATGTCTGCGCTGCCATGGGAAATGATGAGGCTCTTTCGATCCTGAAGGAAAAGGGTGTATTCGAATTCAAGGATTATGAAAAGAACATGAATACGCTCAGAGAATCCCTGGCAAAGGCAGACGACAAGACATGGAATGCGAGTATTTACAGCGCGTGGCTGTATACCCTCAAGCCTCTGCTCGAAGAAAAACCGGACGGCTATCCGGCATTTACGAAGAGTGCGGCATGGACCAGAAAGAATCTTGTCGGTTATCTTGGAAGCTATACCGAACTGAAACATGACAGTATTCTCTATGCAAAGCAGGTCATGGCGGAAATGGGCGGCGCCGGTTTTGATGAGATTCCGGATGACAGAGGTTATGTTGAAACTGAACCTGAGGTGTTTGCACGTCTTTCTTCCATTGCCAAAGCCACGGCAGACGGTCTTGAATCATATCAGATGATCAGTGACACAGATAAGGAATACATGTATGCATTTGCCGATCTTGCTTCAAAACTGCAGGTAATTGCGGAGAAGGAACTCCGCGGGGAACTGCCGACAGATGAGGAATTTGATCTGATCCGTTCATACGGCGGTCAGCTTGAACATCTGTGGACAAGAACGGTTGATGACGGAACACAGGAATACTACCGGGCAATGGATCATCCTTCACCGATCGTTGCCGATGTCGCAACCGATCCCAACGGCACATGTCTGGAACTCGGAACAGGCAAGCCTTCCACAATCTACGTGGCTGTATACTTTGACGGGGAAGTCAGGGTATGTCTTGGAAGCGTATATTCGTTCTATCAGTTTGAACAGCCCATTTCTGACAGAATGACCGATGAGGAATGGCGTGAAAAGGTGAATGACTGGAACAATCCGCCCGCAAAGCCTGACTGGACATCTCCGCTGTATGCGGATTAAACGTGTAATTGCTGTGGCAGCGGCGGTTCTGATGAGTGCCGCTGTCCTCTGGCAGATGTATCTCAGAGGTTTCTTTCTTCCGTCATGGGTTGAGTGGAAAGAGGTTTCCCTCACCGGTGATTTTGATCTGGACGGAAAAGAGGAAACACTGCAGACGGAAAAGAAGCAGATTCTCATGGACGGAAATATCCTTCTGCCGAAGGAATGGCTGATCTCTGATCTGCAGAGCGGGGATATTGACCGTGACGGCAGACAGGAAATCATCCTGCTTGTGTTCAACCGTCAGAACTTCGGCAGATACCGCCCGGTCTGGGAAGGAAAAGATCAGGAAAAATTCTACGAGCATATTTACATCTATCATTATGAAAACGGAAAACTTGTTCCGTTCTGGATGTCTTCCCAGCTGAAGCCGGAACTGACTTCGGTTCTTGTCAGGGATGACGGGATGATTGAAGCCTCTGATACGATGGGAGAAAAATCGCTGTGGCAGTGGATAACCTGGGGTCTGGAACGGGCAGATTAAAAAATGCGGTTTGCTGAAACCGCATTTTATTCTGTCCTGAGCGCTGTGACGGGATCACTTTTCGCCGCTTTGCGGGAGGGGATGATGCCGCCGATGAGTGTCAGAATAACACTCAGAATAATCAGAATCACACCTGCTTCAGGCTGAAGGAAGGCGTTGACATCATAGTTGTCTGAAATCACATGGATCAGATAGTTGCCGGGGATCAGCAGCAGTTCCGAGATACCTACACCGAACAGACCTGAGAGAAGTCCGATGATGAAGGTTTCGGCATTGAATACCTGGGAGATATTCCGTTTGGAGGCACCGATGGCACGCAGAATACCGATTTCCTTCTTCCGTTCAAGAACACTGATATATGTGATGACACCGATCATGATCGAAGAGACGATCAGTGAGATGGAAACAAATGCAATCAGGACATAGCTGATGGTATCGATGATGTTTGTGACAGAGGACATCAGCAGACCGACATAGTCCGTATAGGTGATGACTTTTTCATCGTCAATCTCCCGCATTCTGTCATTGTAGTCATCGAGTTTCTTTACGATTTCTTCCTTGGCCGCAAAGTCCTTGGGATAAATCGATATGGAAGCCGGCTTTGTATTGTCCGCAAAGCCGATCTTACGCAGATTGCCGTCATAGGAAGCAGTTTCCGTTGTCATCATGGACATGAAGATCTCCTGCAGGGAATTCTGGTCCATGTTTACGGTAATGGCTTCGGCGAAGGCATTCGGATTGATCTTGATGGCATCCTGCATGCCTGAGGCAAAGTCCGTCATCATTGTGGTGAGTGCGCTTTCCATGGATGAGGCGATATTGCCCATCATCTTCGTAATCATTCCCGTCAGCTGTTCCTGCAGGGAAGAAGAATAACCGGAAAGCGTTTCAGAGAGAATGGACGAGAGCTGCTGCTGTATCTCATCGAGGTTTACCGTCTGTGTAACTGCATTGCCGATGAGGCCCTGTGCTTCATCTGTAGTGAGCCAGGCGGAGAATGACTCCGGAAGCTTACTGAGATCAGGCAGTTCGTTTTCTGAGGCGAATGCGTTGTATCCGTTCAGCAGATCACCGGTCAGCTTCTGCAGCTGTTCATCCGAGACTTCAATGGAGGAGACAGAAGATTCGATGGAGGCAAGCTGTTCGCCGATAATACTCTGTGCCTGTTCAGTCTGAAGATAGGCAGGGAAGAGATCACCGATCGCGGAAGGGTCGGTTACTCCCTGTTCGAGTATATATGCCTGAAAGCCGTTCATCAGCCGGGTGGCTGTGTCTTCGAGCTGATCCTGAGAGATGATGACAACCTGATTGGCATCGAGAATCGCGTTGATATTGTCTCTCAGCGCCGACTGGGCCGCATCTGTTTCCAGGTATTTTCCCATCGCCTCGTGAAGCTTCTGATAATCTGTTTCCGGCTTCTCAGAGGCATAGTTCATATAGCTCTGCATCATGCCGCTGAACAGTTCGCCGAGATGATCGGTTGTGATCTTGATGTTGAGCTGTGAAAGGATAGACGCAAAATCAATATCCGATCCGTCCGGCAGATCAAGCTTCATATCCTCCGGAGACATGAGATTTGAGAAATCCATTGAATTCTGCAGGGAGGATGTATCCAGGGTCAGCTTTGAGGCGTCAAACTGGAATGCTTTGGAAAGGGCGTCCTGATCAACGGCAAAGATCTTTGACATGTCGAATTCGTCTTTTTCTTTGTCGTCGAATGATTTTCCGGTAAAGACGTTGGTGTCGGGTTTGGCAAGCTGTTCGGCTGCGATCCGGCTGGCGGACGCTTTGTCAATCAGATCATAGACAAGATCAGGTGTATAGTAGATTCCCGTTGTCAGCATCGCCGTATCGGCATCTTCATTTGCCTTGGCTACACCGACGACTTCGAGATCCATGCCCTGTCTGATGAGAGAAAGCATGTATTTCTCATCCTCCGTCTTATCCTTCCAAACCTTGTATTCATCATCATACTGATAGAAGTCATAGCTTCCGACAACCTTGAAGTCAATACCGAGAAAATCGGTATATTTGAAGGTTTTGATATCTTCTGTCGGCTTGACATCCTCTTCCAGCGAGAAGCGCTTTACCATGTCATCCAGCTCTGCTGCGTCACGCAGTCCGAGTGTATACAGCATGAAGTCGGTGATGTATCCGCGGGAGGTCAGTATGACAATGCATTCATTCTTGTTCTGCGGCCATCTTCCGGCCATGACAGTATATTGTCCGGTATACAGTTTTTCGTGATCAGGCAGACAGTAGAAGTCATCCGTACTCATCATCTGCGAGAACACGGATGATGAAGACATCGTAGAGCCGATGCCGACAGACTGGAATGACTTGTCGGGATTGACCTGGCGGTAAGAATCTTCATTCAGACGGAAAATCTGCGGTGTCAGACTGTATGTATATTCAATGGCATTGGTGTATTCCGTCATTTCGCTTTCCGGACTGTCGAGATAGCTTTTCAGCGCCTTAAGATCATTGGAGGCCATCTGGGAGAACATCGTCGTTACCATTTTCCGCTCGATGACTTCACCTTCGGGTTCTTCACCCGCGCTTTCCCGCATGTCCGCAAGTGACGAGAGATCAAAGCTGGCTGACTGAATCTGCAGGGGATACTGTGAGAGAGTTTCCTCTTCAATGGATTTGATGTATCCGTTGACCCCGTTGGAAAGTGAGAGAATCAATGCAATGCCGATAATGCCGATGGAACCGGCAAAGGCAACCAGTACGGTTCTTGCCTTTTTCGTCCAGAGATTATTGAAGCTCAGCGTAAGAGCGGTAAGAAATGACATTGAAGCCCGGCCGAGATTCCGGTGGGTGGGATCCTCCATTTCCGATTCATCCAGAATATACGGATCTGAGTCAGAACGGATCACCCCGTCTTTCAGATTGACGATTCTTGTGGCATAGGCTTCCGCCAGTTCGGGGTTATGGGTGACCATGACAACCAGACGGTCATTGGCCACTTCCTTCAGGAGGTCCATGACCTGAACGCTTGTTTCACTGTCGAGCGCGCCGGTCGGCTCATCTGCCAGAAGGATATCCGGATCGTTGACAAGAGCCCGGGCAATCGCAACTCTCTGCATCTGTCCGCCGGAAAGCTGGTTCGGTTTTTTATGAATCTGATCGCCGAGTCCGACCCGTTCGAGCGCCTCTGCCGCTTTGTGTTTACGCTCACTGCCCGATATGCCGGAAATTGTCAGGGCAAGTTCGACATTTGAGAGGATTGTCTGATGCGGAATCAGGTTATAGCTCTGGAAGACAAAACCGATCGTATGATTCCGGTATGAATCCCAGTCTCGGTCTTTGTATTTTTTGGTTGATATGCCGTTGATGATCAGATCGCCGCTGTCATAGCGGTCAAGACCGCCGATAATGTTTAAAAGCGTGGTTTTTCCCGATCCGCTGGGGCCGAGAATTGCCACGAATTCGTTATCTCTCAGATTCAGGGAAACATGATCCAGTGCTTTCTGGACGAGAGACCCTGTTCTGTACTCTTTGCATATATCCTTAATCTGCAGCATAGTCCGTTTCTTTCAAATCAAGTTGATTATACTTTTCTGACATCATTTGTCCATCAGAATAATTCCGCTTACAGAATCATTCTAAGTGTTAATCCTGTTCAGAAACAAGATCGTTTCTGTTACGATGAATACAACAGGAGAAAAATGTATATGATCAAAGGAATCCATCACGTTTCAATGAAATGCAGTGACCCTGAATTATTCAGTGAAGCAGTCTCATTCTATAAGGATATACTCGGCATGAAGCTTCTGCGCCGATGGGATGCGGGAGTCATGCTTGACACAGGAGGCGGTCTTCTGGAAATCTTCAATAACGGCGAGGGCAGCAGGGAGACCGGCGCAGTGCGTCATTTTGCGTTGGCAGCTGACAATACCGATGAAATCATTGACAGGGTCAGAGAAGCCGGTTACGAAGTGTTTATTGAGCCGAAGGATATCGTCATCGCTTCCGATCCGCCGCTGCCGGCAAGAATTGCTTTTTTCCGCGGTCCGCTGAATGAAGAAGTCGAGATATTCCAGGAGTACTGATCATGGAGCTGAAGATCAGAAGGTTTAATGAACTGACAACATATGAACTCTTTCATTTTCTCAAGGCAAGGGTGGATGTATTTGTCGTCGAGCAGAAATGTCCGTATCCGGAGATTGACGATACGGATCTTGAAGCCGTCCATCTGTTTTATGAGAACAGTGACGGAACGACTGCAGCGTATCTCAGGATCTTTCCGAAAAAGGATGAGCCGGGAACACTGCGGATCGGCCGGGTTCTGACAACCAGACGGATGGCAGGTCTTGGGGCAAAGCTTCTGTGTGAAGCAGTGCAGTATATTGAGGAAAAAACAGACGCGGAAGAAATCTATCTTGAAGCGCAGACGTATGCCGTAGGTTTTTATCAGAGAGAAGGGTTTTCCGTATCCTCCGTTGAATTCATGGAAGACGGAATCCCGCATGTACAGATGCGCCGCACCGTACAGAGATGAAAAAATACCGGAAACCCGGTATCCGTTACAGAGGTCATGAAGATGATCTCTTTTTTCAGCTTTCAATGCCGAACATCTCATGCAGGATTTTCTTTCCCGTCTCTGTTTCAAAGATGTTCTTTTCCGCTGCGAGAATCGCACGGTATCTGCTTTCGCTTTCGTAGAGGTTGACGAGGAAGTCCGCCTCAATCAGAATGCGGTAATCAATGCCCGAAACACCGGTATAGGTATGGTGATGGGCAATCAGGAAAAGAATTCTTTCAGTCTGTTCCTCCGTATATCCGCCGACTTTATCCAGGAGAATACGGGCTTCTGCCGGTCCTTCTTTTTCCTGCAGATATCCGGCTTCACTGCCGTACTTTTCGAGCGCGTTCCGTATGCCGATATCATGGAGTATGGCTGCTGTCTCAAGAATCTCACGGTCGGCGTCATTCATTCCTTCTGCTTCCGCGATCAGGGAGGCAAACTGGTATACCTTAAGGAAGTGCTGTATGCGTTTGGGGGAGCCGCTTTCATAGGCGATCATTTCCATGATCAGTTGTTTCTGTTTTGTAAGCATGATGTTCCTTTCCTTTATGCCTTCGGGATAATTCACACAAATCTGTTAAACATATCTTACCGCATTTGATAAAATAGATTAAGAATACAGAAAACGGTTATGTATGAAGTGAAAAACGACAATCTGAATACAGAACTCAGAAAGTATCAGAATCTGCTTACGGTCAGCGGTGAAGGAATAATCCTCTGCGGACTCTGGGATGCGCTGAAGGCGATTCTGGGATTGTATTACGGTCAGGAAAACATATATAAACTCCTTGAGTCCGTTGATGCGGAAATTGACCGGTCAATTGCGGTTGCCGTTGTTACGGTGATTTTCGCAGTGACTGCTCTGCTTGTTTTTTTACTGCATTTCGGTGCAGGCATCGGCGCGGTGAAAGAGGGAAAAGGAAAGAAAAAAGGAAATGTATATCTGGTTCTGACGCTGATTATCATGGCTTTTGCCGTGCTTGCCGTTGCGGGACAGATCAGCAGGCTGCCGGAGATTCCGCAGCTGGCCGTCCTGATGGACATGGCAACTGCGTTTATCTGTATTGAAGTATTTGTGGGGGCAGTTGTTTCCCGCAGGCTGAAAAAACGGATCGGAAAGGAGGGACAGCAGTGAACGGTGATTTTCATTATTACGCAACGTACTGTGCCTCTGTTATTGCCGGATATTCCCATGAGGAGGCACTGAAGATCTGTTACAGCGCGAATCTGGTGGATTTCTGTTCGCGTACGTTTCTGAGAACAGTCGGCGGTCCGCTTTCTGCCGCAACAACACAGCTGCAGTCGGAACTGGCCGATGTGAGAACGGATATTCTCGGACTTCAGGATATTACCAGAATCTGGGCATCCTTTCATTTTCTGCCGCGCAATCTGAATGCGCTCGTGAAAAGGGGAACCAGAACATACAGAAACAAATACCGGCTGATCTGCGGTCCCAACGGGGAGCTGCTGAAGGCAGCGGTTGAGCTGGCCAAAGGAAAGGGATATGAGGCGGCAGGTCTTGCGATGCATATTCTGGCGGATACATGGGCGCATATGTATTTTGCCGGAACGCCTTCTCTCGTCATCAACAACACCGACTATAACTTCCGTGAACTGATTCCCTGTGAATCCGGTTTTGAAAACAGACCGGTTGTTTTCAGTCATAACCCGGCCGCAGCGGATGATCCGGAAACCGGCAGGTATACCGCCAGTCTCTATCAGGTATCGGAAAACTCAATCATGAATCTCGGACACGGAAGAGCAGGGCATCTTCCCGATTACAGCTTCATGCGCTATATCTACATCCCCGCATGGAACGAGTACCGTGAGATACTGAAGGACAATCCTTCGGATTATTATCATGCTTTCACACAGATGGTCTATGCCCTGAAATATCTGCGGTCGGAAGACGGCATCTTTGAGACGGATATTTATGACACGGAAAGCGTAAAGCCGTATGAAGAGAAGATAATGGATATTCTGACCGTCCGCAGAATCAGTTCGGCAGATGCATGGCAGGAATTCGGTGAATCTCTGAGCGGGGAAAAGATACCGGCTTTCTCATTGATGAATTATCAGAAGGAATACCGGGAAGCAGAGAACGGAAACAAGGAAAACACGTGTCTCGGACGCTTTTTTGTTGCGGCGATGAGCCAGAAGAGCATGGTTACTTCAAGGATTTTTTCCACGGGCAGTATTCTTGCCGGACGTTCCATTGATTACAAAGTTGAAGGACTGCGGGGAATCAGGGATTACTGGCAGATCGTCGGTGAGGAATTGGGGGTCGGAAAGAAATGACAAGATGGCAGAAAATCAAATCCATTCTGATCGGATTATTCATGCTTGCCATAGCTGCATCACTTCTGACATACCGTGAAGATGCATATGGTGTCATTATGGTCATTTTCGTCATGATTCTGATTTTCTCGGGACTGCGGATGCTTGTCTATTATTTTGCAATGGCAAAAAACATGACCGGCGGTAAAATGATTCTGTATATGGGAATCCTGCTCACGGATCTCGGTCTGTTTGCCAATTCGCTTGTATCGGTGCCGAATACCTATATCCTGCTGTATCTGGTTGCCATGCTGTTTTTGTCCGGGATTATCGATATCCTGAATGCATTGGAATCAAAGAAAATTGAGGGACACTGGAAACTGCGTATGCTGAGGGGAGTGGGAAGCATTGCCGCGGCAGCCGGCTGCCTGTTCTTCCGTAATTCTCCTTCAACCGTGGTGATTATCTACTGCCTCGGTCTGATCTACAACGGCGTGATTCATATCATTAACGGATTCCGGACAAATGATATTATTGCGATTCAGTAACAAAGTACCGGGAAGACGGTTAATGAGGGGAATCATAAGGAGACAAGAATGGAGATTCGTGTTCTGCGTTATTTTCTCGCAGCCGCAAAAGAGGAGAACATTACCCGTGCGGCAGAGACACTGCATATCACCCAGCCGACTTTGAGCCGTCAGCTTGCCCTTCTGGAAGAAGAGACGGGTGTCACTTTGTTTCAAAGAGGTGCCCGTAAGATTACACTCACCAGTGAAGGACTTCTTCTCAAAAGCAGGGCGGAGGAGATTGTCAGTCTGGCTGATAAGACAATGGAAGAACTGTCCGTTTATGATGAGGTTGAGGGAACAATCAGAATCGGAACAGGCGGACTGCACGCAAATCATATTCTGTTTGCGGCAGCTGAGCGTTTCCGGGCAGAGAATCCGAAGGTAAACTTCAGCTTCTTTACGTCTTCGGCGGATGTAATCCGTGAAAGGCTGGACAAGGGACTGATCGATATCGGGGTGATGATGGAGCCGGCGCGTCTGTCCGACTGTGAGGTGATCCGTCTGAAGGAAAAGGAAAAATGGGTTGTCCTTCTGCGCTTTGATGATCCTCTCTGCAGCAGGGAATCTGTATCCTGTGAGGATCTGCAGTCACATGAGATCGTCATGCCGGGAAGGGAAAATGTCCGCGGGATTGTCAGTGAATGGCTGAATGCGTCTAAGCACCCGTATACCGTATCCTATTACAGCACACTCAGTACGACGGCTGCCGAAGCAGTATATACTACCGGCGCTGCCGCATTCATGGTTGACGGATCACTGCCGTTTACCGATGAAACAAAACTCGTGAAGAAAGAGCTGAATCCGCCGCTGGAAACGGAAGCTGTCATTGCTTTCAGGAAATACCGGCCGATGATGAAGGCGGCAGAACAGTTCATCGCGTTTCTGAGATGTTTTGCATGCAGAGAGTGACAGGCTTCAGCGGTTTCGGGTTCAGTCTGAAGCCGTGAAAATAAACAGAGAAATAACAACATAAGACTAAGGAGAACAGCAAGATGAGTATTACAGTCAACATTTACTACACCGGAGAAAACGGAACAGCGAGAAAGTTTGCCGAAGAGATGATGAACAGCGGCAATGTAGCGTATATCCGTAATGAACCCGGAAACCTCAGATATGAGTATTTCTTCCCGATGGAAGATCCCGAAACGGTTCTGCTGATCGATTCATGGGAAAACCAGGAAGCGATTGATATTCACCATGACAGCCCGGTAATGGGTAAAATCAGCGCGCTCAGGGAAAAGTACGATCTTCACATGAAGGTGGAGAGATATGTTTCCGACAATAATATGACGGAAAAGGACAAGGCATTTATCAGACAATAATTACGGAGACCTGTATATGGTCTCTTTTCTTATGTGTCCGGTGTGAAGGTGTAAAGAAATAGAGACAGGTGTCTCTTTTTCCGGGTTTATTCCATGATCACTGATTTCAGTGTTTCCAGATCCGCATCACTCATGCCGCCTTCCCGCAGATATTTCTCAGCCCATGAGAAGAGATCGGCTGTCTGAAGATCAACTGAGGGATCGGTGACGATATGACGGATGAGACCGGTAAAGTCCTCATCAACAACAGTCTTGTATTTGTAAGGCGAACCTGTCTTTGTGACGTGATAGAAACTGTCGTATGTCATCATATAATCCTCGACGATTTCCTCATAATCCGCTCCTGCCAGCATTTCCAGAAGAATGGCGATGAATCCCGTGCGGTCCTTGCCGAGGGAACAGTGGATCAGATAGGGTCCTTCCTTCTGACACATCGTTCTGAGGGCATTGGCAGCGGCGGTTTTGTTTTCTTTTTCTTCATAACGGGTGTTGATCTGCGGCATCAGAACATTACCTTCTTTGTAAAGCTGCGCGTAATAGGTGCTTTCCGCTCCGTCTGAAGAAAGATGGTTTTCCAGTGTCTCCACGGAGTCCGTCATATTGATGACAAAACGGATGCCGTATTTCTCCATCAGGGAGCTGGCGTACTTTGCCCGTCCGTATGTATCGTCAACCGGGGAGGAAGAACGGAAGATCACGTTTTCCTTCATCCTGCCGCCACTGAGTGATCGGAAGGAGGCAAACACTTCATCGCTTTCAAAAGCATTTCTGTCCGAGATCAGCGGCATATCCCGCAGATTCATGATCTCCAGATACTTTCCGGGAATATTCATGCGGACAACTGCCGTATCGCTCTCACTCAGTCCCGCTTCATCCCAGAGATCTTTTCCGTTGTTGTTTGCGGCTTTGATGTAGGGATAGCCGGGATATCCGATCAGAAGCGGATCGCCTTCCGGGACATAATAGCCGTTGTAGAAGGGAATATCCTCAAGTACAAAGCCGTTTGAGAATTCCACTCTGACGCTGTCTCCGAAGCTGAATCCCGACGCGAGAAAATCCTCGATCGGAATCTTGATGTAGACACCGCCGAACTCATGTTCGTGTTCGACAGGATAACTCACTGCTTCACTGACTTCCTGCGGTGCGGAACATCCGGCTGCTGAAATACCGAGCAGTATGGCGAGCACGGGGAGTACTTTTGCTTTACTGCATAATGACATATGTATCACCGTTCCTTTAGTGTTCATTCAGGCATATATGTACCTGTTCTGTATCCTGAAATATTCTACATGTTTTCCGTAAAGAAGGAAATATGAATACGTATGTCCGTCATCAGGCAAAACGGATGAAATAATAATCAAAATCATGCATAATATATGTATCAGAAAACAGATGGAGATAATGAATATGGCTAAGTTTCCGAAGAATTTCCTTTGGGGCGGCGCGACCGCTGCCAATCAGTTTGAAGGCGGATTTGATGCGGACGGAAAAGGTCTGAGTGTTCCCGATGTCATTATGGGCGGAACGGTAGACAAACCCCGCTACATCACACCCGCAGGTGTCAGACCGGATACGTATTATCCGAGTCATGAAGCGATTGATTTCTATCATCACTGGAAGGAAGATATTGATCTGTTTGCGGAAATGGGTTTCAAGTGCTTCCGTCTTTCCGTACAGTGGAGCCGTTTCTTCCCGAACGGTGATGATGAAGAACCGCTGCAGGCAGGTATCGATTTCTATAAGAACATCTTTATTCACTGCAAGGAATGCGGAATTGAACCCCTGGTAACAATTTCCCATTATGAATTCCCGCTGGCTCTTTCCCATAAGTACGGCGGCTGGGACAATCCGGTGATCATTGATCTCTGGCTGAAGTTCACAAAGCTGTGCTTTACGGAATATAAAGGTCTGGTAAAGTACTGGCTCACATTCAATGAAATCAACTGCGGTACGATTGCCGGCATGGGCGCGATCTACGGTCTCGGTATTCTTCCGGAAGATGATCAGCCGATTACGTTCGGAAACGCTGACTGGGATGTTCCGCAGAGACGTTTCGTCGGTCTGCATAATCAGTTTGTCGCAAGCGCGAAGGCTGTTGTTCAGGCGCATGAGATTGACCCGGAAAACATGGTCGGCTGTATGATTGCCGGTTCTGCCAACTATCCTTACAGCTGCCGTCCGGATGATGTTCTGGCTGCTCTTGAGGCGGACCGTCAGTTCAATTTCTACTGCGGTGACGTTCAGGCGCGCGGCGCGTATCCGGCATGGGCCCCTTCCTACTGGGCAGAACATGGTGCAGATGTTGATGCGATGAAGGCACTGGCTGAAAGAGACGCGGATGTCCTTAAGGCAGGCAAGGTTGATTTCTACAGCTTCTCGTATTATCAGTCAAATACCGTTTCCACTGATCCGGAAATGACAAAGGGACAGGGTAATCTCTTTGGCGGCATCCGGAACCCGTATCTGGAAGCGAGCGCATGGGGCTGGACAATTGACCCGAAGGGACTGCGTTACTATCTGGAAACCGTCTATGACAGATATCAGATTCCGCTGATGATCGTGGAAAACGGTCTTGGTGCAGTTGATGAGAAGAGTGAAGACGGGAAGTTCCATGATGATTACCGGATTGACTACATGAAGAAGCATATCGAACAGATGGCAATTGCCATTGAACACGGTGTTGATCTGATGGGCTATACGATGTGGGGCTGCATTGACCTCGTATCCGCCTCAACCGGTGAAATGAAGAAACGTTACGGATTTATCTACGTAGACAAGGATAATGACGGCAACGGTGATCTGCACAGAGAGAAAAAGGATTCCTTCTACTGGTACAAGAAAGTCTGCGAAAGCAACGGCGAAATACTCTGAACCATTTACACAGACAGAAAGAACAGTGTCTGAAATCAGGCACTGTTTTTTTCCGGGTTCTTTGATCAGTATGTTATCTTTTGTGATTCTTTGAACGCCGTAAGGGTATAATAGACAGGTCATCTGCGAGGTGAAAATGAAACAGAAAAAAGACTATTCGAGACAGGAACTTTTTGCGGAAGTACCCGTCCCGCAGGCACTGCTGACCATGGCTGTGCCGACCATTATCAGTCAGGTGATCAATCTGATCTACAACATGGTTGATGCGTTCTTTATCGGCAGAACAGGCAATTCCTATATGATGGCAGCGACTTCGGTAACACTGACCATGGTGATGATGAATGTTGCCCTGTCAAATCTGTTCGGCATAGGCGGCGGTTCGCTTGCCGCAAGACTGATGGGACAGAAGAGAAATGAAGAGGGAAGATATGTCAGTTCCTTCAGTTTATACGGCGCCGTCTGTATTGCGCTTCTGTATTCTTTTCTTGTCGGTATTTTCCTTGATCCGCTGCTTGGCATACTCGGCGCTTCGAGCGCAACGATCGGCTACGCCCACAGCTATGCGGTGATTGTCATCGTAATCGGCAGTCTGCCGGGAATTCTTTCCATGGCTCTCGCGCACCTGTTGAGAAATACCGGCTTTTCCGCCAAGGCGAGCTTCGGTCTCAGTATGGGAGGAATTCTGAACTGTTTTCTTGATCCGCTGTTCATGTTTGTCATTCTTCCGCCGGGAATGGAAGTGACCGGTGCAGCTGCGGCAACCACAATCTCAAATACAATTGCCTGTCTGTATCTGCTGTATGCTTATAAGAAGGCGGGAAAAGACGCTCCTCTTTCAATGAATCCGAAGGATGCGCTGCGGATCGGGAAGGCGGAAAGAAAGTCATTGTTTGCGGTGGGTATTCCCTCAGCTCTTCTGACGGGACTGTTCGATCTGGCCAATATATGTGTGAATATCATCGCTTCCGGCCATAATGATCTTGTTCTTGCGGGCATGGGAATCGTCATGAAGGTTGAGCGTATTCCCAATGCGGTGAATATCGGAATCTGTCAGGGCATGCTGCCGATTGTGGCATTCAACTATTCTTCCGGCAATCATCAGAGAATGAAGGAAACCATTAATACGGCAAGGCTTGCCGGACTGCTGATTTCCTGCTTAAGCATCATCTTCTTTCAGATCTTTGCCTCCGATGTCACAAAAGTGTTTCTCAGTACGAAAACCGCTGACAGTGAAACGGCGCTCAGAACCATCGGTTATGCGGCTTTGTTTCTCAGGATCCGGTGTTTTGCTTCACCGGTTCAGATGCTGAACTATCATACGTCATTCTGCATGCAGGCAATGGGCAAGGGCAGGGAAACACTGCTTCATGCTTTTGTCCGGGAAATTGTTCTGTATATCCCGCTGATGTTTATTCTTGACGGATTATTCGGGGAAACCGGTCTTGCGGCGGCTCTGCCGGTTGGGGAAGGACTTGCGGCTTTGTTTGCATTTTATCTGCTTAAGCGTACGATCAGCAGAAGCGGTGACGTACAATTAGGCTGAGTGAGGAAACGATTATGGAAGAAATGCTGATCTGGGTCGATGAGAATGACAATGTTACCGGCACAGGTGAAAAGATGGAGACACACATTAAGGGACAGCTGCACCGGGCGTTTTCGGTCTTTGTCTATGATCCTCTCAGGGATGAGGTCCTTCTGCAGAGGCGGGCATACGGGAAATATCATTCCGGCGGTCTCTGGTCAAATACATGCTGCTCACATCCAAGAGCCGGCGAAGAAACAAAGAAGGCTGCAGAAGAAAGACTCCGTTTTGAAACGGGAATTGATCTGATGGCACTGAAGGATGCTGAGCTGAGGGAATGCGGCAGATTTACCTACGAAGCGAAGTTTGACGGTCTTTCCGAACATGAGGTGGATCATGTATTCCTGCTGAAGGCAGACAGGGATGAGATTCCGCTGAACGCATTCAATCCTGAGGAAATCAATGAACTGCGCTGGATCACAAGAAAAGAGCTTGAAGAGGAAACACAGGAATATCCGGAAACATTTTCGGCCTGGTTTCTTCCTGCTTACAGACTGGCGGAAAAGTATATGGGGAAAAATAACATGAGAACGGAATGGTTTAAGGAAGCAGTAGTTTATCAGATCTATCCCTTCAGCTTCATGGATTCCGACAATGACGGATGGGGCGATATTGAAGGCATTATTTCAAAACTGGATTATATTAAGGACCTTGGTGTAACGGCAGTATGGTTTTCACCATTGTATCAGTCACCGGATTATGACTATGGTTACGACATCAGTGATTACCGGGCAATTGATGAAAAGTTCGGCACAATGGCAGATTTTGAAAGACTTCTCGAAGAGTGCCATAAACGAGGTCTGAAAGTCATCATGGATATGGTTGTCAATCATACCTCCACCGAACACCGCTGGTTCCGCGAGGCGCTTTCATCTCCCGATTCCCCGTACAGGGATTATTATATTATCCGCAAAGGCAGAAAAGAGGGAGACAAACTGCTTCCGCCGACCAACTGGGAATCCACCTTTACCGGCAGCGCCTGGGAGAGGATCGGCGATACGGACGAGTTTTATCTGCATTTGTTCTGTGTGGAACAGGCAGATCTGAACTGGGAGAATCCCGCTGTCCGCAAAGAGATCATTGATATTCTGAATTTCTGGCTGGAAAAGGGAGTGGACGGCTTCCGCTTTGATGTCTTCAACATGTTTTCAAAAGTGTATCCGTTTGAAGATGATCATAATAAGGATTCATTCCAGAAAGGCGCGCCGTACTATGTGGACGGGCCGCGTATGCATGAATTCCTGAAGGAGATGTATGAAAAGGCATTCTCACTGTATGACACCTTCACGGTGGGTGAATCCTTCCATCCTTCCGAAAGGAATGCCCGTGAATATGTCAGGGCTGAAAACAAAGAGCTCGATGCGATCTTCAGTTTCGGACATCTTGATTCCGACAATATCAGGGGTAAGAAATTCTTCCGGAAGCCGTTTGATCTTCTGCAGTTTAAAAAAGGACTGCTTCAGCCTCAGATCATGAATTATGAGGGCGGATGGAATACCCTGGTTCTTGAGAATCATGACAATGTCCGCAGCATCAGCCGTTTCTCCATCAGCACAGCAAAATACCGCTATGAGGCGGCGACAATGCTGGCGGTGATTACCTTTATGGGATTCGGAACGCCGTTTATCTATATGGGTGAGGAAGCGGGACTGGTCAACACACCGTTTAAGAACATGGACGAAATGAAGGATCCGGTCAGTCACTTCGTGCATGACCTGATGGTCAGCTACGGTATTCCTTCACCGCTTGCCTTCCGCTTTATCCGCTATGGCGCAAGGGATCATGCCCGGGTTCCGATGGCATGGGATGATTCGGTAAACGGCGGCTTCAACAAGGGCTGTGAACCGTGGCAGTGTGTCAATCCTCTTTACCGCAGCATCAATATCAAAAAGGACATGGAGAGTGATAAATCCGTTTACCGGTTTTATCAGAAGCTGATTGCGCTGCGTAAGGAAAATGAAACTGCCGTATACGGTAAGACAGAGGAATACGAAAAGCAGAGCAGACAGATCATTGCCTACAGCCGTACATGGAAAAACAGAAAACTGTATGTCATCGGTAATTTCAGCAGGCGTCCGGCTTCCTGTATTCTGCCGAACTGGCTGAAAGGCTCCGATATACTCATCAACAATTATGAAGAGGCTGACATGGATGGAATGAAGCTCAGACTGAAGCCGTATCAGGCGATCGTATTCAGGATGAGGGAACTGTAAAAAAAAGCGTATCTGACGGAATAATCCGTACGGATACGTTTTTTCTGTTATCCGGCGAATTCACCAAGACCGGTTTCCTGCAGGAAGAAGCGGTTCAGCGCATCCCAATGATCATCAGGATTCTCAGGAAGCGCGGAAAGATATGCTTCGATGTTCCTGATTTCATCAGTGAGAAAGGTGCTGAGTTCCTCAATGGGGGAAATGGTCATTTTTTCCGGACCGCTGATCTTCAGTGTCAGCAGTTTACTGACGGTTACGGTCAGTCCTTCGGGAAGGACCTCATTCAGGAGTGTTTCAAACAGTACCGGCGGCGCCTTGTGGTATTTCATGATCCATCTGCAGGCAAGTACGGGACGAAGGACATAAAAGTATTTTTTCGGCACAACATGATCAGATGCGAGATGATGCTTCATATTGCTTTTGGCGGTATTCACATAATGATAAAGCATTCTCTTTTCCGAGAAGCATTCCCTCATCAGCGGCTGCAGTCTTTTCCTGAAATCTGTTTCAATATATACGATGGGTGAATTCATCCATTCATACAGCGTGGGATTTGAGCGCTCAAGCAGCTTCAGTGTCTTGTCGAGATCCCAGCCGCTGACATCCCAGGTATCATCAACCGGAAGTTCAATGACATCTCTTCCGGGATTGAGCTTCAGATAGTACGGTGGTTTTCTGCGGTAGATGAAGCGCACGTCAAAATCACTGTCGGCTGAGGCAAACCCCCAGGCGCGGCTTCCTGATTCACATGCCCAGAGAACTTCCATATTATCTTTTTCTTCGATTTCATGCAGTTTCTGCGGGACGAGTATATTCATTTCTTCCTGTGTCATGCCGGACTCCTTAATGTATTATTTGTCATTCTGCGGCCAGATGATTCTCAAGTGTTTTCAGAAACAGTTCGGCTGCTTCGGAAAAGATCTGATACTTTCTGTAAATCAGGTGGGAACGTGTCCGCAGAGCAGGGCTGAGCGGCCGGAATACAAGACCGGACCGTTCGGAAAGATCAACCAGATGATCGAATGTAAGAAGATAACCGAATCCCTCCTGCACCAGAAGAGAAGCGTTGTGACACAGATCATATGTGGCTGCGAAATGCATACGGTGCACGTTCGGCCCGAAAAGACGGGCAAGATCCTGATGCATTGCCTGACGTGATATCAGCAAAGGGAGACCTGTAAGATCATCAGGACTGATGGTCTTTTTTTCTGCCATCGGATCTTCTCTTTTCATCACCAGACCCCATACATCATCCACCGGCAGTTCGATACTCTGGTATCTGCGCCGATCCGGATCCTCCACGATCAGCAGGAAATCAAGAAAACCGCTGTCGAGCTTTTCCTTCAGCATCTCCGTATCACCGGCATACATGTGATAGGTGATTCCCGGGTAAGGTTCCGACAGTTCATGCATGACTTTTCCGAGCAGTCTGACCGCTTCACCTTCGGCAGCGCCGATCCGCAGTTCTCCCGAAACAGTGCTGTCCTTCCGTGTGAATTCATTCATGGTCTGATCGGCCATGGCAAGTATATCCTCAGCTCTCAGACGGAGTCTGATTCCGTCTTCTGTCAGACGGACGGAGTAATTGGTGCGCACAAACAGCTTTACACCCAGTTCGGCTTCCAGATCCTTGATCTGTTTTGACAGTGTCGGCTGTGAAATATGCAGGGCCTGAGCCGCCTTTGTGATGCTTTCATCACGCGCAACCTGAACAAAATAACGGAGTACACGGAGTTCCATATCATACCTCTTTACAGATATTCTAACAGAGAATAACCAGAGATAATTAACAAATATTTCAAATATCTCAAAACTGCTTCTATAGTAAAAGTGCGATGAGAAAAGAAATGATTGTTACAGCGGTTGAAGAAACCGGACTGCCGGAAATGCGTCAGAAGGAAATCAGGGCGTGTGTGAAAACCGGCAATTATCCGAAGGCAAAGGAACTGCTTCATGAAGGCAGGGAATCTCTGCTTGCGGAAATTCACATGAAGGAAGATGAAATCCGGCATATTGACTGGCTGATCTACAGTCTCGGCAAAGCTGAGTGAAAGGAGAAAAGGCATGGAGTACTTTGTGATTGATGTCGGCGGTTCATCTGTCAAGTATGCTGTGATGGATGAAAACATGAAGTTTCTGCAAAAAGGAAAAGCAGAAAGCAGACATCTGCAGAACAGTGAAGAGTTTATCGGGATTCTTCTTGATCTGATTGAAGGAAAAGAAGTACAGAAGGAAAATGTCATCAGCGTATCCCTTATTGAACGGGATTCGACACGGTGAGGATATAATAGAAAAAGCAAGGAGATAATATATCATGAGCTTTCCGAAGAATTTTCTGTGGGGCGGAGCGACCGCTGCCAACCAGTGTGAAGGTGCCTGGAATGAAGACGGCAGGGGACCTGCTCTGACCGATGTGACGACAGGCGGAACAGTGAATACACCGCGTTACATCACATTCATTGATAAAGACGGCAAACCCGGCTTTAAGAAGAAACATGACAGACTGCCTGAAGGCGCACATTACGCCGTGCTGGAAGATCAGTATTATCCCAATCACAAAGGGATCGACCAGTATCACAGATACAAAGAAGATATCGCATTGTTTGCGGAAATGGGATTCAAGACATACCGGATGTCCATTTCCTGGTCACGTCTGTTTCCAAAAGGAATTGAGGAAGAACCCAACAAGGCGGGTGTCGAACATTACCGTGATGTATTCAAAGAACTGAGAAAATACAATATCGAACCGCTGGTTACCATCTGGCACTTCGATACACCGCTTTATCTTGAGGAAACATACGGCGGATGGAACAGCCGTAAACTGATTGATCTCTATGTCCGTTTTGCGAAGACCTGTTTTACGGAATACAGGGGACTGGTGAAATACTGGCTGACATTCAATGAGATCAACAACTCAATGCCTCAGCCGGTGCGTGATGGCTCTATTCCGGAATGGCGTTATCAGGAAGGAATACAGCAGCTGCACTATCAGTTTGTCGCAAGCGCAAAGGCAGTACAGATCGGACATGAGATTGATCCGGAAAACATGATCGGCTGTATGATCTGCGGCATCTGCTATTATCCTGCCACATGTGATCCGGATGACATCATGTGGAACAGACATATGTGGGAGACAAAGATCTTCTACTGCTCGGATGTTCAGTGCCGGGGTAAATATCCTTCCTACGCAAAGCGGATCTGGGATACATATCATGTGAAGGATCTTGATATTACGGAAGAGGATCTGAAAGAGCTGAAGAAGGGTACAGTTGACATGTATACATTCAGCTATTACATGTCACAGAACGTTACGACAGATGACGGTCTGGAAAAAGTCGGCGGCAATATGTCCACCGGTACAAAGAATCCTTATCTGAACTACAGTGACTGGGGCTGGTCAACCGATCCGGAAGGACTGCAGTATTACCTCGAAATGATCTATGACCGCTATGAAAAGCCGGTGATGGTCGTCGAAAACGGACTCGGTGCCTATGATACGGTGGAGGAAGACGGTTCGATACATGATCCGTTCAGAATCGATTACTACCGTGAACATATCCGGGCAATGGACAGAGCAATTGAAAACGGCGTTGATCTGATCGGCTACACAACATGGGGATGCATTGATGTGGTTTCTGCCGGTACCGGTGAGATCCGCAAGAGATACGGGTTCATATATGTTGATGTTGATGATGAAGGAAACGGAACACTGAACCGCATGCGGAAGGATTCCTTCTACTGGTATAAGAAACTCATTGCCGCAAACGGTGATACTTCACAGCTTTAAAGAATACGAATGGAAGAGACAGAAATAACTGTCTCTTTTATTCATGCTTTTTAAGCATGGATAGGAAGTAAACAAAAGTATTAGTAATGCATATTTTCTTTGAATACAATTTAAGTGTACAGGAGAAAACAAATATGACATTTAAGAAAGGATTCCTCTGGGGAGGTGCTACAGCAGCGAATCAGTTTGAGGGAGGATGGAACGAAGACGGCAAGGGTGCTTCGGTTCCCGATCATATCCGCGGCGGTACAGTCGACAGTCCGCGTTTATGGGACAGGGAGATTGATCCGGAAGTCTATTATCCTTCACACGAAGCAGTTGATTTTTATCATCATTACAAGGAAGATATCGCTCTTTACGGTGAGATGGGATTCAAATGTTTCCGTCTTTCCGTCAACTGGTCGAGAATCTATCCGACAGGCATGGAAGAGACACCGAATGAAAAGGGTCTCGCGTTCTATCACAATGTCTTTGCGGAATGCAGGAAGTATAATATTGAACCGCTTGTGACAATTTCCCATTACGAACTGCCATGGGGTCTTTCCGAGAAGTACAACGGATGGGCAGGGAGAGAAGTCATCGGTCACTTCATGCGTTATGCGGAGACACTGTTTAACGAATACAGGGATGAAGTCAGATACTGGCTGACATTCAATGAGATCAACAACGGCGTTCAGTCCTCCGGCCGTATTCTGAGTCTCGGCATGACGGGTATCGATCATAAGCCGATGTTCGGCATTCAGGAGACACCGGAAGAAGTCAATGACCGTTTTACGGCACTTCATCATCAGTTTGTCGCAAGCGCACTGGCAGTTAAGAAGGGACATGAGATCAATCCTGACTTCCAAATCGGCATGATGACAATCGGTCATCCGGTATATGCATACACATGCAATCCCGATGATGTTAAGGCAATGAATGATGAAATGAATCTGCGTATGTACTTCTGCGCCGACGTTCAGGTCAGAGGTCATTATCCTTACTTCGCAAAGCGCTACTTTGAGGACAACGGCATTACCGTAAGAACCGAACCCGGTGATGAGGAAATCCTGAAGGAAGGCAAAGTTGACTTCCTTTCCTTCTCGTATTACATGAGTTCCGCTTCATCCGCCGATCCGGATGTCACAAAAGCGCAGGGCAACATGTTTGCCGGTGTGAAGAATCCGTATCTCAAGGCTTCCGAGTGGGGCTGGCAGATTGATCCGAAGGGACTGCGTATTCTGCTCAATACATTCTATGCAAGATACGAGGTTCCGCTGATGGTCGTTGAAAACGGACTCGGCGCCGTTGATGAAAGAAGTGAAGACGGCAGGTTCCATGATTCCTACAGAATCGACTATATGCGCAGCCATATTGAAGCAATGGCTGAGGCTGTCAAAGACGGTGTCGATCTGATGGGCTATACGATGTGGGGCTGCACGGACCTTGTATCCGCGTCCACAGGTGAAATGAAGAAGCGTTACGGTCTGATCTATGTTGACAAACATAATGACGGCAGCGGCGACCTGCACAGAGAAAGAAAGGATTCCTTCTACTGGTATAAGAAGGTAATCGCATCTAACGGTGAGGAGCTTTAATCAGAGGTAATAAGATGGGTAAAATCAAAGGAAAGTATCTTCTGATACTGGCTGCGATGTCCGGTCTGATCGCGACATCGGTAGGTCTTGTGACAAATGTGGCAGGACTGTTCTTCAACGGTATCGCGGAAGAATTCGGAATCTTAAAAGGAACCGTCAGTATGACGCTTACGATCTGCAATATCGTATTCGCGCTGGGCGGTCTGGCAGCGCCTAAGCTGCTGAAGGAAGAACGGCTGAAGATGCTGCTGATTACCGGAACTGCGCTGATTGCGGGATCCACGGCACTGCTTGCAATGTGTTCCAACATCTGTCTGATGTATATTCTCAATGCGGTCAGAGGATTTGCCGGCGGTGTTCTGGGATTCGTCATGGTTACCATGGTCATCAACAACTGGTTCCAGTCAAATGTCAGTCTTGCGACAAGTATTGTCATGAGCTGCAGCGGTCTTGCGGGAGCGCTGTTCTCACCGATTATCTCCTCTGTGATCGAAAGCGGCGGCTGGCGTACGGGTTATCTGTTTACGGCGGCGGTCATGGTTGTGCTGAACCTCCCGGCAATTCTTTTCCTGCCGAGTCTGCATCCTAAGACAAAAAACATGGTTCCTCTCGGATACGATCCGGAAGCGAAGAAGGAACAGACGGCGGAAACAGGAGAAGTGAAAAAGGCTTCGGCTGTACCGGCGGCACTGTTTGTTCTGGCAGTCATCTATTCCTTCATGGCATGCGGCGCAACAGCTCTTCCTCAGCATTTCCCTTCAATTGCGGGATCCTATGCGATGGCGGCTTCCGTCGGGGCGATGATGCTGTCAATCTGTATGGTATGCAACAGCGCAGGCAAGATCGTTCTCGGAGCACTGGCAGACCGTTTCGGAAGCAGAATGTCTCTGCTTCTCTACAGCGCGCTGACAATCGGCGGCGCAGCTGTCCTTCTGCTTGTTCACGCTCCGGCAGCGATGTATGTCGGCGCAGGACTGTTCGGTCTTACATATTCACTCGGTACGGTCGGCGTTGTCATGATGACAAAGGATACATTCGGTCTGGAAAACTACAGCCGTACTTATCCGAAGATCTCACTGGCAGGGACGATTGCCAATGCGCTCTTCTCTTCCGTGATCGGCTTCATGTACGATATGTCGGGAAATTATGTTTCGACACTT
Organism: uncultured Erysipelotrichaceae bacterium; assembly: GCA_902766435.1. Lineage (GTDB taxonomy): Bacteria > Bacillota_I > Bacilli_A > Erysipelotrichales > Erysipelotrichaceae > Bulleidia. The sequence goes on along the minus strand of CACXDM010000001.1, from coordinate 861 downwards.
CTGATGATGATTGTCATGCTAGGTCTGAATACATTCATCATTCTGAAGGTTTACGGCAGAAAAGCTTAACGAAGATCATAAAAGCCTTCTTTCCGTTAACGGACAGGAGGCTTTTTACAACCTAAAAAGCTCCTTCCGCACAGTGGGGGAAATGCGCGGAAAGAGCCGGGGAACAAAACGTATGATCAGTGTTTTTCCGTTTCGCAGCTGATGACAACACCTCTGCGCTCCATGTAGTAACTGCAGAGCCCCCGGGCAGGGTAAATCAGTATTTCAGCTCCGGGATATTCATTTAAGACTGCCTGTTTCAGACAACCGGCTGCCTTTTCATTTTCAACGTGTGTGATGACTGCCCGGCCGCCCTGATATCCGGCATTTTTCATTTCCTGAAGCAGAGAGCGGACAGATTTCTTTTCGCCTCTTGCCTTGCCGTTGACGCTGATCTTTCCTTCCGCGGAAGCAGTGCCGATGACGGAAATATTCAGCAGACACAGAGCTGCAGCCGCGGCTTTGTTTACACGGCCGTTCTGGCTGAGATTATGCAGTGAAAAGAATGAGAAGAACAGACGTGTCCTGGTAAGATATTCACGGATTTTCCGGTCTGCTTCTTCAAAAGAATCATCGCTCAGAATATATTCTTTCAGCTTCAGCAGAAGCAGAATTTCCTCTGCGCCTGTGGAGAGGGAGTCTATGACGGAAATCTTTGCGCCGGGATGTTCCTCACGGTACATGTCAGCTGCCATGCATGCGCTGTTGTAAGAGCCGGAAAGAGCGCTTGTGACAGTCATGACAAAGATTTCGGAAGCTCCTGCAAAAGAAGCGAGCCAAGCATCCGCAGAGGGACACGATGTATAGGAACGT